>CBDVCJ010000152.1:0-9194 GCA_965372445.1 uncultured Thermoplasmata archaeon | reverse complement strand
CAACAAAAAGGTATTCTTCATGTATATTCAGATGGTATTAATAAAAAAGTTTTAGTTTATTCAATCGAAGAAATATTTGCAGAAAAGATAAGATCACTTTTTGAGCGAACCAGGCCACGAGATTTATACGATGTCTGGTATTTAAGTAAAGAATTAGAATTAGATAATTCTATTTTGCAAATGAAATTTAATTTTAAAAATATTGAGTTTAATATAAAAGATCTGATCGAAAGAAAAGGAAAATTTATTAACGCATGGGAAAATTCTCTTAAACATCAATTGAAGACACTTCCAGATGCGAATAATGTTTTTAAGGCAGTAATAGCAACTTTAAAAGGAGCAATAAAATGAAATCGATTGAAATAGTCCAATTTAAAAATAATAAACTTCGTAAAGTTCAAGATCAAATAGCAGAGGAAGCTATAGCACACATCGAAATCAATGACGAAGTGAGTTTCGATACGATAATTTCACCGGTTGGCCCTGACGAGGAGAACGATATCAAGAGCTTTGTTTATGGTAACCTTTATGCTGAAGGTTTTATTAGATCCCCCGCAGAAATTCTGGAATATCAATATAAACGTAAGAAAGATATTATTTATATTAGCGTAAATTTAGATAATTTTGAAGCGCGCAAGAAATTCCTGGCACGCAATTACAATATCATCTGGACCGAATGCGGGAGCCTCCCGGAGCTCAAACGGCCGCTGGATAAGCTTGAAAAAATGGATGTCAAACTTAAATTAAGAGCTGAAGATCTGTTTTTGATCCACGATAAAATCAAAGACAAGATCACACTCTTCAAGGAAACCGGTGCCTACCACTATTCATTTCTATTTTTAACTTCAATGGAAGTGATCGAAACCGCATGTGATATCGGGCGCCATAATGCGGTGGATAAGGTCATTGGTAAATATCTACTCGAGCAACCTGGAAATACCGATATATTCCGAGATAAACTATTGTATACCACAGGTCGTGTATCATCCGATATAGTTTTGAAATGTTTACGAGCCAAGCTGCCGGTGATAATTTCGAGAGGCGCGCCTTTGAAGACTGCGGTGGAACTGGCACGGAAATATGATATTGGGCTGGTTGGGTTCCTGAGGCACGGTACGAGACGGTTTAATGTTTATAGTAATTATGAAATGTTTGAAAAATGATTGGTATTCGACACATAACTCAATTCCATAGTTTTTTACCGCAGAGACGCGGAAACGCAGAATAAAAATCTTTCTGCGTTTCTGCGGTAAATCAACCCAATCATTACTCGTAAAACTTAAAACACGTGCACCGCCGACGCTTTGAACGAACTCACAACTTCCGACCCAATATTCAATCCCAGATCCACAAATGATTGATGGGTAATATAAACAATAACTTCAACCCCGATATCGATATTCAATTGAATAATAGCACCTTTATCTGTGATCCCCTTGATCTTACCACTGAAACTGTTTCTTGCACTCGACGGGATCTTCTCAAGAGTTATGATAATGTCCTCAGGCCGAAGTGCCACGTTTGCAGTTTTTCTAATTGCGGGTAGCGTTTGGGTAGTATAAATTTCGATACCTTTTACATTAATTTTCGTAATCTTACCGACCCGTTCTGGTTTACCCGAATAGATATTCTCCACGCCGACAAAGCTCGCGACAAACTCGCTCTTGGGGCGCCTGAAAATCACCGACGGTTTGCCCACCTGCACGATCTTGCCCTCGTTCATAACTGCAATCCTATCCGCCATCACCATAGCTTCTTCACGGTCGTGGGTTACATGTAAGATTGTGATGCTCAGCTTTTTGTGGAGATCTTTGAGCATTTGCATTATTGGCTGTTTGGTTGGCGGGTCAAGAGCACTCAGCGGCTCGTCGAGCAATAATATCCGAGGCTCGAGCACAAGCGCACGCGCGAGCGCGCCGCGCTGGAGCTCACCGCCGCTCAAGGTATCTGGGAAGCGATGTAATAGATGGTTAATGTTCAGTAATTTTGCGATCCTTGTTACTTTATCCTCTATATTACTATTGCGAGTTTTTTTAAGCTCTAGCCCAAACGAAATATTCTTGAAAAGGTTGCGGTGAGGGAACAACATATAATTCTGGTAAACGAACCCCATATTTCTATACTCGGGTGCAGTGTAAGTAAAGTCATTATTATCGATCTGAACACTACCGCGATCCGGCAAATTGAAACCCGCGATCGTTTCGAGCAGCAGCGTTTTACCAGCACCTGTAGGGCCGAGCACAACGAAATATTCGCCTTGCTCGATCTGAAGGTTGATATCTCGTAACTGGAATTCGTCCCAGGATCTGGATAGCGCAACAATTTCAAGCATATTTACCACACTTTTTCGCTCAACTTCTATATTTATGTGAACTGAATGTTCCTGGTTTTAAATTTGTTAAGAATCTCAATATAATAAACACCGCAAGACATATGATTACCAACAGTACTGCAATTGGGCTAGAACCTTCCAGTCCAAAGGAATTATACCGGTCGTAGATCAAAGTCGGTGCAACTCTTGGCCAATACGCAATAATGACGATAGCCCCGAACTCGCTGATCGCGCGTGCCCAGCACATGATGCTGCCGGTGACGATATTTTTGTAGGATAAAGGTAGGAGCACTTTCGTGAAGGTCTTCACGCGCGTGGCGCCGAGACTGCGTGCTACATTCTCCATGCGTGGGTCGATCGCTGCGAAACCGGCGCGGGTTGAGTTCACAACGAACGGGAACGATACGAACATCATCGCGACCACGATCCCGGGCCAGGCATCGAAAAATCTCACCCCCATTTCGTCTAAAGGTGCACCGATTATACCGTACCTCCCGAAAACCGTTAGAAGTGCAATACCTGCAACCGTATGTGGAATGACAATTGGTACATCGACAACACCTTGAATTAGCGATTTTCCAATGAAATCTTTACGTGCCAAAATATACCCTAATGGAATACCGAAGATCAACGCCATCAAAGTTGCAATAAACGCCATTAGCATACTTAGGCCGATCGCACTTTGCACGGTCTCATCCGAGAAGGTTTCCGCAAGTGTCGTATAATCTGTACTTGTGAACAGAGTCAATAGTGGTAAAAGTACCAGTACAATAAGCACCGCTGCGAGTCCATAACCGAGCACAGAAACCGGCGAGATCGTCTGCGGTTTTAGGTGTTTCAGCTCGGGTATCAATATGATCAAAAATATTGTCAGCGCTAAAATGATCAGGATAATTATTACAGTAAAATAAACGCCCAACAATAAATTTAAAATGTCATATAGAGCAATGGCTCCGGGTACAATAAAATGAACTATAAAATAATAAAAAACCAAAATTAACAATGGTGTAATAACATGATATTTTAAACCTTTTCCAAGTATGCATATTAAAATTGATATTATTAAAACCAACCCCGCGAGCATATAAGCTTCAAACATCCATGCCAAAACAAATACAGGCGAAATTATGAACAATATCGTATATTTGTTTAAGGTCTTATCAGAGGTGAATTTTAATCGCGCGGCTAAACCATTTATTGCGAGTTTGTCAGTGCTATCCCCCTCATTTGTATTTTTCGCGTTCATCTAATCACTTGTTCAGGTTATTATTCAAACCTCTACCACAAGATCCAGTAATTCTTCCGGAACTTGTGAAATATCATTGGTTCGTGCAGGTATTATCGGAGGTTGACCTTGGCTAACCAATGCAGCTTGACCTCTTTCACTTATCATAATTTTAACAAATTCTATAGCTTCTGCAGGGTTGGCCGCATTTGTCGGGATCGTAATGCCATAAACGATCGGGTTGGCTACTATGGTTTTACTTTCTCCAGCCAGATCAACGAATGTTCTCAGACTGACTTTACTAAAAATATCAGCATAATCAGTTGAACTGAGATCAATTTGGGCTGAGAGTTCGATGAATTCCACTCCCGATCCACGGTGTTGGTATGCTACACTACGGTAGATGAGTAAATAATCCAAGTTGCCAGATTCCAGCTGCGCCATCAGGTCGGTTTCCTTTGGACGGATCATAATAGAACTGTCAGGGTTCAAATTTTCAGGAGATCGGATCGTAAAATTGCCATTATTTTCAGATACACTTATAGCAGTATGTGAAGCCACAAGCTCTTCAAATAAATCTGTTCGGTTATAATAAAGCTCAGCAAGCTGTATCAACATCAATGCCCGGTAGCCGCAGGGGTCGGCGTTCGGGTTGGAGAATCCAAAGATGACATCTTTTTTCTGAAATATTTCAAACCAGTTAGTATCATTGATCTCGTCTTTATAGGCACTGTGTTTTGTATATGCGATCACCAATTGATTTCTAGCAAATTGTATATAATAATTAGCAAACTGCGGGGTGTTGTCTATCATCATAGATTGGATTAATGAATAATCTGCCGAACCTACAACATCTGCGATCTTGCCGATATCAGTGACTTTCCGGATGGTCTCGGCACTTCCTGCTGCTTCACGTTGGACGTCGATATCGTCATGTCGGTCTTCAAAATATTTTTCTATTTCTTCAAAGGGGCCTGAGAGACTGCCGGCATGGAAGATCTTCAATTTTATTTTGCCCTCAGATTCGTCGCTAACGCACCCCGAAAAGCTTGCGGTGGCTATTATTATCGTTAATAATATTGTTAATGGGATTTGTTTATACATAGTACTCAGCTATGGTATTATTCCGTTATGCCTGAGTGAGCATAATGGCACAAAGATATAAAAACATGTTTATTTGGCAAGTATGGTGGATTTAGGATTAAGGATTAAGGAGTTGGGTAAGAAAAAGGATTAGAGATTGGAGATCGTCATGTGATAGGCGAGAGGCGGATGATTTTTTATCGTCCATGGCGGCAACTTACTTCGTCAAGTTGCCTCGCGTTGAGAATTCCTTCGGAATTCCCAAAGCGACAGACGATAGGCGAAAGTTCTTTGGCAACTATCGGGAATCCGGGAGCCTGATTATTTGATACCCTAGACGGGAGCACGGGAGCCCGAACAGGTTTTCAAATTTCCAATTTCAACTTGTGATTAATAATTAGGCATAGGTTCGTGTTCCCGCAGCTCCCCAGCTCCCGACGCTCCCGATTTAAATTGCCATATGTCGCCTCTCGCCTTTCGCCTTTCCATAGGAAACCCCAATCCTCAATCCTCAATCCTTAAGCCTTCTTTTGCCAAGCACTCAAAACCGCCACATAAGTCATAAAAATAAACCAAAAGATTTAAGAGTATATAATGATTTTAATATCTGTACATAATTATATGATAACGGAGGCCGAGATTTGGGATACTTAACTGTTAAGGTTACAAGATGGGTTATGATCTTAATTGTAATTTTATTGATATCAAGCAGTTTTGGGTATGCCGAAGATCTGGTTGAACGTCCGGATAAATTTGACAGCACATATGAATTTGATGAGCAAAAATTATCTATCGAGCGCGAAAAAACGATCGACGCCATCACCGAAGAATTTAAACGACAAGTAAAGGAAATAGAATTAGACAAATCTGCATTTGAAGAGGAACCCTTACCTGCAAATACACGTGCGCGCACCGATATGATTGACGAAGCTGAGCTTGGTTACGATTTTGGCAATGACCCCGGTTCGGGTTATGCACTCATCAAATCCAATCTACCTTTGATAATCCTAGGCTCGACAACTACAACGGTTGGCGGTAGCAGTGACCAGGATTGGTTCAGAATACCTCTTGACACGGATGAGGATAATGATATGGTGGATAACTTGACCATCACAATTAATTCGGTCAGTCGAAGTGGCGGGTGGACTCATCATGAGGTACTGCTTCTGATCTATGGCCTTTATAATGAAGAAATACTGACGCTAAGAGGAGATAATTATAGATCTGGTGAAACAGGCGTGACGTTCTCGCACGCGTTTAAAACCGACACTTATTATTTCGGGTTCTATAATACCTTCCAAGCAGATAGCTGGATGGGCGATTATACGATGACCTATAATATGACTGTTGAGGTTGAGAGTGTTGTCCAAGATAGCAACAATCAGATCATAACTAATGCGGAACCAATCTCAGGTCCGATCTACAATCAGAGCTTGGATACAGATATGGATATTTTCGATTGGTATATAATAGATTCACCCGACCCCGATAATTATACAACGAACTTTTCATTAACTCTCGAGATCACTGAAAGTGCGCCGGTACATTATGACCCGGGTATAACTCCAGCGATCGATTTCTATACCGTTGTGAATTTATTGATCTATCATGAAGATAGCCCAGGTCATTTTAACGGTGTGACCTTCAAGGCCAACAAACAGCACAAATTCGGGCTGAACCGAACAATAGAATATTATGAATATATTGATTATGAACGGACATATATAGGACTATATGTGCAGTCCATTGGTCGTAACCGTGAAACCGGTGGTGAAATTGGTTGGAGACTTGGCAACGATTTTTTGAATGGGTGGGCGGAATACAAGATCAGTAAGGTTTCAGCGATATCAATTATTCCGCCATTGCTTGATGGTGGTGGGGTGGTCGAAAAAGTCGGCAAAACGTATCTTACCTATCTCTACAATGTTACTTATTATGATGATAATAACGACCCCCCGACCAAGATCACGCTTGCGATCAATGATAGCGATCCTGTACCAATGAAGAAACGATATGATAATGATAAGAATTATACCGACGGCTGCATCTACCAATATCAAATCGATGGTTTGCTGTTAGGCGAAAGCATGGCACATACCTATAGATTCTATGCGAAAGATAAAGAGAACGAGGCACTTGGCGATGTTAACATCCGTCATTTTGGACCGCAGGTCTCGAACAACCTTCCACCGTATATACGCGACTCTGCGCCGGCAACGATCTTACTTTACGAGGATAGCAGGATTAAGTATTGGTCACCAAACTATGTATTCGAGGATGCGGATAAAGATCAACTTCACTTTACGCTCTGGGATAACGAAAATTCGGCCTGGAAGAGCGTTTATAATAGCGAAAATATTACTATCACATCATTAAATAATGGTTCTTTGAAGTTCAAGCTCAAGAAAAACATGTATAATCGTCCTGAGGGGTCAGATATAGGTAGTGAGTTCGTTTTGATCAATGCAACGGATACCGATCCGAGTAACGATTTCGATCCACGCCATTTTGTTGCAGAACCGTGGAAGATGGAGGTCATAATAATCTCTGTTAATGACCCGCCCAAGATCAACCGTTCATTTTCGACCTTGTTCTATAATTCCAGACTTGAGATCCAAGAGGACACCTATTATGACCAAATAAATCTCAACGATATCTTCTATGACCCGATCGAATATGACCCGCTGGAATTCACAAATTTGGGTAACATCAATCTTGATATCGAGCTCCAACCGAATGGTATGATAAATATTACACCAGACGAAAATTGGTATGGTGCAGAATCCATAACGTTCTATGCCAGTGACGGTCAGGCTCAGGTTAGTGATACACTTTTAGTTATCGTTGAACCTGTGAACGATGCGCCGATATTGAACCATACAACGCCCCAAATTGCGTTTGAAGGTAAATGGTTCAATTATACTTTTTCGGGATATGATCCCGCGGATCGTGACCAATTGACCTTTTCGATCGATATCTCTAAGAAATTGGGGCTTGCAAAAAGCATGTACAGTTTCGATAAAAATAATGGCAAGTTAGCCTTAAAAGCACCCAATAAAGCGGTTGGAATTTTTAAAGATATTAATGTAAGCATAAGTGACGGAAAAGGCGGGGTGGATTTTGAACTTGTGACGTTTGAAATAATAAATACACCAGACCCACCAAACCCCACGATCGTCTCACCAAAAAACCACGACCTGTTTTTACCTTGGAGCAAAATAAGTTTTATCAGCTCGGTCGAAGATGCGGACCTGGATATACCGGACCATGTAGAAAAGTTCACATATTCGTGGTATTCCGACATTTCGGGATTATTGGGCAGTGATGCAGAACTAATAAACAAGTCACTTCCACAAGGTAACCATATAATTAAACTTGAAGTTTCGGATGAGGTCTACCATCGGAATATAACAATACAGATCAAGGTTCTAGAAATTAATATTGTGGATAATGATGAAGACGGGATCTTTGTTTGGTGGGAAACGTTCTATTCCTTAAATCCTTTAGATCACCGCGATGCAAATGAAGACCCTGATGGCGATAGATTCACTAACCTTGAAGAATTCTTAGGGGATGATAGTGTACCCGCGCTCAAAGCGGTCGACGATGATACGCACCCATGGGACCGTAAAGACTATCCGACCAAAAGGAATATTATTGAAGCCACGGATACTACCGATGAAGGTATTTTAGGGCTTGGTCAAAATTCGGAGTTCATTGTTTTTGGGGTGATCTGTATTATCATTATATTGGCTTTGGTATTTATTGTAATGAAAAGGATGCGAAAAGAGCCGGAAGAACCTGAAGAGGAAGTGCCAAAGGATAAGGTGGCACATCCCCCCAAACCACCTGCCAAATTGCCAAAGCTGGGGGTTGGGTTTGAGCTCGAAACCACGAAATGCTATCGTTGCGGTGAAGCCATTAATGTTTTGAATACCACCCGCCCGTTGGCAATAACCTGTCCTGAATGTGAGACGCGGAGCGTTGTTTACTGAAGCTAGTTTTATTTGTGGGATATCTTTGAAAATTATTTTGTTCGTAGGATATGTTTGTCTTAAATTTGGTTCGTTGGATTGCCATTTAATAGCCTTGAGGCGTAGGATTGTCTCAAGTTACCATTATACGTGGGATTGCTCAAATAAACAATACCGGCGGGAATCAAATGAAAACGCTTTGACGCAATAAATTAACCAGTGGACAATCCGACGCATCAACTAAATGGCATTCAGGTCCCACACCAAAGGGCTTTAATTTAACAATCCCACACAATTTGGCAAACAGCTAGCAATCCCACGCACTTAACCATTGGTGAAATTGTCCTACAAACAAACATAATGGCGCCTTATCCCACGCACTTAATTAATGACACACCTAATCCAACAATTAGTCAGCCTCATCCACAACAAAATACGTCGTCTTCTTGCCCAACCGCTCACTTCGGATCAGCTCGGCACTTATCAATTTCATGTTTAAAACTTTTAATTTACATTGGTCGGGACTCGGTAACTTAGAAGTTTGTAGTTTGTGGTTTTTAGTTTGCAGTCCCCCCACCCC
>CBDVCJ010000151.1:0-9228 GCA_965372445.1 uncultured Thermoplasmata archaeon | reverse complement strand
AAACCCCTCTTTTAATCTCGAATGGTGGGACGCCAAAGGCGTCCCACAAACCGGGATAAAAAGAGAGGGGGTATGAGGGGGAGATTCTTCTCCCCCTTGATATTCCTAATATTTTTAACGACCATCATTTAACCAAAATCCTAAAAAGACACCAAACATATATCGAAATCATTAGGGGACGACCAATGGAAGCCGCCGAAACCATCAGCAAAGATTTCATACGTACAATTATCGACGAAGATAATAAAACCGGCAAATACGACGGGCGAGTGCATACTAGGTTCCCACCGGAACCCAATGGATTTCTACACATTGGTCATGCCAAATCTATTTGTTTAAATTTCGGTATTGCTGAAGAGTACGGTGGTAAATGCAACTTAAGGTTCGATGATACTAATCCCGCCAAAGAAGAGGACAAATATGTTAAATCCATAATTGAAGATGTAAAATGGCTTGGGTTTGATTGGGAAGATCGACTTTTTTATGGCTCGGATTACTTTGACCAGATGTACGATTATGCAGTACAGCTCGTCAAGAAAGGTGTGGCGTATGTGGATGAGCTTACATCATTAGAGATCTCAGCGTTTCGCGGCACCTTGACCAAGCCTGGCAAGAACAGCCCGCACCGTGAACGGCCGATCGAAGAGAGCCTGGAGTTGCTCGCGCGTATGAAGGCGGGCGAGTTCGCGGACGGTGAAAAGGTACTACGCGCTAAGATCGATATGGCGCACCCGAACATGAACATGCGCGATCCAATAATGTACCGAATATTGCATGCTGCCCATCATAACACAGGCGACAAATGGTGTATATATCCAATGTACGATTGGGCACACGGGCTTGAAGATTCAATTGAGGATATTACTCATTCAATATGCACATTAGAATTTGAAGACCATCGACCGCTCTACGATTGGTTTATCGATCAGCTTGAGGTTTATCACCCGCAGCAGATCGAATTCGCAAGGCTGAACCTTTCATACACGGTAATGAGCAAACGGATGCTGTTGGAGCTGGTGGAGGGCGGTTATGTTAATGGGTGGGACGATCCAAGATTGCCCACGATAAGCGGTATGCGCAGACGCGGTTATCCTCCGACCGCGATTCGCAGTTTCTGTAAGCAGATCGGGGTGGCGAAGGTCAATAGTATGATCGACTTGGAGTTCTTGGAGCGCTGCATACGCGATGACCTCAACAAAACCTCACCACGCTTCATGGGGGTATTGAACCCATTGAGGGTTGTAATTGAAAATTATCCTGAAGATAAAGTTGAGGATATCGAGGCCATTAACAACCCCGAGGACCCGGCTGCAGGAACGCGTAAGGTTCCGTTCTCGCAGGTGCTTTACATCGAGCAAGATGACTTTATGGAGGCGCCGCCCAATAAATTTTATCGGCTGGCTCCGGGCCGTGAGGTGCGGTTCAGGTATGCATATTTCGTTACCTGCAATGAGATTGTCAAAGAGAATGGTGAGGTGGTCGAATTACGATGCACTGTCGACCCTGAAACGCGCGGCGGGAATGCAACTGATGGTCGTAAGGTCAAGTCCACGCTGCATTGGGTGTCAGCGGCACATGCAATTGATGCTGAAGTGCGGCTTTACGAAAGGTTATTCACGATAAAGGACCCTGCAGGTCAAAAAGAGCAGGACTATAAGGATTTCCTAAATCCAGGATCATTGAAGGTACTCAAGAGCTGCAAGATCGAGCCTGGGGTGACAGACTTAAAGGCAATGGATCGTTTTCAGTTCGAGCGTCTCGGTTATTTCTGCGTTGACCCAGACACCACTTACGATAACCTAGTCCTTAATCGGACGGTACAACTCCGTGATACCTGGGCGAAGATCCAGAAACAACAACAATAAAATCCCAAGGGCAAAAACCCAATTAAAAATTGTAAATTTCAAATTTCCAATCTCCAATCTTAAACCCGATTCATAGCAGTCCATCCATCATCCTTATGGAAAAATACCAAAAAATATTACTAATAGACATGATATTTCCTGACCTTGTCTTCATAATAGCGCCGTGGGGGTTAAAATTCTCAAAGAGAATTTTAAGCTCCAGGGTTATTTACGAAGTAAATGACCCGTAGGGGCGACTTGTATTAATGTGAAGACGGAGCCCCGTGGTGTAGTGGTAGCATTAGGGACTCTGGATCCCTCGGCACCGGTTCAAATCCGGTCGGGGCTGCTATATGGGGGATGTAAAAGGGGGAGAAGAATCTCCCCCTTAAACCCCCTGGGTCTGGTTGGCTTTTGCCAAGCAGAGCCCGAGGGCAACAACGAAGTTGGTTGCCCGTGCTCTTTATTACCAGGTTTGTGGGACGCAAAGCGTCCCACCATTCGAGAAATAAAGAGGGGTCTAAGGGGATTCCTCCCCTTTTAATACCCCGAAATAATCCAAAATCCCAAAAAGAACCCAAACATATATCGAATTTATTGGGCGCATGTCTGCCAGTCTTCCTGTCCGCCTGTCTACCTGTCGACTGGCCGACCGGCTGACAGGTAGACTAGGCGACCAACCGAATCCCGACATATAATAGATTAAATATACCGTAAACTATATGTTCTATGTAACAAATTATATCCAATATGTTATACATTATAATATGGGGGATTTTTATATGTCGAATAATCCACGTAATTTGAATTTGTCCAGGATCAATAGACGAAGTTTTGCGGTTTTAATGGTTGGTCTATTAATATTACTACCATTGTTTAGTTTGACAACTGCTGGGTTTGATAACCCGATAACGACCTTGGGGAACGGCAATAATGATGAGATAATCGAATTCCCGGATGGGGGTGGTACGAATACCGATCTGAACCTCATCGTCCCCGAGGGTGCGGAGATTATAGAAGCTGAATTGGAGCTAGGTGGGCTCGGGGTGATTGGTACCGAGCAACAATACACCCACAATTATTTTGATACGACAAATAATGATGCTTGGTGGGGGATGACGAATCAGCATCCACCAACCTCTGCACCAACTACGTATATGGCAAATGCGTTTATGAGCCAAGATTACGTTTCCGTGAGGTCTAGTGATAATATAAGAATGTTAAGTTCTGCAAAGGGTTTCTCGAATCATCCCTTTCATTTTTTCAGGTTTCAAATCTCTGAGAGCGGCATTACTTCTTTAAATGTGCACTGGGAAGGTTATGGATGGTATTCCGGACTTTCAATTGCGCATTATCAGGCTTATTTATATATATGGAATAATAACAACCTAAATTGGGAATTACTAGGCTCGAATAGCACCGATATCAATCCAACTGATTTTGTTATTCAATACAGTGCCTTCAGCAATCTAAATGATTATGTTGACGATTCTGATTACCTGCATGTAATGGCACAAGGGCCACAAGTTGCGGATAATATGACGTATTCGGATATTAACACCGATTTTATACAGGTTGATACCAAGGCAACCGGCATAATTTTCCCGACTAATCCATCATTGGATGTGGGGGGCGATGGTGATATCGAATGGTCCTTATCCGGAATTTTTGATGGAAAGGTAACAATTGACAATAACGATAATTTCAAAACCGAATTACAATCTTTTATCGATTCTGCAGCACCTGGTTCTATCAATGTAGATATTCCGCTAAAGTTTACATCAATGTCAGCAGGCAAAATTAAGATTTCCAATATCAGCATCCACTATGGAATTAATTCACCTCCATATCTTCCGGAGCCAATACCCATCAACACTTTCGGGTTCTATGAGGATACGGATGGCGGTGATAACCTTATCGACCTGAACGATCATTTCTGGGACGACCATGATAACGGCTCGTTACGATTTGCGATACTTATGAATAATGAGGATATCCATGCAGAATTAGATGCCGACGGCCACCATCTGGATTTCACAGCCTCCGACGATTATTTCGGGACACTGGAGTTCCAGGTAAGAGCGATCGATAGAGGGTATGATGGCGTCGAGGGCGGCGATGCGGATCTCGATACGGACAGCAATGTTTTCGAAGTTACGGTCTGGCCGGCGAATGATGCGCCGGTGTTGGAGTCTGTTGGGGGTAAAAATATTTATGGCGATACCACCCACTTGGAATTCAAAGGTGCCGAGAGCGCTAATGAAGATGAATGGTTGAATTTGACGGTGATCGCACATGATATTGATGGTGATGCACTTGCGTTTTCTGTAAATGAAACTTTCGCTACCCCGGCGGCGATCGACATTGCTCCAGACCCTGCAGATCCGAATGTTGCACAATTATCGATCTTCGCGACCAATGAATATGTCGGATTTTTATTCCTAAATATTACGGTCAGTGACAATAATGCAACCGGCACCCGGGAGCCAAATCCCAGCAAAGGTCCGCGGTCTGATTCTATAGACCTCAAGATCGATGTTATAAATACAAATGATCCACCAAATCTAGACCCGCAGTCAGAAAAAATTGTAGATGAAGATAGTTGGTTGAATTTCACTATAACTGCGAATGATGATGATATTATACATGGAGACATTTTAAAATTCACAACCAACCTTACAGACGCTATCGATGGCCTGGATCAAGGTGAGAACTACGAGTTTGATAAAGATACAGGGGAAGTCTCAATTTTGCCGGATAACGAGATGGTTGGTACTTATTGGGTCAATTTTGAGGTTGAGGACTTGGCTGCGAGCTCGGATTCGCAGACCGTAAAAATTATCGTCAATAATGTAAATGACGCACCGGTACCCGTAATTTCATCACCGCTAAATCAACAGGTTTTCAATACAACAACTCCGATCTATTTTGATGCCGGCAATAGCACCGATGATGACATTATCCATGGCGACAGCCTGGATTATCAATGGAGATCTGATGTTTTTGGCACCTTACGCAACACCGAGAGCTTTTCAATGAGCTTAACCGATACGGGTTTGCATAATATTACGTTAACAGTGACCGACAATTCGGGGGTCAAGATCGAAACTATAATATCCGTCAAGATCGCCACTGCGGCAGTTGTGGATGATGGGGGGGATGGTGACGGCAAAGACGACGGGCCTGTGACTGAAGGTGAAATCAGCACCGAAGAAGAGTCTGGTGGAATTTACCTCGGGATAATAATTATGGTTATAGTAATCATCATCATAGTTTTGGTAGGAATATTGTTATTTATTTGGCAGCGCAACAAAACCCTGCGTGAGCTCGAGCGCGAACTTGAAGAGGAGGACTCCAAACTACCACCGCCTTTGGGCGTAATTGCACCGCCGCAGATGATCGTGCAGCAGCCAATTATGTACCAACCGCCATTACCGCCAATAGAACCGCCACCATGCATGGGTATGCCGCAGCAACAGTTACAGCCGTATCCGCCTATGCAACCGCCACCTATGGGCTCACCGCAACAGTTACAACCGTACCCGCCCATACAGCCGCCCCAGCAGCAATAACACTCTATTTTTCATCAAGCTGAACAATTAAAATGGGTTCATCGAGTATAAAAATACCAAACGTTACAAAGTAACCCTTAAATATAAAAAGCAAAACTTATAAAAAGGTACAAATATAACCAAGTTGTAATAATGAATTTAATATATCATTTATTTAAATTAAAAATATAAATATAACATTTGAATATAGGTGGGTGCTTATTATGCGATCCATTTTACCAAATCGAAAGCTTGTAGCTATTATCATAGTAGGTTTAATGCTAGTAATAATGCTACCGGGTATGACTGTATCACGTCCGATAGATGATATTCAAGAGCGAGATTTTTTTCCTAATTTAAATTACGAATATTACCAAAAAAGTTCGGATAGAGTGCTCGACCCTTTTTTAGAAGAGAAATTCAATGAGGTTACACCAGCTCAACAATTGGAAGTCGTAATTCAATTTTACGATAAAATATTGCCTGAAGATGTCAAGATCCTTAATCGAGTCGGAATAGAGATCTTGAGAGAGTTTCATGTGATCCCGGCGGTTCATGGTCTCGCGACCCGCCCTGCGATCATGGCATTGACCGATTATGAACGCACATTCTGGATCGAATATAACGAGCCCATGCAATATTTAATGGATGAGAGCACAACTTCAACTAACGCCACAAAGGTTTGGGATTCATACATTACCGATCTAACCGGCAAGTTTGCCAAACCTATTGATGGAGAAGGTGTGACGGTTGTTGTAGTTGATTCTGGTATAGATGCGGGCCACCCGGACCTAGATTACGGTGAAAAGGTCATCTTGAACTACAAATCCGATCTGGACAATACCTATACCTCGGTCGAGAATTCCGATACAAGCAGCGGTCACGGTACACATTGCGCAGGCACGATCGCGGGTAATGGCGATGCTTCGGCAGGGTCCAGACGCGGGATGGCGCCCGCCAGTAAACTTATTGGGATCAGTACTGGTGAGGCGGTTGCGATTATTAATGCGTTAGGTGCACTGGAATGGGTATACGACCACAGCCGCCCAAACGCCAACCCATATAATATCAGGGCTGTCAGTAATAGTTGGGGAACAAATGCAGCCTATAACCCTGAAGATTCGATTGTAAAGGTCTGTGAAAGGCTCACCTACGAGAATAACGTCGTTGTAGTGTTCGCTGCCGGAAATGCAGGTGCAGGTAATCATGACGGCTCGGATGTCACAACCAATCCATATTCACTTACACCAGCAGTAATTAGCGTTGCGGCAATGATAAAAGATGGATCTGGCCTCGCCTATTTTTCGTCGCGCGGCTCCGCCCAGGATAACTTTACATGGCCCGACATAGGTGCACCCGGTTATCAGATATGGGCGACGGAGGCGCGTAAAACACTTATAACAGCGAGCGTGAAGCAGAGCAACCAGCAAGATGCAATTGATGGCTATTATATGGCTATAAGTGGCACCTCAATGGCGACCCCGCACGTGTCCGGTCTTGCAGCGTTATTATGGCACGCCGCACCAGGTTTACGGGTAAGTACGATCCATGATGAATACTCGGGTAACGGGGATTATGTAAATAACGAATATTGGAATTCGTCGAATACCTTAATTCATGAAGTTGAACTCATTATGAAGCTCTCCGCGACATATATTGAACCTGATGATATACCTGTTAATACCGAAAATGATAATGGGGTCCCGGATAACCATAGCAATGGAGTTAATAATAGAAGAAATGATTTTGCACAAGGTTATGGCTTTATTGATGCCGAAAAAGCGGTAGCTCTTGCACTTACACTTGAAAACCTTCGATATCGGAACCCGATGGCAACGGTTCTGGATGCATTATATAGTTATTTAGATACTATAACCGAAGAGAACATAACAGCCCAAACAAATGTGCTAGCTACCGGGTGGACCGGTGAATGGAGCTATCTCAATGACGGTCGTGAAAACACGATTTTCACCAATCACCCAAAGTATGTATATGTACCAAATGAAACCACCAAAATAATCTTAGATCTAAGCTTCGACCCCATCGACATTCCAGAACGCCAGGCAGGAACAATTTCACTTACTCTCGATTATAACAATGATGGCAATACCGATTGGCAAAGCGACCTATCATTTAGCGGCAGCCTGGACGGCCAAAAACATGACGAGCTCGAGCTTACCGGCGATATGCAAAGCCATAAAGGCAAAATGTGGACTTTTGAAGTTATCGGCCAGATAATGTCATGGCCTATTGAAGATATCGCATCTACAGGCAATCCGCTTTTTGTGGGTGAAAAGGATTTTAGGGAAGGGCTGATCGAATATAGAGTGTCATTTCAAGCTGTATTGGATATAACTGGTAATGGCACTGTTGAAGTTATGTTCAAAGACCTACATGCACGGGTAGGTCAGTTAAGGTTTGGCGAACCAACCTCGGATTATAGATCCGGGACGATACAGATGAATAGCTATATTTATAACATGACCTACGCTAGAATGCCGGAAGAGGTACCGCCCAGTTCACCGTCCACAGACGAGTTCGATTGGTGGCCGCTAATTCTACTCCTGCTTATAATATTGTTAATTTCGGGTTGGTGGTATTTACGCAAAAAGTCAGGCAAACCATTTCTACCTGGAACTTCAACCAAAAAATTACAAAGCGTTGAGGCAGTACAAGTTCAACCGATCTCTGAACAATCGTTTGATAAAACGGAATTTGCAGAAGTGGTTGCGGAAGATAAATAATTAATTTTGTAGTGATAAATGCAAAGGTTGAATCTCATTTTTTTAAAAAATTCCAAGAACCAAGATGCAAATTCCAAGCAAATACCAAGGTTCAAATACCAAGTTCCAAAAAAAATTCTAGATCTGAAGGCCAAAATATTAACTGTTTGGAATTTTGAATTTGGTACTTGGAGCTTATTTGGAATTTGGTTCTTGTATCTTGGAATTTTTACTGATAGATGTTACCACTTTGTCAGAAAAGATGCCTTTAAAATTAAATTTAATATATTCGATCCTCTAGCAAAGGTTTATATTATATAACTATACATATATATAAATAGCCAACGAGAACTTCGGGGGTGCAAATTATTGGGGTAATTTGCTGCAGGAGATCTAATCGTTTTGGTTAAGATTCAGTCTGGGGAGGCTCATTAAAATATGGACCCAATAGGTCACTGGGCATTAGGTTTCATACTCGGCACTCTAATTATATTGCCGTTTATCAAAGAGCGACTCATATATGATTATACCAACCAGAAATGGGTTCCGGTAAAATGGCAAGTAGTGACCAAAGACTCTAACAAATGGTTGCTAAAGCGCAACCGCCATAAACAAGAAGCCGATATTATTTCCTATGAACTCCACCCGCTTACTAGTTCGAGATTTTTCATTTATCATTTCATAATAGCGAATTTATGCGGGGTGATTGCACTCTTACCCGATATAGGCCAGTTATGGGGCGACACTCAAACAGACCATCAATGGTGGGCAGATATTTTCTTTTTCCATCGGATCTTCGATTCTACATATTTGGGCACTACCAATCCCATTTCATTTGAATTGCTATTATTTGGCACTGCGATCGGGGTCTGGGTCATGGCAATAACCTTGGCATGGTATCTGCAATATGATAAAAAACCGGTTGAGAGCGTTTTAATTTAAATTTTAAACCAAAAATTATAAATTTTTTCTACATTTATGGAAAAGTAGTCTCAAAGTGGTAGCTATGCCCATATTAATGTCGACTTGGGATTAGAGATTTGAGTTAGCATACTGAAAGGCGATAGGCGATAGGCGAAAGTTCTTTGGCAACTATCGGGAATCCGGGAG
>CBDVCJ010000150.1:0-9229 GCA_965372445.1 uncultured Thermoplasmata archaeon | reverse complement strand
TATCTTCTATCCTCTAACTTCCTTTTAAATAACTTGCCATCTGGAATCTCGAATCTTCATCTCATCCTTAATCCACCATCCAAAATCTTAATAATAGTAATTATAAATAAATCATTGACCTGAAAATAACATTAATACAAATATAAACATGAAAACTATGATCATCCCATAGAATAGATACAGGGTATTTTTTCGCTTCCTTATCAATTGATTATATTCTTCAGTGCATTCTTCAGAGCAAAGCTCTTCACTCAAAGGGATTGCCTTGTTACAGATCTGACAATGTCTATGTTGTAATAATTTACCTGCTTTTGCAGCAGCCTTTCTTTCACGCTCCCGTTTCTCAGACATAATCTCAAAACCTCATTTTCAATCACTAGATATGATCGTACCGTTGAAATCCTTGCCTTCAATCGCGTTCTTCAATTCATCCAGATCTCTACCATTAACCACCAACGTCGGTATCCTTGAACGCTCGATCAACTTGGATGCCAAAATATCGATCACAATATGTGGCCCAGCACCAGCCTGTTCGCTTTTCAATATAATTTGAATCAATTGACCGGGGGTGATCTTATCGAGCTTTTCGGCGTTCGGGTCGAGGTTCGGGTCCAATGTATATACCCCATCAACAGAAGTAGCGTTAATGAACCGGTCAGCCCCAACACGCTCGGCAAGTGTGACCGCAACCGCATCAGTTGTATGACCGGGTTGGGTACCGCCCATGACAACGATCGGATAATTGCTGCCGGTACCTAGAACCTCTTCGATGGTTTTTACGGGATATGGATTTGCATAGACTGGGCCAAGCGCTGCGATCATCACACGCGCATTTATACGTGTGCATTCAATACCAATTTCGTCAAGCGAGGCTTCATCAGTGCCAAGCTTTCGTGTCAATTTAATATAATCCCGCGAGGTTTTGCCGCCGCCAACCACAAGATAGATCTTATGGTTTTTAGAAAGTTCTCTGAGCAGTCCCGCTAGTTTGGTTATATAGTCTATATTTTCGAGATCTTGTAGAAGTATTGAGCCCCCAACAGAGATAACAACAGTTGCCATATTCCATGCCTCAAAATTTTTTATTCATTAAGAAGTTGGGAATAATACGAAATATAATATAAAACTTGTGATTGAACAGATAATATCTCACCTCAATACAATAAATATTTAAAGTTGTAGGTCGCGAGTATAAATTGTTGTGTGTTGTGCGCTATTTTAAGGTGTTAGGTGGTAGGAGATAGGTGATGGGGGATAGGTCCGGCGTCCGCAGTCCTATGTCCGTAGTCCGGAGCCCGAACTTTGGAAATTCGGTAGGAATTTTCAATCGAAAACCATAACAATGATTTTGGCGGTAATTAACGAAGTTCATGACCGTAGTCCCGAACAGGACCTCGGACAATATGACAGGAAATAGCTAAGGACATAGGACTTAGGACCATCATTATTCCCGATTATTGACATTCCACAGCAATGCCCCTATCACCTAATACCTAGAACCTATCACCTAACTAGCCACAACTCACAACTTATCTGACTCTCCACTCAATAACCTTGCAATATGATTAAAAATGGTTATTTTGCCAGCATTGCCCTCAACCAATCCCCGGCATTTTCTGCATGATTGGCGATCTGATCCATCCTGTCGACGATCTTTAATAAATGGATCACGGTTATCGGGTCCAAGCCTTCATAATTAAATAATTTCTTGGATAATTTGGCCTCAACTTGGTCCGCCTCCCATTCTTTACGATGGACCCCATGTATCATCTTTTTAGTCTCTTCACGCTCGCGTTTGCCAAAGGAGGTCTCAAGCAGGTCTTTGAGGTTCATAATAGCTTTGTCAAATGCCTCGACAGTCTCAACAACGGTTTTTGTATGTTCTAAAAGGTCGGGTTTGATATCTTTTGGCACTTTTGAATGCCGCATTGCCATTAAATTTGCTACATCTTCAGCAAAATCAAGAATTTTATCTTCTTCACGCAGTAACATCAGGAAATCGCTGCGTTTGACGGGTAAAAAAATAAACTTTGGTAAATGAGCCCGAATATTACCCTTGATAACATCTGCTTCATGCTCTAATTCACTGATTTTCTTAACCATTTTATCCATTTTTTTATATTCGCCATCACAAAAATGTTTGACCGCGGGCATGAGTATTTTTATACATTCGTGAACTTTGTTCGCATGTTCCAATAAACCTTCGAAGGGAGATCTACGGAATATTCCACGTACTGGTATGCGAGAATAGCTTATTTCATCTTCTTGATTTGACGGTTCATTTGTATCTGACATATTTACCACCATTTTAGGTATATTAAATAAAGTTATTAGTTTAAATAAATTGACTTATTCCTATAAATAAACATATTGTTGTTGCTGCAGCGATTGGGATAGTTATGACCCAAGATACAATTATCTTTTTTATTATGCTTAGGTCAACTGCCGCTAAACCACGAGCGAGCCCGACGCCGACGACTGCACCGACGACTGCGTGGGTTGTGGAGACTGGCATACCAAGCTTCGACGCGATCAATACGCTCGTTGCGCCGCCAAAGTCAACTGAAAAACCACGAGTGTTGTTAAGCTTGGTGATCTTGGTGCCAATGGTTTTAATTACCTTATAACCCCACGTGGCTATACCGATAGTAATTCCAATGCCACCGATGATCAAGAAATAATAGGGGATAGCAACTTCAGCAGAAATATCGCCACCAAATATAGCAGTATGAACTGTTGCGGCGGGACCGATGGCGTTGGCAACATCGTTTGCACCAAGTGCGAACGCCACATAACATGAGGTCATAATCTGAAGGTTCTTAAACACTTGTTCAACTGTATCATAAGGTTTCATTTTGATTTTTTCAAGAAACTTGATTATCATTATAAACCCAACAGTCGCAGCACAGATGCCGATGATCGCTGCGATAAGTATGCTTTGCTCAAAGTTAAAAGTGAATTGTTTGCCCAGAGGTGTTTTTAAGAATAATGATAGGCCGATAATAAAAAATGTAATTCCTATGAAGATGGGACCCATGCTTTTTATTGCAGATACCGGGTCTTTATGTTCAAAAATAAATTTGCTGATCGTTCGAATAATAATATATGAGAAAACGCCGCCTAGTACAGGTGAGATCACCCAGCTTACTGCAATGCCTCCGACCTTATCCCAGCTAATTATGTTGATACCACCGGCGATCATGCCGAAGCCTAGTAAGCCGCCGACGATCGAGTGGGTGGTGGATATTGGGAGTTCTTTCCAAGTAGCTATAGTGATCCATATACTTGCACCAAGCAAAGCTGAGATCGCTCCTGCTGCCAAAATGTTGGGGTCGTCGATTACAGCAGGGTCGATTATGCCTTTGCGGATGGTTTCGGCAACATGTGAGCCTACAAAAACCGCACCAATAAACGCAAAAAGGCCGCCGAAGATTATGGCTTGTTTGAGCGAGATAGCTTTAGCACCCACAGCACTGGCCATTGAGTTGGCAAGATCATTTGCACCGATGTTCCAGGCCATATAAAGTGCGATTAACAATGTTAGTCCTATTATTAGTAAAGTTATTGGTTCCATTATTTTCCAAATTCTCCAAACATTTGTTTGTGGTTTGGGAAACTAAATGCGTGGATTATAATATATAGTTTGTCGACATAGAGTATAGTTATATATATATTGACTATATCAACATATAGCTTAACTGTCTTCTATAGAAAAGCTTAAATTGATATAGATATATTATCTGCCGAGGCTGAGAATATGGAGATTCGGAAGGTTCAACTCACTGGCGGCTCCTCTTATGTTATCACTTTACCGAAGACTTGGATCAAATCATTTAATATCGAAAAAAATAGTCCGCTGGGTTTGATTGAACAACCAGATGGGACATTATTAATTACCTCAAAGATTGATGAGGAAACTACTCCCAAAGAAAAAGAATTTAATGCGGATACAATCGATGACCCTACGTTTTTAATACGAAGTTTAATTGGTTCATATATTGCCGGATATACATTGATAAAGATTTATTCAAAAGATAAGATTCCTCCTTTTGTTAGAACCGGTGTGAGAAACTATACCCAGATGACTATAGGACAAGAGGTTATAGAAGAAACAAATAAAGTAATATTCATAAAAGATTTGTTAAATCCAGCTGAGATGCCATTTAATAATACAATAAAAAGAATGCATATTATTGTGAGAAGTATGCATGAAGATATTATCAGTGCATTAAGAAATAAGGATAAAGATCTGGTAAGTGATGTTATTTCAAGAGATAATGATGTAGATCGCTTACATTGGTTAATTGCTCGGCAATATAATATTATATCCCGTGACATTAAATTAGCAAAAAAGATGGGGGCTTATGGGACAATGGCAAATTATTTTTTAATAAGTAAAATCATCGAGCGTATTGGAGACCATGCTGTCAGAATTGCTAAAAATGTTGAAATTTTAATTGATAAAAAAATTGATGTTAAAATCATTGATAATTTTAGTTCGGCGAGTAGGCTGGCAATTAATATATTTAATAGGAGTATTGATTCATTTATTAATAAAGATATGAAATCTTCAAATGATAATATTGATTCTATTTCTAAATTAACGGATTATTGTAAAAAATTAAATGCTATAGCATTACAGCAGAAAGGTGAAATTGCCATAACATTAGGTTATATTATCGAAAGCATTCGAAGAACAGGTGAATATTCCGGGGATCTGTCAGAAGATGTAATTGATTATTTGATATGACATGAAAGTAATATTTATCATAAAATAAATTATCCAAGTAAATTTATTTTGCCAACATAGCTCTTAACCAATCCCCTGCATTTTCTGCATGGTTTGCGATCTGATCCATACGGTCTACAATTTTTAACAAATGAATTACTGAAATTGGGTCCATATCTTTCATATTGAATAGCACCCGTGATAATTTGGCCTCGATCTGGTCGGCCTCCCATTCTTTACGATGTAATTGATGTATCATTTTCTTGGTCTGTTCTCGCTCGCGCTTGCTGAAGGAAGTTTCCAATAGATCCTTTAAGTTCATAACTGCTTTCTCATAGGCCTCGGTGGCTTCCACGACTTTACTGGCATGCGCCAAGAAATCTTTTTTAAGTTCCCTTGGCACGGGGGTATGACGCATTGACATGAGGTTCGCAACATCTTCAGCGTAATCTAAAATTGAATCTTCTTCGCGTAGAAGCATCAAGAAATCACCGCGCTTGACCGGTAAAAAAATAAACTTTGGTAAATGAGCCCGAATATTACCCTTGATAAGATCTGCTTCATGTTCTAGATCGCGGATCTTTTTCACCATTTCATCCATTTTTTTATACTTTCCGTCACAAAAATATTCAGCTGTCGGCATCAAATATTTAATACATTCGTGGACCTTACTTGCATGTTCCAAAAGCCCTTCAAATGGAGATCTTCTTAATATTCCTCTTACTGGAATCCGAGAATATCCTACTTTGTCTTCAGGATTAGATACTTTTTTTTGTTTTGCCATATATATCACCAACGTCCTAAACGATACTAATTATACCCAAATATATAACAATTGAGGTTACAGCCGCTACCGGGATAGTGATCACCCATGAAATAATTATATTCCTAACTACTCTGAAATCAATTGCACTTATCCCACGAGCAAACCCGACACCGATGACGGCCCCTACGAGCACCTGCGAGGTTGAGACTGGAAGTTTTAATAGCGAACATGCTAAAATTGTTAATGCAGCCCCGAATTCGGCTGAGAAACCTCGAGTTGGAGTGATCTCTGCAATTTTTGTACCTATTGTCTTTATAACTTTATAACCCCAGGTCGATAGCCCAATTACGATCCCAACAGCACCGAGCACCAATAACCCGATAGGAACTGCAGCTCGGGTTTCTATTGCACCTTTTGTTAGGGTAGTATAAATTGCAGCGACAGGCCCGATCGAATTTGCGACATCGTTCGAGCCGTGCGCGAATGCGACCGCACAAGCGGTAATTATCTGTAAATAAACGAAAATAAATTCCACTCGGCCATATTGTTCCCAATCCGATTTGGCTTTTTTAGGTCTGTATTTGAATAAATATTGAAAGCCTATTAGAAACGCAACAAAGCCTGTTACAACTGCGATCAAGATCGAATTCTGTAATGAAATTCCATAAATGATCGAACCTTCAGGCGCTTTAATTAAAACAGCAGCGATTATTACCGAAAAAACTGTAAATAATAATAAAGGCGCAACTCTTTTTGTTGCTTTGACAGGGTCGGCTTTATCTAAAATAAAAGTTTTAATTATCCAGAACATGATGAATGCCAAAAACGCACCTACAAGTGGTGAGATTATCCAACTCGCGGCGATCTTGCCTAATACTTCCAAATGAAGCGTTGAAGATCCTACTTGCCCTAATAAAATTGCCGCTACACCGAATCCCGCAACGCCCCCAACAATAGATTGACTGGTTGAGATCGGCATGCCATAAAAGGTAGCTACGGTTATCCAAATAGCTGCAGCAAGTAAAGCCGCCATCATTCCGTAAACAAAGAGGTACATATCATCCGAAAATGCCAAAGGGTCGACTATACCTTTTCGGACCGTATCAGTAACATGTGCGCCTAAAAGAACCGCCCCTAAAAATTCGAATATACCAGCAATAATGATCGCTCTTTTTAAGGTTAATGCACCACTTCCAACAGAAGTCCCCATTGAATTCGCGACATCATTTGCACCGATGTTCCATGCCATATAGAATGCGATAACTAATGAAATTGCTAATATATACCAGGCATATGGATCCATTGTACTGACGATTCCTCCCCACGATTAGTTTAGATAATTTCGTTAAATAATAAATTTGGTATTTAAAGGGTAATAAACAAAAATGTACTAAAACATTCGGTTTGAAAATAATTGAGTTTGAAAGTTCAGGCTGGAGGTTTTTTCATGGCAATTTTTGACGGTTTTGCTTTAAAATCTAACGCGATCGAATTGACACAATACCTTAACCCGGTAGGTTCAGGGCCATCCCTAAATAAATGTCCCAAGTGCCCACCACAATGGTTACACAAAATTTCAGTCCGATCCAAACCCAAGCTATGATCTGGCCTTTCATATATGATTTTATCAGAGATCGGTGCCCAGAAACTCGGCCAACCGGACCCGGATTTATATTTAGCATCTGAATCGAATAGATCTTGACCACAGCCCGCACAAATATATTTGCCTTCTTTATGATATTTCAAATATTTGCCTGTGAAAGGTTGCTCAGTCCCTTTTTTACGCAATATTTCATATTCTTCGGGATTAAGTTGGTCACACCATTCTTTGTCGGTTCTTAATACTTTTTCATGGGTCTTGTTTTTCGACATTGAGTATTGTTAATATCAACTATAGATTAAAAATATTTCTAAACACCAGGCAAGATCGTTTTGCCAATAGTTTTAATAATCAATATGTATATCATACTGATTCTTGAAAAATTTGGTGATTGTGCTATGGTAGAGCAAGAAAAAATGACAAGTTTGGAAAAATACGAGTTCAAACGTCAACTCGAAGCAATTGAAGAATATAGCGGACGCGCTACCGAGCTTATATCGTTGTATGTGCCACCCACACGCCAGATATCGTTTGTTGTCGGATATCTTAGAAATGAATATTCACAATCATCCAATATCAAATCGAAATCCACTCGCAAAAATGTGATGGCTGCGATAGAGTCCATCATGAGCCGTTTGAAATCGTTTAAAAAACCGCCGGAGAACGGTATTGTGTTCTTCATTGGGCATGTATCAATAGGTGCAGACCGCACTGAAATGGTTCAGCATGCAATTGAACCCCCAATGGAAATTAAAACGTTCTTGTATCGTTGTGATTCCATTTTTTATATTGATCCGTTAAGAGAAATGATCACTGATGAGGAGTTATATGGATTGATCGTGGTGGATCGTTCGGAAGCGACCCTCGGGTTTCTCAAGGGCAAACGTATCGAGTTCGTGAAAAATATACCGTCTAGAGTGCCGAGTAAACATGGCAGGGGCGGCCAATCGCAGCGAAGATTTGAAAGGTTGATCGAGATCGCGGCACATGAATTCTTCACAAAGGTTGGCGATATTGCAAATGAGGCTTTTGTTACTGAAAAGGCACTAAAAGGAATTCTGGTTGGTGGTCCTGGCGCAACCAAGGATTTTTTCATAGGAAAAGATTATTTACATCACGAACTCAAGAAGAAGATAATTGATACTTTTGATACAGGTTATACGAATGATTATGGGCTTGGAGAGCTGGTAGAAAAAGCATCGGAGACCTTGTCGAGCATAGAATTAATGCAAGAGAAGAAGCTTATGAACCGATTTTTAAATGAGGTCCGCAAAGATGATGGCGGGTTATCGGTTTATGGTGAAGATCGGGTACTGAGAGCATTACAAAATGGCGGGATTGACACTATATTGGTTTCGGAGGCATTACGCAAATATAATCTAAAGCTCAAGTGCCAGAATTGTGGTCACACCGAAGAACAGATATTGAAAACCCGTGACCTGCCAACCAAAACATGTCCTAGTTGTGACTCACAACAATTCGAGATCGAAAAGAGTACAGACATAATTTCGGAATATTCCAGGCTCGCAGATGCGGTTGGTACAAAGTTCGAACTTATCTCGGACGATTCACCGGAAGGTGATATGTTATTGAAGGCCTTTGGCGGAATTGCGGGGATTTTGCGATACAAATCTAACCACTAATTTTTTATCAGTGGTAAGTGGTAAGATAGCCAAATATTTGATACCAAAGCATTAATTTAAAATCCTAAATTCGAATCTCTAAAACCTAAACAATCCCCAAATCCTAAATCCCAATTTTACAAAGGAACTTAAGAACCCAAGAACTTTTTTCACCCCGACCTTACGCGTTTGGTTCTTTTATTTGTAAATAAATTAAATTGGAATTTCGATATTCAAATTTGTTTAGAATTTCGTATTTAGGATTTCGGATTTATATTTATTCAAATTGATTCAATTATCTTACCACTTACCACTTATATTCATTAATCATTAATTATCAACCTTTCTAGATAGTTTGTACCATAAGATTTTTTAACTGATATTTATATAAGCATAATTGAGGCAATTAATATTTTTGTTGAGGTGGTATTATTAATTCTAAAACATTCTTGATCTTGCTATTGTGTGCATCCCTAATAACTATCAATAGCTCATTTATTGTATCCGGTTGG
>CBDVCJ010000149.1:0-9311 GCA_965372445.1 uncultured Thermoplasmata archaeon | reverse complement strand
TGAACAAACATATTGGATTGGATGTACAACCCGGTATAGGTCCTTTAACCCCGGCCGGAATTATTCCTGAGCAGCATGATGGGATAATTATTGCCTTAGTTCAGCAGGGGCAAACCAAATCATTTGTAGGTGTTGATTTCGATAATGCAATGGAGAATATTCATTCAGTTGGATTCAATGGCGGTTCTTGTCTGATAGCCAATACTTATCTCCATACAAGCCTGATTAGGCATGGCTCGGTATTCCAAGTTATTGATCCTTGGTTGACCTCTTGGTATGCCGCATTTGCTATGGAATGTTTCATAAGGGACATTGTGTTAGGATACACGGTGGGAGAAGCTTATGCGCGCGGTATTGCGCATGTCGGTATTTTATATCTGACTGGTGGGTGGTGGTGGGATATATTCGAGAACCTGGTGTATTATGGCGATCCGGACCTGAGGGTCTATTCTCCATTGAAAGAATATTCATGGGAGGAACCCGAGCCATTGAGTGCCGGGGTTGTGGTTAATTCGCATGCCGCACTCGGCGCCAAATCGCATCGGTATGCGATTGAAGATACTGGCTTTTTCGAAAGCGGGTGTTATGCACTGGTTATTCTGGTGGCAATTGTAGCCGGGTTTTTATGGTTTAAGAAATTTAAAAAGAAAAAGTTCAATATTAAACCTTAAATTATCAAACTAACAAATTTGAATTATATTTAATAAATTTGTATAATATAACTTATAAAAAACCTTTAAAAACAAAAAATACAATCAGGGCAAAGGTTGACTATGATTTTTGGCATATTTGATAGATTTAAAAAGAAGTCATTACCTGAAGAAGCGCCCGAAGAAGAATATGTAGATGCACCTATGATGGAAGAGGGCTTTCGGGGGTTACCACCCACAAGACCACGCATCGAAAACTCGCTCAGGTTCGAGAAGAACAAAATTATCTATATTATCGAAGTAACCAATACAACCTCTGAGATCATGGGGGGGGTCAATGTCATGATTGAACCTGCCCGCGCGAACATTGTTAACATCGACGACAATGAGAGATCCATCGAGATGCTGGACCCCGACCAAACCCAGAAATTCGAATTCGATATTTACCCGTCGATGAGATGTGGTAAAACGGTCATTCGGGGCGTTTTAGAGTATTTCGATTTTAATTTAAAAGATAAAATGCATCTGAGAGTTCCCAATAAAATCGTGTCTTTGGTACCACCCGAGCTAAAGGGTATACAAATTGAAGATGAAGCTTGGCGCACGTTCATCAGCAATTATGCTAACGTTGAGGTCGAGACCAAAGAGTTCGAATCGCCACCAAGCAATATATTTAGGGAATTCAGTACAATTATTGCCGACCAGAATTTATATATGTTGGAACCAATGGTAATCCCTAATTTATATCGCGGTGTTTCGAGATATTATGGCGCAGACCGCGAAGGTTCGAAATATGCGGTAGAGCTACAATTGATCGGCACTGAGGATCAAAGCAAGTTTTTATTACGCGCATGGGGCGACGCCCCAGAGCGAAGCATGGCATTATGTTGTAAGATCATTGATGATTTTTGCAAGGTGACAAATATCGATATAAAAAATTATATTATTAACTAAGACCATAGGGTGAGCTAAAATTATAACGACAAGGTGTAATGAATGGAAATTGAGATTGAAGAAGTAAGCCCAGGGGACGAGGACCTCCAAATTATAAAATTAAAAAGCGATGGCTGGGAAAAAGTTGGTGACCTTGTATCATTTCAAATGAAAAAATCTCGTGATGAGATCCGAACTTGGGCAAAAACCTATGGTGGCAAATTCGGCGCGGAAAAATTGATCGAGATAGAGCTCCCAAGTGAGACGGGCCAAGAGAATACCTTGAAATATCATGCATTTAAAAGAGGTGAAAAGCTGCTTCAAGTTGAGGGAGTAGCATCTGCAGCGCCCGCCGCCACACCGGTAATGGCCACACCGGTCGAGCCGACGCCGCCACCACCGGAACCAGAGCCTGCTCAGCCGGCCCAAGCGCCACCGGTCCAAGAGCCTGCTCCCGCACCCGCACCTGTACCGACACCCACACCGGCCCCCGAACCACAACCTGTACCGGTACCTGCGCCAGCACCTGTATCACAAGAGCCCCGGGCGTTTGGATGTCCGTATTGTGGCAAGGCATTTGCGGCGATCCCTATCAATGAAGTTCAATTAGTCGCCTGCCCCTCTTGCGGCGGTGGAAATATTATACCATCCATAGAGCAATTATCTACCCCTGAGGTCAGCCCCGAAGCATATCAACAGGTACCTTCGCCCGCCGAGACCCAACAGTTATCAATACCACCTCAAGGTCAATACCCGCAGCAAGGAGCACAACAACAGACTGCTGATTACAGGCAGGACCCGCTTTTTAACCAATATGGCACGAGTGAAGCTGCAATCAATGATCTTGTTAGCAAATTAGCTGACTTATTAGTCCGAGATGATTGCCCCTTGACCTTCAAGGACACCGGCGAATTTATGTATCCAAAGGTAACAATTAGAAGGGACGCATATGAACATATGGGCACACGCACAATGGATCTAATATTGGTCAAAGATGGTGTACATGACTTCAAAATCATTGGTAACGAAGCTCACGGCGCTACGGGTGGTGCTATAACTCCGATGCGGGACGAATTATTTTCGATTAAAACGCTTGGTCATGCAAGTTCTATGCCTTTGGAAGACTATAAAATTCTAGAAGAAGAGCAGAAATATCACGTTGCAAAGGCACTATTTTTATTTGTTAATGAAGCCCGGCGTAAGATCGGGCTATAAAACGATTTTATTTGCGCTTTTTATGTTTTATTGCCGCTTTAACCAATCCCAGGAATAATGGTGCAGGTCGATTTGGGCGCGATTTGAATTCGGGATGGAATTGTGATGCCATAAAGTATGGATGACCTTTTAGTTCCGCGATCTCCATTCGAATTTTATCCGGCGAGCGTCCTGAAAAAATCAGTCCTGCATTTTCCATTTCATCTAAATATTCAGGGTTGATCTCATATCTATGTCGATGTCTTTCTGAAACTTTTGTGGTGTTGTATAATTTATTTGCATTGGTTCCTTTTGTTATTATGACGGTCTGTGCACCTAATCTCATTGTGCCGCCCAAATCCGAAATATCAAGTTGTTCTGGTAAAAGGTCTACTACAGGATGCCTGGTTTTTGGGTCGAACTCTGAACTGTTTGCACCTTTCAAACCCAATACATTTCTTGAAAACTCGATCGCCGCAAGTTGAAACCCAAAACATATGCCTAAAAATGGTATTTTTTTCTCGCGTGCTACTTTTATGGCATGGATCTTGCCTTCTGAACCTCGAACTCCAAATCCACCGGGTATTAAAATCCCGTTAGCCCTTTCTAATTTTTTATTTACTCTTCGTTTTTCAATATCTCTAGACTCTAACCAAATGATTTCAACATTAGTTCCGGTCTGTACACTTGCATGGCCCAATGCTCTTATATGACTTATGTACGAATCCTTAAGACCCGTATATTTGCCAACCAATGCAATTTTCACTTTGCCTCTTTTGCGTTTATCTTTATTCACATAATTTTCCCAAATTTTTAAATTCGGGCCTTTGGATTTTAAATTCAGTCTATTAAGCAGAAAATGGGTTAAGCCTTGATGATGGAGCAGCAACGGCACCTGATACACATTTTTTACATCATGGGCACTGACAATCGCATTTGGTGATACATCACAGAACAACGCAATTTTCATCCTGGTTGCCTTTTTAAGTGGTTCAAAGCCCCGACATACAATAATATCTGGATGAATACCTAGACCCATTAATTGTTTTACTGAATGCTGGGTCGGTTTGGTCTTCTGCTCGCCAACAACCCCCATGATCGGAACCAACGTTGTATGAACAAATACTACATCCTGATGGCCGATCTCAGAATGCAGCTGCCGCGATGCTTCTAGAAACGGCATAGATTCGATATCACCTACCGTGCCACCCATTTCGATCAAGGTAATATTTGCGCCTGATTCCTGTGCTACCTTTTTTATGCTTGAGAGAATGTTGTTGGTAATATGCGGTATTATCTGTACTGTCTGTCCTAAATAGCTTCCTCGACGTTCTTTTTCGATGACTTCTTTATAGATCTTACCGGTCGTTATATTGTGGTCGGTTGTTAAGGTGATATCTAGAAATCTTTCATAATTACCTAGGTCAAGATCAACTTCGCTACCATCATTTAGCACGAACACTTCACCATGTTGATAGGGGTTCATTGTTCCAGCATCACAGTTTAGATACGGGTCTATTTTTATCGCGGTGACTTTGTAACCACAGGATTTAAGAAGAAGTCCGATTGACGATGTCGTTATACCTTTGCCTAAGCCAGATAATACCCCACCTGTTACAACAATATATTTCATATTTTACACTCCCTTCGCTTTAATTTTAAATTCAATGCACTACACCTCAAATGCTTGAATTATTAATACATCACTTAAAATCTCAATAATTTTTACTTGAAACACTCCGAACTCAAGAAAATAAATTATCCCACCTTTGGTTATTAAAAATTCAACCCGTAGATAAATTATTTTCCCATCGTTACCAACGGGAAACCACAATAGGCTTGAGAAGGTATAAACGTTTTGTTTGTGATTTTAAATTGGTAAACTATGAATGTTTGAGATTCGAGATTCCAGATCCGAGATTTCGTTATTTAGGGAGGAGGAAGTCGGATGTCAGAAGTCAGATGTCGGAAACCGACTCTGATTTCTGTCTTCTGATCTCTGTCTTCCTATTTAATAGAAATCTGAAATCTGAAATCCGAAATCTGAAAACTGAAATCGTATCCCACAATCATTATATTTATAAATAGTAACAAATATATCGTGCAACCAATCAAACCTTACATAAATTTAATAACCTAAAATAGAGATACGAATTACTTTAACAATTGGACGGTTATATGATGCGACAAAAATATTCATTAACAGTATTAACGTTAATCTTGCTATTATTCAGTACTGTAACTATGGTACCGGTGCTAACGGCGAATATGCAGAAAAATATTCAAGCCTCGTCCTCCCAATCTTTAAATCCGGATGTACCGCCATGGATCTACATTACCGATCCAAATGCGAGCAATCCCTTAGCCGATGAATTATATATTGTTAATTGGACCGATAGTGACCCTGATGATAATGCAACGATAACCCTATACTTTGATTTTGACAATCAAACTGGTGGTGAGTATTTAATCGGACCTGTCCCCCAAGGCGAGAATTCAACTAATAACAGCTATTTTTGGAATACTTCGGGAATGCCACCTGGAAAATATTATATTAAAGCCATAATAAACGATACAAATGCAACTTTTACTAATTATAGCATCGGGTATGTGAATATAAGCCATCCAATACCTGGTGATATTGTCCCGCCCGTTTTTAATAATAACACTACCCCTCAGACCGGCACCACCGGCGATAATTTCACCTTGGCAATCAATGTGACGGATGATAATTGGGTTGGTGAAGTTTATGTGGAATATTGGATCGGTACCGGCGCTCATACTAATACATCATTGTATTGGGCAGGCTGGACTGATTTTTCAAATTATACTTATACAATAAAATTGCCACATACGAATGAATCTATTAACTACTTTTTCAGTGCGAAGGATACCTCAAGCCCATCCCCAAATTGGAACAACACAACCGTCGTGAAGACCGAAATTATTGATAATGACCCCCCTGTACCTATAAATGGAACTGGCGACTTCAGTATTATTACTGGTTTACCTTTTAGTATCTATGCGAATTTCACTGATAATATTAACGTTACTAACGCAACAATATATTACAAAAAAGTAACGGCGGCTGCCTACACACCCCAACCCATGTCCGAAGGTGTTATTGACGGCCAATTTTCAATCGATAACGTCACTCTTGGCATAAACACAACCTATGACGACGACGATTATCAATATTATGTACTCGCAAACGACACGAATAATAATATAGGTAATTATACCAATCTAACCGTAAATAATTTTACCAAACCTTGGAACATCACTATAATCGACATCGAAGCTCCAGTTTCTATTGATGGCTCGGGAGATATAACAGTGACGACCGGTGATCAATTTGTGATCTATGCAAATTTCACTGATAATATCAATTTAGATAATGCAACTATCTATCTCAGACCCGAACTTGACGTCAATTATACACTTGGATACATGGTCGAAAGTGGTGTTGATGGTAATTTTACTATTACCTATTCTCAGTTAAATATCGACACTTCCAACGATGATTCGAATTACATATATCATGTGATCGGCAAGGATAATGAAGGCAATACCGCAAATTACACCGATGCGGGAAATAACTGGAATATTACAGTTAATGATAATGATGCACCTGCATTGGTTTCTAACTCAGGCGATATTAAAGCGACGACCGGTGAGATCTTCCGGGTGGATGCTAAGGTAACTGACAATGTTAATCTAACTAATGTCACGATACTTTTCAAACTCGAGTCTGACCTCCAATTTTATAAATTAGATATGACTGAAGATCTGAACTCACCTGATGACTACTACATAACCTCAGAAAAATTGAGTAACAGAACCGGAGTGGATTATACCTTTAATGTGACCGATTACCTTTATTATCTCTATGGGAAAGACCATGTGGGGAATGAAATATATTTCTACAATAATTCTAATCCTTGGCGAATTTCCATAACAGATAATGACCCACCTCAGGCCATCGATGGTGCCGGTGATTTCTATATAACTACTGGTGAGACCTTTATAGTCTATGTCAATTTCACGGATAATATCGGTGTGAAAGAGGCAACCATATTTTATAAACAAGGCGAGAGCGCACCTGAATTCAGCAAACCGATGTTCGAATCACCAACTGTTGACGGCCAATTTTCAATCAATAATACTGAGATGAGAATTTTTACCGAGACTGACGATGCAGATTATATATATTGGATCACTGCAACTGATGATGAGAACAATGAAATGACATATTTTGATCCAATAGATTATTATTTTTCGATAATAATCATTGATGACGACATACCACAAGTTATCGATGGCTCGGGTGATATAAGCACAACAACAGGCGAAGATTTCACTATCTATGCAAATTTTACTGATAATATTGGTGTGGATAATGCAACGATATATATTTTATATAAATCAACACCATTAGAATTGTACACTATTGGTTATATGCAAAAAGATCCGGATTCGGGAATTACAGAAGGGTTATTTAGTATAACAAATGACGATCTAAATATTGATACCAGTAATGATGATACAGATTTTATTTATTATGTTATTGCTAGAGATTTTGAGGGTAATATTGTCAATTACACTTCAGCAATAAGTGGCCCGTACCAAGGATATTTCTTTATCACGTTAATAGACAATGACCCGCCATCTGTACATAGCGGTTCCGGCGATATTATTACGACTACCGGTGCATCATTTACAATATATGCGAATTTCACGGATAATATTGGGATCGAGACCACGGAACTATATTATAAATCTGAAAATGCGACCAATTGGCAGACCAAAGCGATGATACGTATATTATCAGAAGTCCAAATTGCGCGATTCTTTGTTACGAGTAAACATTTATCAATAAACACAACGATCGACGATACTGATTATTTATATTATGTAGTTGCCAAAGACAAGAATCTGTTGGAGTGCCAATACTGTCCAAAAATATCAAAACCAGTTTGGAATATTACCGTTTTTGATGACGACCCGCCAACTGCTCATGCGGGCGAAGATAAGGTTGTTGAAGATGGCACCAATGTAAATTTTGATGCGAGCCTTTCGGCAGATAATATTGGAATTGACAATTATAGCTGGGAATTTAATTATGAGACCGAAGAAAAGGTACTCTACACTAAAATAACGACTTTTGTTTTTGTAACCCCAGGCAATTATTTCGTCACCTTAATTGTAAAAGATGCAGCTGTCAATCAAGATGCTGATACTTTATGGGTGAATGTTACTTATATTGATAGAATAGCACCAACAATAACTTCCGTTCATCCACTGGATAATAGCGAAAACATACCGATCGACACCGCGATCGTTGTGAAATTCAGTGAACCAATGGACATAGATGAAACTAATATTGCCTTTTTTGTAATGAAGGATTCTAATGATCTGGTTATACAGGGCGATTTCAGTTATAACGAAAATTTTAATCAAGATCTATATGTACTGAAATTCACACCTACTATAACTCTCGAATATGAAGAAACATATCATATCTCAATATCGACAGAACCCGCTGACACTTCAGGTAATCAATTACAACAAGCACGCACATGGCAGTTCACAACCATTGCCGAGGACAGTGATAATGATGGGTTACCTGATTGGTGGGAAGAACAATATTTTGGCGAGAGCAAAATAAATGAGGTTGGCCCCTCAAGTGATCCCGATAACGACGGTTTCACTAATCTAGAAGAATATACCGAAGGGACAGACCCAAAAGATTCCGAAAGTCATCCCCCTCTCAAAGCTCCAAAAGACGGTGAGGAAGACAATACCTACGCAATTATGGCTGGTATTGTTGTTGTATTCGTAATTGTGCTAATAATATTTTTATTTATTATACTTTCTAAATCCAAGCAATGGAAGTCCGAGGTCAAAGGAGAGCTATCCGAGGAAGAACCAATTAAAGCCGAAGCGGAAGAACCCGCAGAGGAAGAAAAGGAAACGCTACCGCCTGGTGAGAAGACTGAAGAACCAGAAGAGTCAGAAGAACAACCGCCCGATGAGGGCGCTGAAAAGGATGCACTTGAAGACGAGCAGGACGAAAGCGCTCTCCATAAAGAACCAGGAGAAGGTGATGAAATTCCAGACGAACCCGATCAAGAGCTTGCAGCAACCGACGAGGAGTTTAAAGAAGAGCTAGACGCTGCAGATGAGGAACTAGCCGAGGAAATTCCAGCCGAAATTGAAGAACTCGGGGAAGATGTACCAACCACTCTCGAACCAGATGCCCCGGACCAGATTAAGGGATACGCCACAAAAGCTGCTGAGCTATATCAGCAGGGCGAATATGCAGATGCAATAATTGAATGGCAAAAGATCCTCGAACTCGAACCGGACCATCCTGAGATTATGGATAGCATCCAAGATGCAATGGAGAAGCTCAAAGATAGCCAATAGGCGATGTTTTTTTATCAAATACCGGGAGTAGTAGATTAATGAATATCTATTGCGGCAACTTGCTTCGCCAAGTTGCCTCTACTTTCAAAATCCCGTAGGGGATTT
>CBDVCJ010000148.1:0-9361 GCA_965372445.1 uncultured Thermoplasmata archaeon | reverse complement strand
TATAATAGGAGTTAATAAATAATTTGGGTTATCGAAGATTCCCAAATTTAAATATGGAAAAGAGCACACAAATTCTTAAAAACTTTTAAGATGATTTGTTTTCATGAAAAAACTGGCAGTTGGATTATTTATGTTATTAATCAACCCATCCCCTTTCGCCTATCGCCTTTCGCCTTTCGCCACACGCCCTACGATTATCCATAACTCCAAACTTCTTAAGCATTCACCATTAATAATCAATACTTTTATATTGAATTGAGACGTTTCCCAGCTTATAAAAAATCAAATGGGGGGCCAAACTTGATAGCACAGGTATTTTTTAATTGGGACGGAACCACCGAAGAATTTGAGAAGGTCAAGAAATTAGTTAAGGAATTAGTGGATAAAAGAGAAGATATTAACCTGGCAGGACTTTACGTGCCAAGCGACGAATGGAATTATACCGTTTTATACGAGGTAGAATCTCTTGATTTATTCTTAATGTATCAGCGAGAAGTGCGCCAGCAACTCCGAATACAAAACCTCAATAAGATCTCGTCACGCAAGCTAGAGCTATTGATCAAAGAGAATGAATTGTATCAATAAAATTAATTCAGATCTTTACAATTTCGAATTTGTTACAAACGCAAAATCTTTTATTCGTGGAACTATATTCATAGTTCAGTTCCTTTGAACCAGAGAAATGAAATTTGTTAACTGGGGGCGAATTATATGACAAAAACGGAGCAGATCCTCAAACCATTATTGAAAGATTCGGTAACCGATATTTTTGGCGGTGAAGATATTTTGATCGAAGCTGCCAGGGATCTCGTAAAGGATGAGCTTAAAGACCATATCCGTAAGGCCTTAGGAGATAACCCGGATTTAAAAAAGGAATTCAAAGACGCAATTGGCATGTATTATGAAGCCAAGATCAAAGAGATGTTTGCCAGCATAAAATTGATGAAGGCCAGCGCGAAGCTCGGACTGGAACTCATGCCGGACAAGCTCAAACAAGAGATGTCGAAGGAACTTGAACAGGAGATCAACAAACTTATTGAAAAGACACTTTAATTTAATAACTGTGATTATTCTACAAATTTAGACGAGCCCTTTTTAAGATCATTTTCATAATTAATTAAAATTTTCACACGGGTAACGAAAATCGGTTACGGTTGCGATGCCCGTATCGGTAAGGGTTTCGGTAACAAGCTATCGCTTATTACCTCGACCCTCGAAAATCCCTTTTGGCTTTTCGACGGTTACGGTTAGCGTAGGTTGAGCTTGACGGGTGCTATGGAATACTTATTGAAGTCAAGCTCAACCTACGGGCTTCGTAACCTAAACCTAATTGGCAATCATATACACAATTTCAAACCTGATTAAGAAAATAATTAATTACGAATTTTAATAATATGTATAACTATACCGGTATTGGATATAAATGGCAATAGAACCACAATTAGATTTGCTCATCGGCTCAGTAAGAATTACCAAGCATCAATTAGACATTTTACTCAAGATCCAGGAAACGCGCTCACAAACCCAAGCCGCGCACCAGCTCGGCATCTCGGTACCAGTATTACATCGCTATATCAAGAATTTGGAGAAGAAATTGGGCTATAGCTTATTGATCACCACCCCAAATGGCAGCCGATTAACGGCTGAAGGTAAAAAAATCGTGCGCGAATACCGACGCTACCAGAAGATACTTGAACAGCCGCAATTTCCAATTGTGGGATGTACATTGGTTACTCAGGAGTTAGTATTGAAAGCGGTCTCTGAATTGGAGCGACATGGTTACAATTTTGATGTTATTATCAGCGACGATATTCAGAATCGGAAACTTGCGACTCTTGGTCATCTGGATCTGGTGCTATTCGATGACCCGCAGAACGTTTATGAATTCGAGGATAAAGGTGAGCATTTTGATATATTTGAAGATACTCTTGTCCACATCCAGCGCGGTTCCCAATATCTGAAGTTCAGGTATGGTGCACAAAGGATCGGTTTTAAATATCTCGATCTGAAGGGAATTGATTATGAAATAATATCTAGGGTCAGCGATATAAAAGAATTAATAGGCAGTAAATATAGTTTTTTTATTAATAAAAGCCTGGCTAAACACGAGAATTACAGATTAGACACTACAGGCGATATTAAAAAATTCCAACACATGATCATGGCTTTGAAGTTAAGAGAAGAAGAGGGAATTACAAAGTTGGTCAAAACCTTAAATAAGTTTGGAAGTAACTATTAAATGAATATTCACAATTGTTTACCCTATGCAATTATATGAGCAATAATTATATACGATTACAAGTATAGTTGTGTTTAATATAAATTGGATATATTATTATCTCAAAAAAATAAATAAAACTGGGGGTTAATATGAAATTTCTTACATTATCTTCAAGCCTTCGAAGTAGACTAGTAATTTTGATCGTGTTATTACTGAGCAACATAATATCGTTCACCGCGATCAGTGGCGATAGCAATAACGATGACAGCTCTGACAATATCCTGAAATTAAATTATAAATTCTCTGCACCAGTGATCGAAACCGGAAATGGATTCGATATTGTCACTATCCCGGATCTTGAACTTACATATGTGCCGACCGAGCCGATGTTGCCGTTTAAAACTACAAATATTTTGATGCCGCCAAATACCGAAATTGCAGGTATTGAAGTCGAAACTTACGGTCAGATCGAATTGGAAGGCATTTACAATATAAACTACGCGCTCGAACCGGTGCCAATAATACCAGACCCCCCCGAGATCGAGACCGTTCCCGACCCCGATATCTACGGGTCGAACGACCCCTATCCCTCTGGACTATTTGAGCTCGTTTCGGTCGAATCGTTCAGAGGTTACGAAATTGCGATCATGAACATTTTCCCGGTCCAATATTTACCTGCTTCCGGAATTGTCCAATATTACGACGAGATCGAGCTCTACATAACTCTGACAGATTCACCACAGAAGACCCCAACAGACCCGAGTTCAAAAGAGCCGATCTTCAGGAATTCCATTGAGGATGAAACCGAATTACTATCCAAGATCGATAATCCCGAAATTATCAATAATTACCGGCTTTGGGCCGCCAATAACGGCCAGCCTTTGAATTCTCCGCTCGCCCCTACGTGGGAATACCTGATAATCACGAACAATGCACTTAACACCTCATCTGGTACTTACACGCTCCAGGACCTGGCAACCGCACGCAATGCTCAGGGTTTGGATACCAAGATCATTTTGGTGGAGAATATTACCGCAAACCCAGCATTTTGGGACAACACCCCGCTCTTCAACGACACCCAGGCCCAGATCCGGAACGCGATCATATATTACTATAATAATTGGGGCACTGTCTATGTCTTGCTCGCAGGCGACGGTGACGGTGCCGATAAGGGCGGTGAAAGCGGCGATAATATCATCCCCTCACGCGGTTTTTATGTGGCGATGGGCTCATACACGGATTATAACATCCCCTCGGATCTATATTATTCCGCATTAGGCGGAAATTGGAATAATGACCAAGATAGCAATTGGGGTGAAACTGGCGAGGAGGACCTTTATACTGAAGTTTATGTCGGGCGCGCAGCTGTGGATTCGGATACAGAATTATCGAATTTTGTTAATAAAACCCTATATTATGAAACGACTTATGACCTCTATTTAGATAATGTGTTAATGGTAGGTGAGCTTCTCTGGTCAAGCCCGCTGACCTATGGCGGCGATTACAAAGATGAAATCTTATATGGCGGCACTTATCATGGCTATACCACTGCAGGTATCCCAGATGTGTATACCACTGATACTCTTTATGATAAGGACGGCACCTGGTCCAAATCTGAGTTGATCACCAAGATCAATACTGAGGATTTTCATTTAATAAACCATTTAGGCCATTCAAATATTAATTATAATATGAGAATGAATAATGCAAATGCGGATGCATTGAACAATGACCACCCCTTTTTCGGCTACAGTCAAGGCTGTTACCCCGGCGCGTTCGATAACCGTGGCACTGGCGCTAATGATTACAAAAATTTTGATTGTATAGTCGAGCATTTCATGGGGCAGCCAAAAGGCACATTTGCATTTGTCGGTAATTCGAGATATGGGTGGGGTGCCGGTGGCAGTACCAATGGCCCATCACAATTTTTCGACCGTGAATTTTTCGATGCACTGTTCGGAGAAGACATACGTGAACTCGGTAAAGCCAACCATGACTCCAAAGAGGATAACAACGGAAGGTTCGCCCAAGCCACAATACGTTGGTGTTATTATCAAACTAACCTTTTTGGCGACCCATCATTGAAAATCCATGACCCGTCTCCACCACCCCACGAGATCAAGGTCGAAGATCTTCAAGCACCTGATTATGCGGTCCCCGGTATTTTGCTCGATATTAAAGCGACGGTAAATAATACTGGGCTCAGTAATGAGACCAACCTCGAAATTAATTTCACTGTCGATAATGTATTGAACCAAAGCAAGAACATCCCCTTTTTGGAACACGGCAAATCAACACTCGTGAATTTCTCGTGGACACCCGCAGGTGGAATTTATGACGTTAGAATTGAGGCCACACCCGTGCCAGGCGAGTTTTCGCCGCTTAATAATAATGAATCCCAGACCGTGATCGCCGAGAATGACCTCGCCGTCACAAGTATGGACCTGGACAAGTTCATCATCACTGGTATTCCTATTTTCATTAATGGAACTGTTGAGAATTTTGCCAAGATCGATGCGGCGAGCGTGGATGTAAAACTCAAAGTCGATGGCACTCCCGTGAACTCCACAACGTTATCCAACTTGAATTCCGGCACTAGCCAACCTGTCTCGTTTGGATGGACACCTACAAATAATGGCTCTTATACAGTTTCAATCCTAGCCGACCCCCTTTTGGGTGAATCCCAAACCCTGAATAACGAGTTGGGAATAGATACTTATGCATGGCCTAAACCTGCGAAATTGGTTGTGGTGCTCGATTCCGGGGGAACTGACGCACCGCCGCCAAGCTGGAATACTCTGAACAGTAACTGGTTGTCTTATGGCAATGTACCGATCGAGATCGATTATAAAACCTTCGATTATGAAGATATAACATATACCCACTTGAAGCAAGTGAAACCGGATGTGCTTATGATATCCTGTGCATTAGATGCAACGACAGGTCAATTTACAGATGCTGAAGTTGCGGCAATTGAGCAATATGTAAAAGAAGGCCATGGGTTGATCGCTACCGATGCGACGTTATATTACACACTTGCCAATAATAATGATCTAGCACCTTTATTTGGTGTGCGTGACGATTTGGATTATGATTATCATTGGAATTTCCCTGCCAATATGAATATTTTAAATACAAGCCACCCATTATTCGATCAAATTTCTAACCCTTATGTGCCGGCTTTCAAGGGATCTTGTATTCCAGATAATGACAATACTTGGGACACCAACGACCTAGCGGGCGGTACTTTTGTAGCGTTGGGGAATGGCGGTGGCGACGGAGCGGTTATTGCACACCGTGGACTGGTTTTGATCACGAACTGGCCGGAATACAATTCAAATGCTGAGGATCTACAGTTGCTATACAACGCAATGAACTGGTCTAAATATGAATACTACACTCATGATATTCAGGTTTCAAATATTAGGATACTCAATCATGTAGATGGCAAAGCCTCGGTCGGGAAATTGACGACCATTAATGCAACAATCTATAACATCGGCGATAATCCCGAAAACAATATCCAGGTGAAATTTGAGGTCGATGGCGCACTTCAAAGCTCGACCGTTATACCGACCCTAGCACCAGGCGCCTATCAAAATGTTAGTTTCCAGTGGGTGCCCAATATTGCAGCGATCTATGACATCGGAGTTCAATCTCCAGCCGTGAGCAATGAAGTTTATTTGTATAACAATGTAAAAAATGCAACTGTGATCGCAGTCGCCCAACCAAATATCTGGAACAATCCGCCTTTATTTGATGTTACTATTGAACCCAACAAGAAAGATAATAAGATCTTGAAGGTTGGTAATAGCGGATTATTGCCATTGAAATATAATGTCGTCGACCACCCACGCTTCATCGAAGATTTCAGCTCGGAGACCATTGACGGTTCGAAGTGGCCAACAGTTGAAGGTTCTCCGGTAATAAACGACCGCGGCTCTTCGGAACCCTCCACGCCATATTCAATGAATCTTGATTCCAGCAGTGATAAACTAACATCTACAGCAATAAGTTTAGTAGATGCAACGGATGCATACTTCCATTTCTATTATGAACGTGGTGGCAATGGTGACGCACCTGAGTTGATCAATGAATTATATCTTGAATATTACACCAATCTTCTTGATTGGACGCTACTTTGGTCGATCGCAGGGAACGATCTTGCTGACGACTCATTTGTTTATGTCAAACTCAAGCTGCCCCCAGGCGCACTCCACAACAATTTCAGGTTTAGGTTCAGCACAGTTCTTGACGAGCCGGGCAAAGACGATTTCTTTATCGATAATATTTATGTCAATTGCACTACCGATGAAGATTGGCTGAGTGTCGCCACTAAGTCAGGTACAATCGTACCCTCCACAGATATTGATATCTCTTTGACTCTCGATTCAAATAATTTAAATATCGGCGATTATAAAGACCAGTTGCTCATCAACAGCAATGACCCGCTGGAGAGCCCGAGGATCATACCGGTGGAATTGAAGGTCCGTAAAGATCTGGACCATATCCACATGTCAACAGATCATTGGGAAGGTACTGCGGATGGGCTGCCGAAATTTACCGCTATAGGTCATGATGAGAACCATAACCTCGTGATATTCCAGCAATATTGGTCAACTACAGACCCATTAGGTACAGTAGAGAACGGTATTTACAACCCGGGTATGGAAGGGACTTGGAAAGTGTACTGTAACGATTCCGACGGGTCGGTCTCGAATTTTACTACCGTCAAGGTCAATCCTGGAATTTTGCACCATATCAAGGTAACACCCAAAGACCACACAATGACGGCCGATGAGGCTGTACAATATTCTGCAGTCGCGTGTGACAGTGACAATAACGAGTTCGGGATCAGCGCGCCGACCTGGAGCGTGACCGGCGGCGGTGTGATCAATGCCACAGGCGGGTTCCGTGCAGATACCGCCGGTACCTGGACGGTTCAGGCTAGATACAATGACAAAACCGGTCATACGAACGTCAATATTGAGATCGGCAAACTCACCCAAGTAAAGGTCATCCCAGAAGCCATAACATTATCGGTTGGTGAAAGCATCCAATTTAACGCCTCTGGCCTGGATGCAAAAGGCAATAGCGAACCGATCGCACCGGTCTGGAATGTGTCGGGCGGCGGCGAAATAGATAAAGATTCAGGGGTGTTCACCGCTAAGATTGCAGGGGTGTTCAATGCTTATGCAACTTATTCCATGCTTGTAGGGAGCGCCACTATAACTGTTCTCGCGGGCGAGTTACACCACATTACAGTTAACCCGTTAAACTGTACAATTAGCGTCGGGATGAAGAAACAGTTCAATGCTATTGGTTATGACCAAAACTATAACCCGGTCAAGCTCGAGCCGGACTGGACGGTCACTGGTGGCGGTACGATAACCCAAACCGGTCTCTTTACCGGCAAGGAAATAGGTACTTGGAACGTCTTTGCCAACCATTCCGGCAAAACCGGGAGCGCGACAGTTAATGTGATCATTGGAATATTGGATCATATCATGATCGACCCTGCAGTTATCAATATGTATGCAGGCGAGACCATGCAGATCAAAGCACTGGGCTGTGATATCGACGAAAATATTGTGGATGATGATCTTGATGTCGATTGGGAACTTCAAAGCACCGAAAGCGGTGACCCGATCGGTACCATTACTACTAATGGATTGTTTAAAGCTATGAAGGTCGGAACCTGGAAGATCACGGCAACCTATACCGATAAGACCGCAAATGCCGCAGCCATAATCGAACCGGGGCTCTTGGACAGGCTCCAACTCACGCCGTCGAACATAACAATGGAGATCGGCACCACCCAAACGTTTTCAGCGAAAGGCTACGACCTTTATGACAACAAGATCGATTTGGCCCCATCCTGGGAAGCTACTGGCGGTGGAACTCTTACTGCGTTAAATGATATATGTGAGTTCACGGCGGTCGCGCCCGGCATCTGGATACTCTTTGCCAATCACTCGACCAAATCAGACTCCGCCGAGATCTACATCATTCCGGTCCAGGATCAAGATGGCGATGGTATCCCTGATGAATGGGAGTTAGATAATGGGTTGGACCCCACCAATCCAAACGACGCTACTGAAGACTCAGATCTCGATTATCTTGATAATTTCAACGAATATCTGCGCGGCACCGACCCGAACGACCCTGATTCTGATGCCGACGAGCTACCCGATGGCTGGGAAGTGGCGAATGGCTTGGACCCGTTGGATGACAGTGGGAATTATGGCAAATACGGCGATCTGGATGGGGACGGCTCCACTAATCTTCAAGAGTACCAGGCACGCACCGACCCAAATGACTCTGCAAGTTTTCCGACCGCGCTCAAATCAGAGCCTGAAACGGATGGATTTGGTTATTATCTATTATTAATAATTATTATAATTATTGCCACAATTATTTTATTAGCTGTTTTAGTAGGTAAACGCCGCAAAACGCCGGAATACACTTCTGAAGTTGAACCGTTAAAATATCAAGAAGATATCAATTGTCCAAAATGCGATAAAAGAATCAAGATCCCGATCTCAAGTGACCCGACCTTACATCTTGAATGCAGGGAATGTGGTGCACGGGGTTATATCCCGAACCCGAATATTTACGATGAACGGGTCGAAGATGAATATTTGGATCACGAACCCGAGATGGATACCAAAAAGACCCAGATCGATTGGGATGACGAGGCCGAAGATTATTTTGAAGTAGATGAATATGAGGGCGAGGACGAAGAAGACGGCGAAATCGGCGATATAGACTGGGATGAATGATCGGGAATGAATGTTATTTAAATCCCAAATCCAAATACTACCAATACTACCAATAAAATCCCAATTACTAAATCCAAAAAAGGTTAGGAAGTTGGGCTAATTTATACCTCACTTAACCATACTTCTAATTTCCAAACCGGCTTCTTAACCCTAACCTAAATGGAGATATATAAGCGGATCTTCCTACCTCTGTTGGCTTTATTTGACTTTAAAATTGGGATTTTGGATCCGGTTGGTTATTTTTTTTTGGGAGTTTTTTTAATTTTATCCATTTTTACTTTGATTACCAGAATAATCACAATAATTAAAACAATTAGAATATTAATGGCAATAAATATAGTATAATCCATATTTTCAT
>CBDVCJ010000147.1:0-9487 GCA_965372445.1 uncultured Thermoplasmata archaeon | reverse complement strand
CGGACGCTTGCCCCTACCACCTATTACCTACCACCTACCACCTAAAAGGGGACTCGGGACCGTCGTTACTCCAGATAGTTAACAATAATGATCACTTGAGTATATCTTGCGGTGCATTTGCTAACTTAACCAGCGCTTCCGCTTCTTTAAAATGCAAGTCACCCGGCACCACGAGCGAGTGTAAGGGTTCACCAAAATCTTCGTCCATCAGGTCTTTTAAATAACCGGCGCGTAATAATGGCGCGGTTGAACCTGCACGGCCAACCACACAGATCAGGGTGTTCTTGGTGATTAATTTTTTATGACATTTGGATTCGATCGCCAATAATATATCCAAGCCTTCATTTGCAGTCATATATCTTCGCTCAACAGCAACGATATCCAATAATACTAACGTATGCAGGCCACGTTTTTTATTTTCTAAAATTACATAATATGGACTTTCCGGAAGATATTCACCGTCGGAATAGCTCTGAGGATACGCGATCGTTGTCGTGCGCCCGAATTTGTAATATTGCAGCCCTAATAACCCAGGTACGGACACCGCAATCGAAGCGCCGTGGATTATCTCGGTCGCTATTCCTAGTTCTTTGGCCTCTAATAATAATGCAATATGTGTTGTTGCGGTTAATGGATCGCCTTGACATAGAAACGCAACGTTATGCTTTTTGGCCGCTTTAAGAATATTATCGGTCTGCTCAACCTCTTCGCGTGTGAGCACTTTGATCTGCTTGCCGAACTTTTGCTCTAATTTTACCAGGCTGGTCCCTGCGAGCGCTGCAGTGTAAAATTCGGCAAATAATTTATCACAGGTTTTTATTGCATCAAGACCCTTGAGTGAAATATCTCGCTCGTCATAGAGACCGAGCCCGATAAAGCTTAATTTTGGCATGATGATCACTTTAATATATATTCATAGAATATACTTTTTGGAATATTAAAAAGTTCTCACCAGCCTCATCAAGATTCAGGTAGGTCCTTATCACCCTTGCTTGGCAGTTCTGCTTGGGGTTGTTGGGGTTGGGTAAGTGATCCCGGCGGCGCCAAGGTTGGCTGGGGTGGTATTGGCGAGACCGTCGGCGGCTGTATCGTGGGCGGTTGTTGCGGTTGGGGCGGTAAAGTCGGCGGTTGGCCCGACGGCGTCAAACCGAGCTGTGGGACTGTTGTAGATTTGGGCGGGGACGCGGCCTTTGCGGTTTCGGGCTTGGGTTCACGTTTTTTGCGGAAATGGATAAAATATGTTATTAGAACGATTATGATTATGATACTGATAGCAATCAGAACACTAAAAATATCGATCTCACTTTTCTTGGTTTTACCGGGGGTCTCCGGGGGCTCGTCATCCGGCACAACATCCCCATCGATTTTCTTGACTTCGACTGCAACTGTTTTTGTGTCATAAGCTTCTTCTAGAATGTCACCTTTTGAACTGGCAGTTATAATAATAGAATAATTTTTTGCCGCTGTGGTATTGGTTGTTGATATTGTTAGCTTTAATGTAATTGCTTCATCGGTATCAAGAATAATATCTTCATCTGAACGCTCTAATTCGATATTTGATCCTAATCCTTCTGCAACTAAAGATATCACGATCGCATCGACACTGTTGCCTTCGTTTGTTAACGTTACATCGAGGGTCGCTTGCTCGCCTTGGGTTAAGGTAAGTTCATACTTATCTAACGTTAAGTTGACCTTATAGATCTGCACAAATCCTATATCGACCTCGAAACTCCAGATCTCCGATTCATATACCCCACCAACTCCCCCAACGACCAATCCCACCTTCCAATAATATTTTGTCCCATCCTCAAGATCGGTCACTGTAAATTCAGTTTCTGATTGGGCATCCGACGCTTTATTCTCTGGAATTGAAGAGGTATCAAGATAGACATCGAAGGTAATAGCTTCAGAACCCGCATAATCCAACCTCCATGAAAGTGTAACGCTCGTTGCGGCAAGCTTACTGCCATCTAAAGGTTGTAATAATGTGACGGTTGGCACAATCTCGGGTAACGCAATTGTGAAACTCCACTCCCCCGAGACACAGGTACCTTCGACATTTCCTGCGGTTGGTATCACTTTCCAGTAATATTTTGTTTTATCAATTAGTCCAGTGGCTTGATAACTCGTGGCGGTTTGCCCTTCCGAAACCAGATTGGCGGGCGTTGAAATTGTGTCAAAATACAGGTCGTATTCGACTGTTTCTGTACCTGAATAATTAACACTCCAGGATAGTTCTAATGAGGTGCCCACTATGATCTCACCGTCGGTCGGCATCAATAATGTTACTACGGGTGATGGCACCGAAATATCGATCTCGAACGCCCAAACCCCGGAAAGGCATGGCCCGTAAGTTATACCGTCATGCGGTATTACGGTCCAATAATAAGTTGCGGCATCCGGAAGTGGGGTTGTGGACGTGTAGGTCAGAGCTTGTTGGTATGAAACCAACACGCTATTATCGTGATCCGTGACCTTAAGTTGATCTTGGCCCAGATAGACATAATAATTGATCGTAGTACTATCAGTATCAATACCGTTCCATGTCAGGGTCGGGGTGGTCGTGGTGACGGTGTTTAGATCGGCGGGCGCCTGCAGGGTCACCTCCGGCGCGAGATTTGCCAGTCTGGTATCGATCATTATCTGATATTCCGGCGATCCCGCATAGCCATTCCCTGCAATATCTTTGGCTTGCCAGCGGATGTAATTTTCAGTACCATTATTGAAAATTAGCTGCAAAGAGCAATCTATTTGGGGCGCGTCATTGGTCTTTCCAGCGGACAGCCAATTAGACCAGACCGTTTCGCCATCCTTTTTGATCGAATATTCGATGGTTTCGGCATCAACACCACTTATGATATCCAATACTGTAATTCCAACATTAACGGTAGTATTTTCCAATAGATCAGTAGCGTTTGGGGACGGGTTTTCGAAACTTACTTCAGTAACGTCAATAATGATCCGATTATCCTCAGACACATTGTATCCATTTCCAACTACATCGTCAGCCTTCCATCGCATCAAATTATCCTGGCCCTCTTGAAACGCTGGCGTAACGGTACTGATTATACTGAGCGCGTCGAGCGTCTCGCCGGCATTGGTCCAAGCCAGCCAGGTGCTGCCATTATCTAACGATACTCTATATTCGATCGAGGCTGCACTTACTAACGACCCGCCGTTATCGGTCACGGTGATCCCACAAGTTGGGCTGAGGGTGGTTTGCCAGATATTCGGATCTGGAGTTGGGTCTGTGTATGTGGGTTGGTCTGCATCGACCCGGATCGTGAAGTTCAGGCTGGCATTGGTACAATAAGAAGGTATCTTCGTAATATTGATAATATGCGTATCGTTATTATCCGTGGTTAGGTCGGCGGTGGAGTTGATCGTAATGTTTTTACCCGAGCTGGCGGTATCGACCCAGGAATCGCCGTCGTCGTCCCATAGCGTCACCTCAAACTCGGGATCTGCGGGATAAACCGTGGTGGTTTGTTCATAAACCACTTTTAGGCCGCCCCAGCTGAGGTTCTCAGCTTGCCGCACCCAGTCCCCAGAGGTCAATAAACCTTGAAATTCCGCAACTACAGATAGATCACCTGTGAAAACCAGATCGTTCTCAACCCTGTAGAGATTTGTTAGGTTGAGCCAGGAATACAAAGGGCTGTAACCTTCACAGTAGACTTGAACCGCATGAAGATCTTCATCCGGGTAAGACCAATTGAATTTGAGCTTAAAGTTCAGCGTCCAGGTCTTGACGGTATCGTTAGTCGCGTCGGCGGGGGTGCTGACTAGTTCAGTGTAATCATTCGGATCATTGAGCTCCTGGAATTGTCGGGTGGCATTATCCCATTTGTATTCTAATTGCTGGCCTAGATAATCAAGCGTTAAATTCACGGCCTTTATATCGTTGACACCTTCGCTGCTGCGGGCTCGCACCTTGAATGTATAAGGTTTATATTTTGCATAACAGGTCTTGCCGGAGGCGCCGCCGCCGTTGGTTAAGCTTAACGTCATGCGGATCTTTTTAACGAAAATGATCTCGTTCTCATAAAGTGTCAAGGTACCGTTGATATCGCCTATTGTAAGGTCGAGATCGCCGTCATTAAATAGATCGGCAAATGCAGGCCCGGCCCATTCAAGCACACCGACCTTTTCGTACATTGCCTTGTTCTCGGTCCAGTTAGGGCTGACGGCATCGCCGGTGTTTTCGAAAAAATATAAAAAGCCCCAGTCCTCGCCGACAGTAAGGTCATAATCACCGTCATCGTCAACGTCTGTTAGTTCCGGGCACACGTAAACGCTGCTCGCGTTAAGGGTCACGCTGGAATACATCGTGGTATTTTCGGTCCAGACCGGGCTGGCGGCAGTACCAGTGTTCTCATAACAATATATACCACCTAACCAATCCCCAAATGTGAGGTCCAGATCGGCATCATTATCAAGATCTGCAAAACTCGGGGTGGCAAAACCGCCTTTTTTAATATCGAACCCACCCGATTTCAGGGTACCGCCCGACGTCCAGATCGGGCTGTTAACGGTGCCCGTGTTCTGATAATAATATAATTTACCAAAGCCTTCTCCGATAACAAGATCGAAGTCGCCATCGCCATCCAGATCGGGAAATGATGGTTTGCTCGGGCTGCCGAGATTGATGTTAACGCCGCCGGATTTCAATTTTACTGGCGCGGCAAAGGAGGGAGTGCTGACGGTTCCGATATTTTGGAAATATTCCAAAGTACCGCCGCTCTCGCCAACAGTAAGGTCGTAATCTAAGTCGTTATCAAGGTCGGCAAAGGCGGGTTTGCTATAAGACCCGACATCGATACCGGTGTAGACACCCATAGTAAAATTTGAGATCAATGTCCAGTTCATATTGCCGGGGCCGCCGCCACGTACACTGGTTGTAACGAGACCATTCGGATCATTTGAAGATGGGCTGGACGCGCCAATACCAACTTCACAAAATCCGATGAATGTGGTGCTGATTAGGATCGTGACGATCGTATAAACGACAATAAAATGAAACATACCGTTTTTCTTAAAGTTCCCGATTTCTCTCATGGTGATCACCATTTTATCGATTTAAAGTGTTAATCATACCCCCTATATGCGATATAATTATTAACGGTATTTTAAAGATTTCAAATTAAATACGTGTTAACAATATATAATTTTAACGCATATTTTATGCTATTTACCATTGGTCCAGTTTAAAATTATGATTTTTCGCCGAATTTCTTGGACAATCATCGGGTAGTAGTAAGATTATTGATATTACCTAATTGGATTAGAGATTGGAGTTTAGAGATTGGAGGTGATATTGACACCTGCGGTAACTTGCTTCGCCAAGTTACCTCAGGAATCGATATTCCTTATCCGTCTCTAATCTAAAATCTCTAATCTACTATGGTAAACATATAACAATCTTGCCACTTACCACTTTTATAATTTAATAGAAATTTAAAATAATCATTTCCCTAAATTGGGAGAAGTACCAAAATTATTAACTAAAATAACTAACTATAAAATAATAGATATGAAATACGGATGAAGTAACATTGTTATAAATAAGAGTTTAAATAGGTTAAGAATCGGCAATAAAGGATGGTGAGAATTATATCAACCCTGAGATCTTTGGCGTTAAGAATCCCAAAAACTCAAGGCGAGACGATCCGCAATAAATTGTCAGATATTGATGCACTGGATCGAGGACTTGCAATAATCAGAGACGGTGATTTTTTATATCTACCAATAACTCATGACCCAGAACTTCAAGAATTAACCGGATTTGAGATCACCGAGCTTGAGTTCGAAGTGTTAACGCCCAAGAACCGTACATATCGAGATGTGGTTGAGGTACCAGAAAACTTGCGTGAAAATTTACCGACCTCATATGATATTATTGGCCAGATAGCGGTCTTCAAACTCGATGAGGAGCTATTGCCTTATAAAACCCAGATCGCAGATGCGATGCTGCAGGTTCACAGCAACCTAAAGACCGTGGCTTTGGACCGCGGTGTCAAAGGTGAATACCGCATCCGGGACTTAGAAATAATTGCGGGTTCAACTAATACTGAAACGATCCATACCGAGTACGGTTTAAGATTTGCGGTCGATCTATCGGAAGCGTATTTCTCGCCGCGGCTATCACAAGAGCATTATCGGATCGCCCAAAAGATCCAAAATGGAGAGCGGGTAATTGATATGTTTGCAGGTGTGGGGCCGTTTGCGATTATGATCGCGCGTTATTCAAAGCCCGCGATTATTTATGCAATCGACAAGAATCCAAAGGCGATCGAATATTTAAAAAAGAATATCGAGCTGAATTCAATAGAGAATATTGAACCTATCTGTGATGATGCCAAGATCGCCGTTCACAATTTGGTAGATCAAGAGTTATCAGATAAAGCAGATCGAATAATCATGAATTTGCCTCATGCCGCAAAAGAATTTATGGTAGATGCCCTTGAAGCCATTAAGGTCGGTGGTATGATACACTACCATGAAATTATGGATAATGACCATTTTGAAGATAGAGTGATCGGGGTAATAAAAGAGGTTGTAGAGTATGGATTTGATACCGAAGTTGAGACTAAATTGATAATTGGCACCTATTCGCCATCAGAAACACATGTGTGTCTGGATCTAAAAATATTGGCAAAGAATATTAATTACGCTAAAAATAACAGCACTTCACATTAGATAACAATAGTTAAATATTAGGTATAATTAATATGCACATCAGAAATAAAAATTTAAATATTATTTACACTTCTTCGCTTTATTCTCAATTCAAAAATCGTAAAAATATATTACATCAAGTGATTGCATATGGCTAAAAAACCAGTAGACCCAAGAATCGTTGCCCAATTAAAGGAGCAAATAGATTATTTAACTCAGAACAATGGCGGAATAAAGAGTTTGGGCTATTTTTATGAAGTTTTCAAAGAAATATATGGTAACCGAGTCCGAGAATTGCGTCAGTACAAAAAAGATGGCAAAAAGATAATAGGTACATTTTGTAATTTTGTACCCGATGAATTGATAATTGCCGCGGGCGCAATACCAATTAGATTGGTTTGCGGTTCACAAGAGCCGATTTTGCCGGCGGAGGAGGTTCTCCCGAGAAATTTCTGCCCACTGATCAAATCTTCGTATGGCTTTACATTGATGGGATTCCCACATTTCGAGCTTGCGGATGTGATTTTAGTGCCGACAACTTGCGACGGTAAGAAAAAGATCTCGGAGATGCTGTCGGAGGTCAAACCCACCTGGGTTTTGGAAGTCCCCCATACGACCGAGACCCCGCAGGCTAGAGAATTATGGTTGAAGGAATTGAAACTTTTAAAAAAGCAGATCCAGGCCCTAACCGGCAACAAGATCACGGGCAAGAAATTGAAGGCGGCGATCGAGCTACTCAACAAGAAACGAGCAGCCGCACGAAGGTTGTACAATATCCGCAAAAGGCACCCGCCAGCAATTTGGGGTAGGGATGCGTTAATGGTGACCAACCTGGGTCTTTACGATGACCCCGAGCGGTGGACCCAGCGTGTGAATATATTATGCGACGAGCTGGAGGCACGAACTAAGGGCGTGTGCGCGGAGACTGCCCCGCGAATTATGTTAACCGGCAGCCCGATTGTAATGCCAACCTGGAAGATCCCGATCTTGATCGAAGAATCGGATGGGATAATTGTTGTTGATGATATTTGCACGGGCTCAAAAGGTCTATGGGACCCTGTGGAGGTACCACATTATACTATGATCGATATGTTAATTGGCTTGGCGGATAAATATTTGATGAACACCTGCCCATGCTTTACACCTAATACCGCAAGATTGGACCGGATCTTAACCTTGGTAGATGAATATAATATTAACGGCGCGCTATATCATGTGCTGCAAGCCTGTCATTTATATGGGATGGAACAGCAGCGGGTCGACCGTGCATTGAGCGAGTTAAAGATCCCAATGCTGAGCATAGAAACTGATTACAGTCAAGAAGATGTCGAGCAGATCCGAACACGAGTAGAAGCATTTATTGAAATGATCCAATCTAAGATGGCAGTGAAAGGAGGTGCACCCATAAAACAGACCAAGAGACCAAAACCGCGAGTGAAACCTAAGCCCGCTGCCGACACGGCAAAGGATGTGCCACTGGCAGATAGAATTCTTAAACCGCCAGGGCAAGAGGTCGAGTAAATACTAAGATTTTTATTAAATGTTTGATATTAAAGTACTGGTTATGGATAGCATTTATATACTTTTAATGAAATTATCAAGCTTGGAGATAGGATATGATTGTTGCGGGCGTTGACTCAGGTGCTATAGCTACCAAAGCTGTGGTCATTGATAAAAATAAAATTCTAGGTTCAAATACACTTGATACAGGTTTAGATCCACGCCGAGTAGCAGCAACAGTACTGGAAAATGCATTAAAAAAAAGTAATTTGAAATATGAAGATCTGGATTATATCGTTGCAACGGGCCATGGCCGACGAACAATAGAATTTGCAAATATCGCTAAACCTGAAATTATGGCTTGTGCCAAAGGTGCAAGAACCCTGCATAAAGCAACACGATTGGTGATCGAAATAGGTGGCCAGGGCATAAGAATAATCGCGTTAAATAAGGATGGGACCGTTGATAATTTCTCGACCAACGATAAATGCTCGGCAGGTACCGGCTGTTTCTTAGACACTATGGCGTTTGCGCTGGGTGTTGAACTTAAGGATCTAGGCGATCTATCCAAAACCAGCAACAACCCTGAAAATGTAAGTACAAAATGTACAATATTTGCCGAATCAGAAGTAGTTTCGTTAGTTGCAAGAGGCAAGAGCAAGGAGGATATAATTGCGGGGCTGCACGAGTCGGTGGCAAAAAAAGTTACAAGTATGGCAAAACCCTTAATGCCCAAAACCATAGGTACGACCGGCAACCTCGGAGCTAAAGCTAATGGTGCAATGGTCTTTTTTGCCGGGGGCGTTGCCCAGAACATGGGCGTTAGAACCGCTCTTGAAAAAGCGTTAGGTGTAAAAGTATTCACACCTAAGAACCCACAGATCGTTACAGCTCTCGGTGCTGCGTTGATGGCGCCGAAAAAAGCGAAATAATAATTCAATAACTATCAAGGTGATCAAAAAATGCCGATTACTGCAGGTATTGATATTGGCTCTACATATACAAAAGTAGTGGTATTGAACGATTTAAAGCGTGTTGGATATGGGATCACACCCACAGGCGCGTCTTCAGAGCAAGCCTCCCAGACCTGTATGGATCAAGCTTTGAAAATGGCAGGGCTTACCCGCGAGGATATCAAATATAAAGTCTCGACGGGCTATGGTAGACGGGTTACGACACTTTCCGATGAGACCATAAGTGAGATCAGTGCAAATGCACGCGGCTCGAAACTGTTGGGCAAAGAGCTCGGGATCAGAACCATAATTGATATCGGCGGAGAAGATATAAAGGTTATTACCAGCAGTACAGA
>CBDVCJ010000146.1:0-9515 GCA_965372445.1 uncultured Thermoplasmata archaeon | reverse complement strand
TGGTTTATCAGTTCAACAGACTTCAGATGACGGTTATGTAATTACAGGATATACACATTCCTATGGTGCTGGTAATTATGATGTATGGCTAATTAAAACTAATAAAACTGGTTATGTCCAATTTACAACAGGTGAATTCACCTCAACCAACCTTCTAGCAACTCAACAAATAAATTCTATCAACCAATTTTCTTATAACTTTAATAATGCATCCACAGGAGGCAGCAAAGTTAAAGTTCAATTCTCTCAGGACAAAACCAATTGGTACAATTCACTTGGAGCATTAAATGGTTGGAATAATTTATCCGGTGGTGCTCATTCAATTGATCTTGCACTTCTTGACTGGAAAGGTGGGAATTTTTATTATAGAATGAACTTTACTGCGGACGGGTTAGATAGCCCGATCTTGTATTTGATCAAAATTTCCGCGGACCGTTATGTTAGCCAGGGAACTTATGAATCCTCAAACTATGATACTTGCGGCACTTGCAACTGGAAGACTATCGACTGGACCAACGGCGACCCAAGTGGTGAGGTAGAATTCCAACTCCGAACCGCAGCTACAGATGTAGAATTAGCCACAAAAGATTTCGTCGGCCCCGGAGGGTCCAAATCAGTTAATTATACCAGCCCTGGCGAAGCTATCTGGACCGGTCATGACGGTGACCGGTGGGTGCAGTGGAAAGCTTATCTCTCCACCGGCAACTTAAGCCTTTCACCGATATTAGAAGATGTGACAATAAATTACAATATAATACCTTCAGCACCAAGTTTGGTCAAACCTAACCCGGGCAACTTTACAATAGATAACACCCCGACCTTCAACTGGACTTTTTTCGACCCGGACAGTACTCAGGATGCCTTCCAACTGGTTATAGATGATAATAGCGATTTTAGTTCCATAGATTTCGACAGCAGTATCCAGAGCTCACCCGATCCCTATTGGATATTCCCAGAGGGAACTGCATATTCAACTATCGCTGACGGTATCTGGTACTGGAAAGTACGCACCCGGGATAGTGACGGCGATTGGGGTCCCTTCAGTCCCAACTGGAGTCTAGAAATTGATACTACCCCGCCGAACCCGTTTACCCCTACAGCAACACCAAGCAGTTGGACAAATGAAAACAAGTTCATCGAGATCGAGTTCGCTACAACTGATGCAACCAGCAGCGTTCACCATTACGATTTAATAATCAAGAACTCCACATATACAAACACATATAGTGAAATTACAAGTTCCTACAATCTTCCGGTTCACCCAGACGGAATTTACAATATTACAGTTCGAGCGTTTGACGATGCCAATAATTACCGTGACGGATGGGTAGATATATATATTGATACTACACCCCCATTAAGTTTTATTCCGATCGCAACCCCAACCGGGTGGACTAATAATACCCAACCTGAAATAAAGTTCATCACGACAGATGAACTGAGCGGCATCAGTCATTATCAGGTCGATATAGATCATAATGATGATTTTACCAACCAAACCAGCCCGTATACATTGTCGCCCCAACCCGATGGAATACACAATATCACGGTTCGTGCTATAGATCTTGCAGGGAACTCGTATCAAAGTTATGTAGATGTTTATATCGATGCCACGCCGCCTGCGAGTTTCACACCTACGGTCGACCCCTCCGGGTGGACTAATGTGACCCAGCCCGTTATCATGTTCACCACCACCGACGCCACCAGTGGAGTTGACCATTACGAACTCAAGATCGACCAGGAACCGTTCGCAACTGCTGCCAGTCCTTACACCTTACCGCCTCAAACCGATGGGACTACTAACATATCAATTCGAGCATTCGATAAGGCTGGGAATTACATTGACCGCAATGTTGAAGTGTTCATCGACACCCAGGCACCTTCAATTACCCATACTCCTGTTACCACAGGTACCGAAGGTATACCGATCACCATTACCGCAGATGTTAAAGAAGTTGACAGCGGCATCGATAGCGTTACATTACATTACAAAAAACCTACGGAGACTACCTATGCGGAATTAGCAATGACCGTTACCACCGGGGATGAATATTCAGCCGATATTTTTGCAAATGTAGTTACTACGGATGGATTGGAATATTATATCAAAGCTGCAGATTCAACTACACCTCCCAACATAGCCTATTATAGCGGCAGCGGGTGGTCGATCGAACAGCCGACCAGTTTGAACGATATCGATATCTCGATAATTGGGAACGATACCGATGCACCTTCGGCTCTTGAAAAGTATCCCAGCGGTGAGAGTGTACCCATCGATACTATTATCACGGTAACATTCAGCGAAGTTATGAACAAAACCTCTGCCCAGACCGCATTTTCTATATCACCTAAAGTAGATGGAACCTTCACATGGACAGGTAATAAATTAATTTTCACACCCGATGATCTATTGGATTACAATACAAATTATATGGTACGGATCAGTGCCAAAGCAAAAGATCTGCTTGGCAATAATTTAACTTCAGATGAAACCTGGCAGTTCACAACTGTATCGGTGGTCGATAAGAACCGGCCCCGGGTAATAGAGAATCGACCTACAGGGACTGAAGTTTCTGTAACTACAGATGTCGAAGTAGGTTTCAACATGGCGATGAACGAACAGGCCACCCAGGACGCGTTTGCGATCTCACCGCATATAAACGGTGTGTTCGAATGGTCGGCCACCACACTTACTTTTACACCCAGTAGTCATCTTGAGTTTAACACCCAGTATAATATTAGTATCTCGCCCGAGGCTAAGAGTCTTGATGGTTATACAATGGGCGAGTACAAGAACTGGTCGTTCATTACCGAACTTAAAACTGAAGAGAAAGAGAGTGATGAATTCGATTGGGGTTTCTGGGAACCTATAATCACAATCTTAACGATCCTCGCATCACTTATGGCGTTCCTGATAGGTTTCCTCTCGATCCGCCGGAAAAGGGGTAAGCTTCGTCATTATATGGAAAAGATCGATAATACGTATAATGAACACCAAGATGATCATGAGGAATGCGAGCAGGAACTGACAGGGTTAAGAGATGAAATTAAAGGCGAAGTCAAAGCCGGTAAGATCGAAGAGAACCATTTCCTTATTTTAGATAAGAGGATCGATGATTATCTCGGTGAAATGAAAGCTTCGAAGAAAGGTAAAGGTAGGTACAAGTCTAGAATGAAAGGTAAAAAGACGCCACCAAAACCGAAAGAAGATGATGAAATTGATCGTGAAGAGTAATGGCATAATAATTTAACAATTCTGAGTTGTTTTCGAAGGTCAAAGGTCGAAAGCCTTTCACGGGAATTGGGAATCGATTCCCCCCACCCCTTAATTTAACACGAAGGACGCGAAGAACACGAAATTTAGTGACCGGAATAAATTCTTTCGTGTTTTCGCGCTTTCGCGTTAAAATTGGGTGGTGGGTTGTCGCATCCCGTATCCCGAAGATAGACTTTAGACCTTCGACTTTTGACAATAAAATCATTTGTTCTCAATCAATTGCACAACGTCAGGAAAATCAATGCCGAGCTCTTTAACCTTCTCCAGTGTCGGAACGCCGTCGTTGGCCCATCCTCTGCGTTTGTAAACCGCATCTTTGAGCTTCTCATATTCTGCTTCGCGATATTCTCGTAGAGCCTGCAGCTTTTCTTCGGTCGATCTACCCTCGGGGTCGACCCCGACCTTTTCTTTCAGCTGCTCGTCGTAGCGCTCCGCGCGGCTTTCATATTCCTCGGCTGTAACTGGCCCCACGGATCGGTATGGGATGGTATCGTGCTCGCGTTTTCCAAACCCCATGCGGAGATTGAAGATGCGCTGGAAATTGTAAACTTTCTCGCTCATTGAAATTATATCAGCGGGTCCGGTTTGTCTGCCCGTGACCGCGGTGAAATATTTCGCGTACCAGTTCACATGTTTCATAACTTTGGCAGGTTCCGGTGTCTCTTTATTATCCAACGGCACGATATCGTTCCAGGGAAGTTTGCACAACCCGTTCAACCCGAACCAGGTTCGGAACATCGGGAACCAGTGCAGGTTCTCAGCCTTCTGCTCGAACGTCGGCATCAGGTTATGTACCATATCCAGGAAGATCAGCCAGGCTTCATCGTGCTGGGGGCCTTTGAGCGCAAGTCCGTACCCGCCCTGCTGGGCTAACGACTCTTTTGTCACATACTCCGAATATTCAAGACCTTTAGCTTCCATGCCAATATCGTTCATAATATTAATGTCGGCACCGTATTTCCCTGAGAATATCTTTTTCATGTTGCGAATACCTTGACCGACAACCATCCCGAACCCTTCGCCTCTTGCCATCTGGTGAACGAGTTCTAGCGCCGCGTCGCCATTACCAAACTTAAGATCTAATCCATCGGTAACTTCGTTATCGATCAACCCCATCTCGTAACATTCCATAACAAAAGCGATCGATGTACCGATAGAAATCGTATCTAACCCGTAGGTATCGCAGTAGAAGTTCATCTCGATTATCCAATCCGGGTCGAATATTCCAAGATTACTTCCGCACCCGGCAATAGTTTCATATTCAGGGCCGTCAACGAACACTTTATGACCTTTGTACGGGCCGGTCTTTAGTTCGAAATCTCTCGCCACATGCGAACATGCGACCGGGCATCCAGCCCAGCACCCGTCGAACCCTGGATCGAACCTGCTGCGGTATGCATTGGCACCAATATTGTCTGCACCCGGATGCGAGCCGAACTTGTAATTATTGACCGGCAGCAGATCGAACTCGTTCATTATCGGTACAAGATGCGTAGTGCCAATAACGCTCATCTCGTTCTGGAACGGGTCCAAGGTATGGATCTCGAGCGAATGTTCAAGCCCGACCTCGTTCAGAAGTTTCGTGTCTGCTGGGTTGTTCGGAGCGTCCGTAAGTTCGATCGCGCCGGTGGGACAGATGAACATACAGGTGCCGCAAGCGATACAATTCGGGCTCATTTCATCTAACGGCATTGCAACTCGGCGTTTATACCCACGCCCTGCAAAATCGATGATGTGTTGGTGAACTACAGAATCGCAGCCTTGTACACATCTGCCGCAGAGAATACAGGCGTTCTCTGATTCGTTAACTAAAGGATGCGTGAACCGAGGTTTGTCTACTCCATATTCGGCCGCCATATTTTTAACGATCTCCACATTAGGCCAGCGGGCTAACATGATCTCAAGTAGGTTTTTGCGCGTATCTACAATAATATCCGATTGGGTGAAGATCTCAACGCCTTCATCACTTTCGCGGATAGGATAGTTACATGATGTAACCACCTTGCTTCTATCACCTTTTTTTATCTCGCAAATACATAACCGGCAGTTGCCAATTGGGCCTGTCAGCTCGTGGTAACAAAGCGTGGGGATCTCGAGACCGTTTTCCCTGGCAGCTACGAGGATCGTTGTCCATGGGTCAATATTAAGTTCCTTACCGTCAATTGTGAGTTTGATCGCATTTGAACCTTCCATTTTACACCACCTCCACAGCTTCGAATTTGCAGCTGTCAAAACATATCCCGCATTTTTTACACTTTTCCTGATCAATTACATGCAGCTCTTTTTTCTCGCCTGAGATCGCGTCCTCAGGACAGTTTTTCAAGCATACACCGCAGCCTGTGCAGTTCTCTTCGATGATCCGGTATTGGATCAAAGCTTGGCAAACCCCCGCCGGACATTTTTTAGCGTTTATATGGGCTTCATATTCATCGCGGAAATAATTTATCGTGCTGAGGACAGGGTTCGAGGCGGATTTGCCTAGATCACATAACGCGGCGTTTTTCATAGTCGCAGAAATTTGCCGGAGCAACTCTAGATCGGATGGTATACCTTCACCGTTACAGATATTATTAAGCACATCATGGAGGATAACCAACCCTTCACGACAAGGTGTACATTTCCCACATGATTCTTCAACCAGGAAATCTATGAAATATTTCGCTACGTCTACCATACACCTGGATTCGTCCATCACGATCAACCCGCCGGAACCCATCATCGACCCGGCTTCGGTTAACGAATCGAAATCTACGGTGAGGTCGAATTGGGTAGCGGGGATACATCCTCCCGAGGGACCGCCGGTTTGGATGGCTTTACATTTTTTATCGTTAGGGACCCCTCCACCGATCTTGTAGACGATATCGTGTAATTTTATGCCCATGGGAACCTCGACAAGACCTGTATTGTTAACATCACCCACCAACGAGAACACTTTCGTACCCGTGCTGCCGTTCCAGGGCGATTCTGTAACGTCGCCGATGCCGATCCCCGCGAACCATTCCCCACCTTTCTCGATGATCATGGGTATGTTTGCCCAGGTTTCGACGTTGTTAAGAACAGTCGGCATGCCTTTGTACCCGATCTCAACTGTATGGATGTATTTAGCATGTGGCTCTCCGACATTACCTTCCATAGCAGTCATCAACGCAGAAGATTCGCCGCAGACGAACGCGCCTGCGCCCTGGTGGATCTGGATATCAAAACTGAACTCTGTGCCAAGTATGTTCTCGCCTAATAACCCGTACTCCCGTGCTTGGTCAAGTGCAATTTTCAAGCGCTTTAATGCCAATGGGTATTCTTTGCGGATGTAAACATATCCTGTATTTGCACCCAGCGCTCTAGCGCCGATGATCATACCTTCGATCATACTGTGAGGGTCGCCTTCGATCACGCTGCGGTCCATGAACGCGCCGGGGTCACCTTCGTCCGCGTTACATACGAGATAGGGTGGCACGTTGATGCTGGTGGCGGCGTTTTTACAGGTTTCCCATTTCGAGCCCGCGGGAAAACCCCCGCCGCCTCGACCCCTGATACCCGAGCGTTTAACTTCGGCCAGGATATCATCGGGCTGCATATCGGATAGTGCTTTTGCAAGAGCTTGATAACCGCCGTTACCAATATAATCCTCGATCTGTTCAGGGTCGATCTCGCCATGGTTGCGGAGCACAATTAATTCCTGGTCTTTGTAGAACTCGATGTCTTTCATTAAAGGCACCGCAGCTTCGTCGGCTGACGGTTTGTACATAAGATCCTCCACTGGCTTGCCATTCTTGAGATGTTCTTCAACTATGGTCGGGATATTTTCCGGTTTAAGTTTGACGTACAGTATACCTTCAGGTTGGACCAACACAAGCGGACCTTGCGCACAAAGACCTAAACACCCTGTAGGTATTACTCGATAATCATTATCGAGTTCATTCTGCTTTAACTCGTTAATCAATGCATCTTGAACCTTCCCCGCATCATAAGCAGCGCAGCCGGTTTCCGAGCAGACCATTAGTGAAGCTTTATAATTTTCACGAGAGGTTTTGAATTTTGATCTTATCTGTTCAAGATCGGTCGGGGTTATTTTGGCCATTATTCATCACCCCCATCGTCACCTTTTTTCAAAATAATTTTGTCGATAGTAGCCGAATTTGCGTTACCAATAACGTCCTCATTAACTGCAACTGCAGGGGCCATACTACAACACCCCAGACATCGCACAGTTTCCAAACTATATTTCAGGTCGTTAGTCGTTTCACCTTCATCGATCGCCAATTTGTTTCTAATAGCTTTCATTATTCGAGTTGCACCCTTAACATGACACGCAGTTCCTCGACAAACCTGGATCCGATGCTCGCCTCGAGGTTTTAGACTGAAATAATTATAAAATGTAACTATATAAAAAAGTCTTGAAAGAGGTATGCCCGTGACATCCGAAATCACTTCTAATGAATCTTGGGATATCTGCCGAAATTCCGATTGTACATCCTGGAGCATTTCGATCGCATAGTCGGGGTCTTTGTTCCAATCCTCAATTATAGCACGAACCTTATCCGCAGACATTTTTAGACCTCCGTCAAGTTTGGAATTTCAACATGATCGATCTTCCATCGCGGGGCCGGATAGTTCTTTTTTGCAACTATTGCTAAGATCTTTTTATCCCGGAACACGGTTCCGATCCCGCCGCGACCGGCTTGTTTGAAACGAGCTACTTTGCGGTTATGGTCATACCACGAGAAATTCAAGCAACCAAAGAAGGTATGTTTCGCGCCTGTACCTGCGGTGACGGTTGAAATACTGCGTTTATTATCGGCCCCATATTTTTCAACGAGCTGTTGACCGAGAACATGAGTTTCCTCAGATAGGTCAACGGCTTCTTCGATGCTAATAACGCCTTCGTCGCCATTAATAACTATGACAACATCTTTTTCAGCTTTACCCTGGATCTCGAGACAGTCCCACCCCGAAAATTTGAGATAAGGCCCAAAATATCCGCCGACATTCGAATCGATGACCGATCCGGTCAATGGCGAAATTGACATGACTATACTTTTACCGCTGCCAGGGTAGATAGTTGTACCGCCAAGCGGGCCGCACGCAATACAGATCTCGTTCTCTTCATCATCCCATTTGATGATCCGATCTTTTGGTAACGCGTTCCAGAGCAGCCAGAGGTCAAAGCCTTTGCCCCCCACGAAAGTCTCTTTCATTTTTTCTGAGACCGGTTTGCTCTCGATACGGCTTTCTGTTAAGTTGATGTAAAGTGTCCTGTTATTGTAGCCTTTATCTATCTTGACGGGGTCGTATTTAAATTCTGTAATCGTCATAAAATCTCCTCCCTTATAAATATATGAATCGAGTCTCGTAATTGAATTTCAACTAATTAAATTTTCTTTTGGATTTAATTATGAGATAATGATGATAAAAAGATTTCAGATTCGAGATTCCCCATGGAAAGGCGAAAGTCGACAGGCGATAGGCGAAAGAGTTTATGGAGTTTAGGGCGTAATTGGAGTTTAGGAGTCCATGTAGTTGTGTGTTGGGCGTTGGGTGTTATTTTAGGTGGTAGGAGATAGGTGATAGGTATTAGGTTTCCTTGGGAACATCGGGAGCACGGGAGCACGGGAGCACGGGAGCACGGGAGTAACGAGAAAGGGTACCATACTCATTAATTTCGATACTCCCGACGGTGGTATTTTTACTCAGACTCCCGGGTTCCCGCTACTCCCGATAAATTACATTCGACAGTAATGTCCCTATCACCTATTACCTATTACCTAGTACCTATTACCTAACTTGCCACAACTCACAACTTATTACTCCATAACTCCATAACTCCACAACTCCACACACTCCTAAAAGCCCCAAGACTCGAATCTGGAGTCTATTAAGCACCTTCTCCATCAATAAGGTAAATTACCAAAAAATATTACTAATAGACAATATATTTCCTGACCTTGTCTTCATAATAGCGCCGTGGGGGTTAAAATTCTCAAAGAGAATTTTAAGCTCCAGGGTTATTTACGAAGTAAATGACCCGTAGGGGCGACTTGTATTAATGTGAAGACGGAGCCCCGTGGTGTAGTGGTAGCATTAGGGACTTTGGATCCCTCGGCACCGGTTCAAATCCGGTCGGGGCTGTTTCGTTTAATAGTGGTTGTCAAAGTATTAGGGATTTCCAAGGGGAGGAATCCCCTTAAACCCCTCTTTTAATCTCGAATGGTGGGACGCCAAAGGCGTCCCACAAACCGGG
>CBDVCJ010000145.1:0-9546 GCA_965372445.1 uncultured Thermoplasmata archaeon | reverse complement strand
GTAAATATAGTGCGGTTGTGATCGAGCCTGGTTAGGATTAAAGCTTCCCAATGCTGGTCGTTATGGCGAGCAGGATAGAGCTTTCTGCTCGGGTTCGAATCCCGACAACCGCATCCTTTTTCTTTAGTTTGTCAAAGGTCGGATGCGGTTGTCTACGGGCGGATTATTTCTCTATCTTGATTTCAGCTTAATCAGCCCTGACGCGTTAAAATCATAGCGTCAGTAAATTGATTTGATTTTAACGGTCCCGGCAACCGCAGTCTAGACGTTGCTTTGATTGTGGTCAGTGCGGTTGTCGTGAATATTGCTAATATTTTGCCATTATTTGCCATTTGGATTCGAACCCTGGGTGTTGGAATTCTGACAATTGCTTTGTCACAATAGAATTCCAACTCCAAAGGCTGAATAAGATATTATCAATATTGTGACCTATTCAGCCGTAGGGTTCGAATCCCGACTAATGACAATAAAATAACGAAAATAAAAAAGGCGGACCCACAGGGACTGTTGAAATCAAACCAATCTAAAGACATAATGATTTTAACAGCTGCGGTAAAATTCATATGTTTTATCCATTTCAGTACTGAATTTTACCTCGGTCTGTGAAAGTCTAAGCCTTATAATTAAGACTACATCGACTTTCACAAATGCAGGGCTGAATAAGTATTTGAAAATAAATTGTATATTCAGCCCGAGCTTCGAACACCGGGTTCGAATCCCGACTGCAGACAATAATATTGAGAAAAAATAAAGGCGGACCCACAGGGATTCGAACCCTGGTATCCGGCTCCGAAGGCCGGTAGGATATCCAAGCTACCTCATGGGCCCTTAGTTTTATTTGTTAGTGGGATGCCGAAGGTATCCCACCATTCGAAATAAAAAGTGGGATTGTTCGCAGGTAAAATCTAATGATTTTACCTTTATGCTTCAGAACCCTTCGGCTTCTGAACCAAAGGGGATTCTTCCCCTTAATATCACCAATAATTTATCTGCTTATCGAAAAGGATATCAATTATAATATTATTATGGCTTTCGGATGGTGGGTAGAAATGAAAGGTGTAGTTGTAGACCGGGACATAATAAAATTAATAATGCAGAACAAATTGGTAATTGAACCGTTCCAATCAAATAATTTGACCCCTAACGGTTATGATCTTACTATCTCCGAGATAATGATACCAAATGAAAAACTTCATGTAGATAAAGGCGAGCTTGAGATCCCACCAATGACCTGGTTCGTCGTCAGCACACTCGAATATATCAAGATCGGGCCGGAGTTGACCGCGCAGTTATGGATACGCACGACCCACGCGCGCCGCGGTGTGATCGGGTCGTTCGGCAAGATCGACAGCGGCTTCGAAGGCACCCTGACGCTCTCCGCTTTGAACGCTTCGAGTCGCGGTGTGAAATTAGCGATCGGCGATACTTTTGCGCAAATGGTGTTCGAATTTCTATCGTCGGAGCCCGAAGCGTTGTACAGTGAACGCAGCGGCAAGTACCAAGGTCAAAAAGGTGTAACTCTAAGTTCCAAATAATTATGATTCTTCTCTGAATTTATGGCTAAGGCCCTTTTCGTGGTAAAAAAGGATGGTGGCTGATAGATAGATTCCAGTTTTCTAATGGCTGACCAATAGGAAGATAGAGGCTGGAAGTAAGACGATAGAGTTAAATTTCTAGTTTCTATCTTCTATCCTCTAACTTCCTTTTAAATAACTTGCCATCTTGAATCTCGAATCACGAAACTCGAATCTTTTTCACATCCTTCATCCTGAATATGAAAATAAGTCACAATCTTACCACTTACCACTTTTGTAATTTAATAGAATTTAAAAATGAATAGAAAGAAATCGAATTTTGTCAGTATCGACTAAAACAATCCTCAATGATCTTGATATTCTCACCGACATCGATCTTCACAATAGTCTTCACATCGAAACCTGTAGCGCTTTTGACCTTTGCGACACCATCGTCCCGTTCAATTACACATACAACATCTTCTACGATCGCACCTAACCGCTTCAACCCGTTCAGAACTGCAATTAACGTGCCGCCTGTGCTGATGACAATATCCAATACCAGCACCCTGTCACCACTTTTGATCGAATTCAAATACATAGTGCCCTTGCTATATCCGGTCTCTTGATCCAGAGTAAGTTCATTTGGGAGATACCTCTCCGTTTTGCGGATGATGTTCATCGGGATATTGGTCATGTCCGAAAGTACTGTTGCAATATGTATGCCCATAGCTTCCATTGTCAGGATCACATCCACATCCATATTTGCGATCTTAACCGTAGCGGCCCCGATCTCCCTCAATAGTTCCGGCGGTATTGCTGGAGCACCATCCGCTAAGGGATGCTGAAAATAATTATAATCGCCTCGCTTAATTGTCGGCACACCGTCTAACGAATTTCTTAATAACTCAAGCATTTACAAACCTCCAAATCTAATTTTTTATTTATATGGTCACCTATTGACCAAATTCATCGCGGCCTCTCGGGCTTTTTCTAATACCTCAACCTCTCCCGGCACCACCCGATCTTCCATTAATATCTTACCGTCACAGATCACAGTATCAACGATCGCACCATTTCCCGAATATACAATATTAGATATCAGGTCGTGATTTGGTGTCATTTCGGGATTTGCCAGATCGATCAACATAATATCTGCAAGTTTGCCCACTTCGATCACACCCACGTCCAACCCTAGTGATCTTGCACCGTTAATGGTCGCCATCTGAAACGTTTCCAAGGCCGGCATGATGGTCTCGTTGCTGGTGTGATATTTTTGGAGTAACGTTGCGATCTTCATAGATTCGAACATGTCAAGATTATTATTGGAAGCGCACCCGTCCGTACCCAATGCTATGGTCAAACCTGCAGCCTGCATTGCCTGATATGGAATGGCCGACCCCACCGCAAGTTTCATGTTCGAAACCGGGTTGTGAACCACCTTCACATCGTATTTGGATAAGATCTCCAGATCGCTCTTATTGTACCAGACCGAATGGGCCGCCACTAACTTCGGACTTAGGAACTCAAGCTCTTCAAGATGCACCACGGGGCGTTTACCGTTTTTTTCGATATAATCCTCATTCTCTTGTTTGGTCTCGGCCAAATGAAAATGTATCAATAACTCATTCTTTTTCGCCATTTCTGCGATCTCGGCCAGCATTTCGGAAGAGACCGTATAGATCGCATGCGGGCCGAGTGCGGGGATGACACGCCCGTCGGCCGCGCCTTGCAGGGCCTTGAGTTGTTGCAAATTGGCAGTCAGTTGCTGCTTGCCCTTATCCACATTAAATGAATCTATGAACACGCCACTGATCACACCGCGAATTCCGGAATCCTCAACCGCTTTGGCGGCGGACTCCATATGCCAATACATATCATTAAAACAAGTGGTCCCGGATTTGATCATTTCTAAACAGGCCAATCTTGTACCCCAGTACACATCATCTGCTGTCAGTTTCGATTCCAACGGCCAGATCTTGGTCTTTAGCCATTCGAACAATTGCATATCATCTGCATAACCTCTTAATAAGGTCATAGCGGCATGGGTATGGGCATTGATCATGCCGGGGAGCGCCGCCTTGCCGGTACCGTCAATTACAGTTTCGGATTCGGGACTGGTGCGGCCTAGTTCTGAGATCCTGGTGCCTTCGATAAAAATATTGGTATCATGGCCTTCGAATAGTACATTTTTTATTAGGATGCTAATTTTTCACGCCCCCCAAAAATGCATGACTTTTGGTATGATATAATATAATAGGATATTATCCAACGGTAAATAAAAGTATTGGAATATGTACAATTATTACTGCCTAATATTTATATGGGATAGTTCTACTAAAATAATTTTATAATTCCTAATAATAAAAATCAATAATTATAAATATCCAAAGACATTTATCATTAAAAACTAAATAAAAGATAATAAATTAACTACATACTTGATAACATTTCAAAATATCGAAATGAAAATAACTAAAAAAGGGGTATTATAGAGGCTTGGTGATGGTAAATCTAGACAGTTCTAGGAGTATCCATAACGGTTTAATAAACGGCAATGGGCTTACGAATGGCGCAGGCACCTCTACGGGTGCCTTGACCCTTCACAACTCCTCCGGACTTGTGAACGGCAACGGTTTCACAAATGGTAATGGTCTCACTAATGGCGCAGGCGCTTCTCGCGCCTTGACCCTTCACAACTCCTGCGGACTTGTGAACGGAAACGGGCTTACGAACGGCGCAGGCACCACTTCGGGTGCCTTGACCCTTCGTAACCCCTCTGAGGGTTTTACGAATGGTAACGGGCTTACAAATGGCAATGGCCTTACGAACGGAAATATAATGTCGCGCAAACACCACAAACGGGAATTGATCAAATTTAAAACTCGAAGAAAACGGATAATCAATATTATTTTAGCGTTGGTGTTGATCGCCGCTCCTTTAGGTTTATATTTCATTGAATTCCGATCATCTTACAATGGAATTGCAATTGACGGCGAGTTTAAGGATTGGGGTGATGTAGAAGGCTTTCAAGATTCATCAGGAGACCAATTGGATAACCCAAGTGTAAATATTAAGGAATATAAACTCAACCAGGAAGACTCAAAAATCTCGTTCTTTATTGCGGTCAAAGGCCGAATCTTTAATCGACCTACCCATACGGAACCTTATAACGCCCCGGAGGGTTTTAATGCCGCCACAGCCAGAGTTTTTATCGATTCTGATAATAACCCAACAACCGGGTATTCCATCCAAACACTCGGGGCCGATAACATGGTTGAAATTACCGGATATAAAGGCCGGATCACCAGATCCGAACTGAAAAGTTACAATTCATATTACCGAATTGATGATGAAACAGCCTCACGCACCCAAAACGATTGGAATGCATGGGAGCCTATAGCTTCAATACAAAGTAGTGTCAGCGATAATAAACTTGAGGCCCAAATTTATCGAACTGAATTATTCACTAACGGCCGACCTCAAACAGACACGGAACCTAAAATATTATTTCATATAACAGATTATGCAGGCAACTCCGATACATCTGATACTGTCGTCGGCAATACATTTCGTGCTTTAACTGTAAAGCAAAGTAGTGCCATTGAGGATGGAATAATAACCACTGACGATTACTTTGAAGCTCTCGAACTTGAATTCAATGCCGTTGGTGAAGATATAAATGTTAAAGGGATCGAATTTACTCATGATGCATCGATCTATCGTTACAATGACGATAACGAAATAAAATTTCCATTAACAATAAAACGGTCAGAACCCACTAGATTTAATGTTAGGACCAGAATTCCAACTTCGGAGTCAACAAGCAATATTTTCGAATTCAAGGTTAACAAAATTGATGCCGGTAATTGTCCGGTGACTATTAACGGTGAAGGCCTCAGAACCTATATCGGCGGAGTTCCGGAAGGCATTGTTATTGATGGCTTGTTTGAAGATTGGAATAACATCGATAAAAATGACGATACTGATCCCACCCCGTCTCAAAACCCCAACATCAACATCAATAATTATGCTGCAGTACCCACAACCACAACCCAAGAATCATCCTCAGGGTCCTTGGCATTTTATATTGATGTTGAAGGCTCCATAATGGCGGGTGTGAATATTCCCGTTGATTACCGCAAAGATTATCACAAATTTCAACTACCTTCTGTAAAGATCTCGGCGGGCACCGATAAGGACCGACCCTTGCCGGCCTTGCCATCCAAAACCGGTGAGGATGCCCTAGTGGTGTTCTTGGATACCGACCACGATAAACGGACAGGTTATAGACCCACGAATTGGTTCCCGCTAGGCGCGGATTACATAATTGAAATTACGGGCCAGAACGGCGAGATAATTTCGAGCTCTTATTCCAAATACAGCGGTGAAATGCAAACCGCCTACCATTTCCAGAACTTGGATCCAATAGAAACTGCCTGTTATAAAAATAAGTTAGAGACCAAGCTCGATCTGGAACAGATCAATGCCGATTCATCGCCATTTGTTTATTTCCATATTATTGATTGGAAGGGTACTGAAGATTATTCCAGTTCTCCCATTTATCTCAATGAAGAGCTCGTCGAGCTTCCCAAAATCGCTGAAGAGAAGCAATTTTTTAAGATCGGCATCCGCACCACCCGCACCTTGGATGTTGTGACCACCTATAGTGACTCCGGATTTTCCACGTCATCTACAACGTTTGATAGCGGCCAAACAGTTTATGTATTAGTAACTGACGGTACCACGTGGGGCACGACCCGCTCTGCAACTGCGCTGGATTTAACGTTTTCAGATCAAATTTCATTCACAGTGCGCGATGATGGCACTGGCCTGGATGATACCTTAAACGATGGTAATTACAAAGGCTCATTTGTCGTGGTTTATGATGGCGGTACCAGCGGCTCGAAGACGAATGATGTTACCGATATACTCGATCTGGATTATGGCGATACTGCTTTGGTAGAATGCGATCTGGATGGGCTGGCGGACCCAGGTTTTACAGTGATCACACTGGTACCGGAATTCCAATCATATATATTGCCAATGTTGATCTTGTTGACCTTTATTGCGATCTTTCGAACCAAGAGCCGCAGTTTGGCCAAACATAATAAAGGGGGCGATAGAGAATGAATACCAAAAAGCGGTTATTAATTGCACTTTATGCCCTCTATCTAACTTTCATTTTAATTTCATGCGCATCTTACATTGGCGAGCAAACAATGAGAGGCAAGGTCAATGATAATCAGTATTTCTATCGCTTGACCTTTGAGGTTGACGGTGTCCAGGAACATTACCGGGTTGAACGTACCGATATTACAGAGAATGGCTATATTACAGTGAAATATACAGTTTCATCTAATACCGTCGAGGTAAAAACAATTAATGTAAAAACATTGGAGATCGATTGTCGGTCGATCGCCGAAGAAAAGAGTAATGAAATTCTGGGTCAAGATTATGATGAAGACACCAATGCCTACAAGAAATACTTTATCGATAAAGAGGTCCTTCATGTAAAGGTCGATGCCGACCATTCAATCCAATTGATAATGAAAGATGTACCCTATCCCCAAAAGGTGATGGTAGATCAAGCCGACTACACCACTTATGAATTTCAGAATGGCCAATTACAAACAACCGTTCCAATAGATTATAGTGAAGTTGATGTATACTTTACAAGTGATGCCCCCACTGCCCCGACCGCATTTATCGAAGTGCCCCGAAAAGTTATGGAGGTCGATGAAGTGGTCACCTGGAACGCAACGGGCTCAACAGACACTGACGGAACAATAGAAGATTACATCTGGGATTTTGGCGACGGAACTTATGGTCAAGGCGCGATGTTAGACCATGGCTTTGCCACACCTAATATTTATCGAGTATATTTAACTGTCCGTGATAATGACGGGCTGATCGGAACGAGCTCAAGAGTCATGACAGTGATCGAGTCCGGCCAAGACACGGATCGAGATGGTATGCCTGATGCGTGGGAAGACCGGTTTGGAATTGATAATCCCCATGAAGATCCCGATGAAGACGACCTGAGTAATCTAGAAGAATATCAGAACCAGACGTTCCCAACCAATCCAGACACAGATAATGATACCATGACGGATGGCTGGGAGGTACAATACGGCCTGCAGCCCACACTTAACGATGCGAATTCAGACCTAGACGATGACGGTTTTAATAATCTTGAAGAATTCGAGCGCGGCACCAACCCGAACAACCGCAAAAGCCATCCTCCGGTCGCCAAAGAAGATGAAGACCTTTCAGATCTATTGTTGTATGGTATAATAGTGATCATAATAATCGTCATAATAATTTTAGCAGTAATTCGCAAAATTCGTAAAAAGGAGGTGGCGCCTGCTGAAGTCGCACCGCTGGATATAAAAACTGAAAAAGCCGAAAAAGAGATTCGGTCCGAGCTAAAAAGGAAATCAGGTAAACAACTTCCGCCAATGCCTAAACCACTTCCAAAATGTCCTGCATGTGGAACTGGGATATCGGATAGAGATAATAAATGTCCGAAATGCGGGTATGGTCTAGAAAAGTGGCGACGTGTAAAAGAGAAGCTTGGTAAAGATGATATACCTTTGACCTCCCACAAGGTGATCCCACGGACTGTTGCATCCACCAAAGTGATCCCGCGTAAGATAAAGCAAAAATAAGGGTGCAATATATTTTAATGAGACGAATAACAAGAATCTAAAAAGGTTTTTTTAATTAGAAACATTTTAAAAATTATTTTATGTGATTGTGATATGATGTTATGTTTGGGACTTGAAGGAACCGCCCATACTGTCGGGGTTGGTATTGTAGATTCCAAAGGCAAAATTTATGCTAATAAATGGAAGATGTATCATGCACCTGACGGCAGCGGCATTCACCCTCGTGAGGCTGCGAACCACCATGCCCAAGAGGTCGTGCCGTTGATACGCGCGACCGTAACCGAAGCCGGGTTGAAATATGAAGATATAGACCTATTGGCATTTTCACAGGGGCCCGGTTTGGGGCCGTGTCTAAGAACCATCGCGACCTCGGCGCGTGCGCTCGCGTTGGCGCTTGATAAACCGATCCTTGGGGTGAATCATTGCGTTGCGCACCTCGAGATCGGTGCACTTACAGGTTCTACAGACCCGATACTGCTTTATGTATCAGGTGGCAATACCCAAATAATTGCATTTGTCGATGGTAAATATCGTGTGTTCGGAGAGACCTTGGACATTGGTATTGGCAATATGTTGGATAAATTCGGGCGCGCCACTGGTTTGAATTTCCCCGCGGGAGTGCAGATCGAAGCACTGGCTAAAAAAGGTAAAAAGTTCATAGAATTGCCATATTCGGTAAAAGGTATGGATCTATCATTTTCCGGGATGCTAACTGCAAGTATTAATCTCTATAAACAGGATAATAGCCTCGAAGATATCTGTTATTCGATCCAAGAGGTCGCGTATGCGATGTTGACCGAGGTAACTGAACGTGCAATGGCACATACCGAGAAAACTGACGTTTTATTGGGCGGCGGCGTGGCCTGCAATAAACGGTTACAGCAAATGGTAAAAACCATGGCACATGAACGCGAGGCCGAATTTTTTGTACCTCCACGGGAGTTATGTATAGATAATGGTGCAATGATCGCCTGGACCGGGCTTATTATGTATGGGGCCGGGGTGAGAATGAAAATTGAAGATACCGAGGTCAATCAAAAATACCGAACTGACGATGTAGTAGTAACGTGGCGATAATTGATGGGTCTTCTGGATGCTTATTGAATCGAAGCTAATTTAAATAGTTTTCAGTTTGTAGTTTTCGGTTTGTAGCGGCAAATATTATATCTCAAATCCATAAAAGGTTAGGAAGTTTGGTTTCGGCAATTTGTTCCGCAAATTACTGAAACCTAAATGAAAATGTATAAGCAAATCTTCTAACCTCTGTTGGCTTTATTTGACTTAAAATTTGGGATTTTGGATTTTGAAATTATTTTGGGGGGAGGGGCGACTGCAAACACCAAACTGCAAACTACAAACTA
>CBDVCJ010000144.1:0-9610 GCA_965372445.1 uncultured Thermoplasmata archaeon | reverse complement strand
TAAAACATAATGAACCTCAAGTCAAGCTCAACCTACGAGCTTCGCAACCGAAACCTGATAAAAAAAGTATTTTCGTTCTTATAATAAGTGAACAATAATACCAAAGTTTAATATTACTTATTACTACTGGCTTAGCCGAAATTAAGGGATACTAATTCATAATAGGGTTTAGGGGTGAAATCAAATGCACGAAAGGTCGGATTTCAAAACCAAAATGTTAATAATATTAATTATTTTTATTTTAATTTTTTCGATCTTTAATGGGGTTGGCTCTTATCTTAATAAAAGTTCTCGAATCCAACCTATCAACGCTCTTGACGAATTGGAATCCGGGTTTGGTGTTCAGGGCGAAGATTACTTTGGCTGGAATGTATCATATGCCGGTAATTTGAATGGCGATATTTATGACGATATATTAGTAGGTGCTCCCGGTAATGATATTAATGGTCAGAATTCCGGTGCGGTCTATATCTTTTACGGCAATGCAAGCCCAAGAACTCTTGGAGTTGATCCAAGTAATGCAGATATCGTGCTAACCGGCCAAGCCCCAGGCGATAAATTCGGGTGGGATGTGGCGTGCGCCGGTGATGTGAATGGCGATGGCCGTGACGATATCATCGTTGGTGCACCCGGTTATATTAGTGGGAAAGGTAAAGCCTATATTTTCTATGGCGGCACATTAGCAAATGTTACCGCCGAAAGTGCCGATGTGATCTTGAACGGTACAATAATTGGTGAAGCTTTTGGAAGCTCGGTTTCAGGCGCTGGTGATATTGATAAAGATAATTTCGATGATGTGATCGTCGGCGCTCCTGATAGTAATAGGGCGTACATCTTCTACGGTCAGGCTACCCATCAAACCTCATTTATCGATCTTTGGGATATGGAGGCCGATAAGATCACGCCCGAGATTGATTTCACATCGGGCTTAAACACCACAGGCAACACCATGGATCACACGGGTGACGACGATGGCTGGGATTGGCAAATAATTAGCACTGGACCTTATGGCGGTGATACTAGCGCAGTTGGATATAACGTTGATCCCAACCGCGATGGTGATCTTGCAGATTCAACTGTAGGCACTGACGGCCAGTTGATCATTGGCATCGGGGATGATTATGGTAATGGTAATCATGGCGGTTCACCCGACAGTGGTGCTTATGGTGTCGAGTTTGAGATCACTACAGAGCAGTCTACAATCTTGAGCAACGGAGGTAAAGCGTATATTTCATTCAATTATTACTTCGACGACTCCGGATGGGGGACTTGGCAGGGACTGGACTTGAATGAAGAAATATGGATCAAGTGCAGGTTTGGTAGAACGACCATGACGTATCTCGGATACGATCTGGATGGAAGCGATAATTTTGCTGATGCCACAGTCGAAGTTTATTGGGATAATGATCCCAACGATATTTCATGGCAAACCTTTTCATTTGAGGTCACCAATTTGATCATGGGTGCCGGCCCACACTATTTAGATCTTGGCGGTAAAGTTCGGACCTGGGCAAATCTTGGCGCCAGCTCAGAAGATGGTATTTTTCATTTTGATAATATATTATTGACCATCACGAATCAAAAACGGCCAACAATATTAGGGGGCCCGGCTGGAACCGCGTTTGGTACAAGTGTCGCCGGTCTAAATAATTTCAATGGTGATGTCACCAGCTATGATGATGTGGCGGTCGGCGCACCATTTTCGGTTAGAGGCCATACATATGTATTTTTTGGCGATAATAATCTGCCGAATTATATTGCGGTCGCAAATTCGGATGTTTCTTTGAACGGGGTCGAAGATGGTGAACTCTACGGGTGGGCGGTTGCAGGTGCCGGCGATATTAATAACGATAACTTCGGAGATCTATTAGTTGGTGCTCCCGGGGGTGATCGAGCCTACATCCATTATGGTAAACCTTCGTTTACTGTTCCCTCCGCTATTTATCCTAAATTATGGGATGATAATGAATCTACGCCCAATGTTGTTAGCTTCGATTTTACGGGTGACGAAGTTAATTCCACGGGCAATACGTTTGGATTAGGTGCTAATCCATCCGCCAATGACGATGGATGGGACTGGGAAAATGGTACCTACGGCCAGAACCTCCAAGGCGGTTCTTCGATAGCACACCATTACGACCCGGAGCCCGAGTCTGAAGGATTGACTTTTGACAGTTCTAATAGGATAGAGGTTCAGGTTGGGCCCACTCACGCCGGTAATGACGGCTCGAACCAAGAGCTATTGGATAGCGCAGCCTGGGGTGTGCAGTTCGATCTCACGCCGCCACTTGCTAATGCTGTAACGAACGGTGGGGAAGCCTATGTGTCGATCGGGTGGCAGGCTATGGACACTGAGAGCGCTGGACAGGGTACCGAAGAAGCCTCATATGTAAAAGCACGATTTGGCACACCAACAGGCTATAATTATCTTGGCAACGATCTCGGTGGAGACCCCGAACCGGAAATATTATACCGCGCATCCGGAGCCGACCGAACTAATCCGTGGGGACCGGTTTCTGGATGGTTTATAGGTAGGATCTCGAATTACATAACCCAACCAGGTTGGCATTACCTTGATTTTGGCGTGAAATTCGATGCGACCGGTGGTACTCAGACGTTGAATGAAGGTATACGTGCATATTTCGATAATATTGCAATAATAATTTTCCCAAGAATCCAACAAGATATAATTATCAACGGCACTACAGGTGAAAAATTCGGGTTTTCGGTCAGTGGTGCCGGAAGAGTGAATTCCGATAATTTTGACGACATAATAATCGGTGCACCGGATAATACCAATGCAAATGGCGATAAAAGCGGTGCAAGTTATGTATTTGGCGGCGGTGCAACCCTGAACTCGGGCCTTGAGGCTAGTTCAGATGCGCTCCATATAAATTACGGTGAATACCCCGGCGATGCATTTGGGCGAGCCGTAAGTCATGCGGGGAGTGTCGACGGTGACGCTTATTCTGAACAGTTTGTCGGGGCGCCCTATTACGATTCAGCGCCGTCACGCTCCAATTCCGGTAAGGCATATGTACTGGATGTATTAAAGCGACCTAAGATAACACTGAACTATCCAATTGGCGGTGAGGTTTTTAAGAGGGTGATTTTTTTAAATGCAACTGCAACTGATTCTGATAATAATATTGATGTTTCAGGTGTTAGGTTCCAATATTCTACAGATCTGAGTACGTGGACTTTAATAGGTAATGACCCAACCCCGGAATCGGGAAAATTCTATACCCGATCATGGGACACATCCACTGTCAATGACAATGTATATTATATTAAAGCTGATGTTGCGGATCTGGACCTAAACCATCGTTGGGACCTTTCCGGGAGCTTCATTGTAGACAACCAATATCAGCCCACCGCACAGATAGAGGACCCACAGCTAGATGAAGTTATTTTTGGCCAGTACCAGCTCAATGCGACAGGTTATGACTCACCTTTGGACACCATTGGTGGCGGTATCAATGAAACCTTGGGCATGCAGTTCTATTTATCAGCTGAGAATAACACCTGGGAGCTATTAGGAAATGATAATTCCACACCTGCTGATGAGCAATATCATTTCAATTTTGATACAACAACATTGGTTGATGGTCAATATTGGCTAAAAGTCAACATTACAGATATGGATAACACCGTTGCTGGAGATCTCGTGGGGTTTGAGATCGACAATCCTTCAAGAGTTCCTATGTTAGAGTTATTATACCCAACCAATCAAACAGAGCTATCTGGTGTGATCGAGCTAAAGGCATCTGCATTTGATATGGACAATGATATTAATTCGTCAGGTGTGACATTTTATTATTCAAATGATGAGATCAATTGGGCATTCATAAATAATGATTCCAATCCAAACAATAGTTCAATTTATATTATCCCATGGAACACCGAAATAGTTAGCGATGGATGGTATCGGGTGAAAGCATTTGTTAATGACACGACCGGTTTAGCTGTAATGAACGTTTCAAATAAATTCAAAGTCCATAACAGCTATCTTAATCCCCCAACCGTCAAAGTCACCTACCCCAATGCTGGCGAGGAAGTTCGGTTAAATGTAAAGTTTGAAGCTGATGTGTATGATCTTGATGATAATTTCAATACTGGCGAAGGTGTGAAATTCTCCTACTCCTCGGATAAGATCAATTGGATATTAATTGGTTATCAACAAAATCCGGATATTAACGACCCCGAACATTATACTTTTGCGTGGAACACCTTAAAGATAACAGATGGAAGGTATTGGTTAAATGCATCTGCAAAAGATAGTTCACTTTTAATTGGGTGGGACCATTCAGATGAACCTTTTTTCCTGCATAATATTGAATTTAACCCACCATTTTTGAATGTGGTTTCGCCGAATGGGGGTGAAATGCTTTCTGGTAATACCACAATAAGTGCAAATGCCGGCGATCTCGAGGAAAATATCGATCTCGAGGGGGTTAGTTTCTATTATTCTGCGGATCTGGAAAATTGGACCTATATCAATAACGCACCCACACCAGCATCTCCAGAGCCAGTAACATTAAAAATGTATTCCTATGAACTGGATTGGGATACAACTAAAGTTGCAGATGGTGAATATTGGTTAAAAGCAAATGTAAGTGATACTCATGGCCATTCTAGTGAGGATATCTCTGATAGGGTTTTCTTTATACATAATACCCAATTTAATTCACCGGAAGTCTATGTCATCTATCCCAACGGCGGTGAAATTCTTAATGACAATATAATCCTTCAGGGAACCGCTTTCGATCTTGAAGAGAATATTGATACATCAGGCTTAAAGTTCTATTATTCGAACGATAGCAAGAGTACCTGGCATTTAATTGGCGTTCAGGCAGATGGTATACAACAACCTGAGAACCCATTGCAACGTTCATTTGAGTTATCTTGGGATACTAATTCGGTCTCAGATGGATTTTATTGGCTCAAAGTCGAGGCAGTTGATCTTACAGATATTGTGGGAGTTGACTTCTCGGATGATTCATTCATAATCCATAACAGCCAATATAATTCACCGATCGTTACAATTATCAGTCCGGAAAATAACGAGACCCTCAAACGAAGGATCGAGCTCGAGGCGGAGGTTATTGACCTAGAGGATAATATAAACATGTTGGAATTCTATTATTCATCGGATCAAACTGATTGGATCCATATCGGAACTACCCAAAACTCGACCGAGCCTGGTGGCGATATTTACAGAGTGTTGTGGAATACTGAAGATATATATGACGGAGAATATTGGCTAAAAGCCGTTGCCATAGACAATAGTGCACTTACTGGAGAAGACTATTCAGGTGTGATATTTGTTGAGAATGGCATCAAAGAACCTGGTGAAAAAGGTGCGGAGGATGGGATTAGTGGGCTGTTATGGATGCTCATTATCTTAGTTATTATAATAATTATTATCACCTGTATAGCCGCAATTGTATTGCATCGTAAACGTAAAGAGAAGAAAATGGAAGAGGCCTTGTCATCGTTATCAACAACGATCCCGGCAGCCTCGATAACGACGATCGAGCCGCCAACGTTAGTGGATGCAAAGGCGACCTTGGCAGAGATCAGTGGTACGCCCCAGCCCAAGATCCTTACTCCATCGAAAAAAGCGGCGCTACCAACGCCTATGAAAGGGTCTCAACCACTTTTGCCAAGCCATCAACCACCTAAAGTAAAAAAAGCAGGTAAAGATTTCCAGAGCAAGATCTCGACCTGGCGTAGTCAAGGCTATGATGTTAATAGATTGGAGCAACTGATCGAAACCGATATGGAAAGTTTCTGGGAGGTACTTCCGGTGTTTATCAACAATATAAAGTTACTGGATGAACTAAAACCCAGGTTCAATGCCCTGGATACAACAGGTTTCGAGCCTGAAGCGAGCTCAATACGTTCCAAATTAAACAACCCCGACCAAGCGCTGGTGGTCGAGCAGGAGCTCCTGATGTTAGAAGATAAAATAGACCAGCAGCAAAAAGTAGCGGAAGAAGAAGCAGCTGAAGAAGCTAAGACGAAAGCCGAAGAGGCCGAGGGTGATTTCGATGTGTTTTTACCGTCTTCTGACACTGACCAGGGTGAAGCGTCGGAGGATACAAAAGAAGTTGGGACTGTCCCTGAAGAGCCAACAGACGAGCCTATAGTAGAGGATAAGAAAGAAGAAGGCGATGAAGATTAACTATTACCCAAAGTGAGATGTTTTCATGAAGGCAGACCGTTCTATGAAATCCCAATTTCAAAACCCAAAATCCCAAACAAATCCCAACTTCAAAATCCCAATCCGCTAACGGCGCGTCAAGCTATTTGGATTTGGATAACACTTAAATCTTTTTTCGGTTGCGGTAATTTTCTATGAAAATTACCTTTGCCCTTTAAAACCCCTGCTGGCTTTTTAACGGTTGCGGTTGAGAAGCTCGTATGGTTTCATGGTTTTGAAGCTCGGCAACTTATCGCCACACCGCCGCGTTGTTCGGTTATCATACCATATCAGGATCATAACCGAACTTGCAGGCATAGCAACCCCCTCACCATACCAACCTCGCAACCTCAAATCCGTTGACGGTTCGTTTTTAATCTTTTTGGATTTGGGGTTTTGGATTTGTTTTGGGCTACGGCAACTTGCTAAAGCCAAGTTGCCTCGCATTGAAAAATCCTTCGGCTTTTTCAAAGTTGGGGTTTTGGATTTTGGGTTTAATTACTGCCTTCCGTAAGCGTCTTCATTCAATCATTTGAATAAGCGGTCAGCAAACGCCAGGTGTAAATAAAAGGTGGAGTGGTCAGCCTTCAAACTCACAACTCAAGAGACCGTAGGCTGCGTCCTCACAACCCTCAACTACTGTTTTCAACCAAAGGTTTATAATTCAGTATAAATATATATTTACAAAAACGGGGGAATGTTATGAAACGCGTGATTATATTGATTTCGTTTTTGATATTACTAGCCTTTATACCAACTGTTGAAGCCTATGACGACTCGTTGAAGGTTATCGTGTTAGTGCCGCAGGATGAGATCGGGGCAGGTGATGAGCTTGTGATCACGGCACATATCTTCGATAAAGCGGAATATTTAGATCCCACCTCGATCGAAGGGAGTATGACTACTTTTAATTATGAAGACGATAATTTTAACGAGGATTCAAAACCGATCGAGCTGATCAAAGACCAAAACGGCATATGGACCGCCAGCGTGATCTTGACCGAAGAGGACGTTAATGCCGATAATATCATGTTCGAGGTTACGGCTCAAGAGCAGAATAATGAAGATTTTGGGTACAGTTCTTTATATTTGGGCGGTTCATTTTTTATGTACGAAGTTAGCATCCGTGCTTCCGACCCGTCCAAATTAGTCGCGCCCCAGCCAGGCGACACACTCAATTTTGAGATCTCGATAAAAAGATCTGATGATTATGTCGACCCTGAGGAACTAACTGCCAAAATGGCCATAACCGAGACAATGGAAGACAGTTACGGGACCGAAGAAGGCTATCCAAATGCCGAGGTGCTACCGTTAACAAAGGTTTCAACCGGTAATTACACCACTTATTATAAAATCCCAAATTCACAAGATAGTCGCCAATTTAGGGTCGTGGTGGAGACTGAAGAGGGCGAAGCTTATTCGGTCGTAGATATGGATTCTATGTTCTCGATCGATTATTATCAGGTTTGGTTTCACGATATTAAGACCACCTCAACGTCCTCGAGTTTTGAACTTTATGTAGCAGATAAATTAGGCAAGATCGTTGAGAATGCAGAGGTCGACCTGGAATATCGATATATGCAATTTGATGATTCCGGTTGGATGGGTGGGGGTTATTCAGAGCCAGAGGAGATCGTTAAATCCACAGGTTTGAAAAATACTGATAATGAAGGTAAAGTACGATATGATATTACCTATCCCGACGATGCAGGATATGTAGATGGGTCCGGGAATGTAAAATTTGGCGACCATACCCAGCATTTCTTCGGGCCGATCTACATGGGCGATATGTTCGAAGAAGAATATTATGAGGAAGAGGAGAATTATGGTACACGCCAAATTCCACCTCCCGGTGAAGATGAGGGGCCTTATGGATATGGTTTCGAGGTCATCTGCGAGGAAAGTGGTGAAGAGTATCAGTTTGGCGAAAATGTGATTCGACATTATACTGCATATTATACCAAAGATTCCGGGCCGATCGGTTTTGAGAACCCGCAACAGACCGAACCGTATTCAAATGGCATCATTTATTATTATATCCACTCCGAGGAAGAAATTCTGGATTATGGCCAGGTTGAGACCGATGAACAGGGTAATTTTGAACTACACCTTAGTTTGCCAACAATTGAAGATGGTGCGGGTAGCGATTACATGTACAAATTTTATGAAATTAATTTCGAAGCACCCACCCATGAAGCCGGTCTAACGGAACAAGGTTCGACAAACGACGGGATGATCTATGACGAAGCTTTCGATTTTATAGATGTGTCAAATGAAGAATACGACGATGATTTCGATTACATGGATATGTTTAAAAATGATATTGATATCAATATTGACCACCTATATGTTGGCGGATTATCTGAGGTTCAAGTTGATTATCCAAAAACAGGTGACAATATCCGCGCCTATAGCACTTGGATGCCGTTCGGATTTTCAATGGAAATGATCGAGAGCCCGCCCGAGGATCTAATGAATTGGTATCCATGGACTAGTGATGTGTTGGGAATGAAGTTACTGGTTCTTAACGGTTCTACTTACGAGGCTACCTTATGCGTACCCGAGTTCATGCCAATTGACACGGATTACACAATTCTGGTGCAAATATTTGATCTGGAGACTATGAGTGATCAGAATTACTACCCCGAACCGGAGGTGAATTTTATCATCATCACCCCCGAAGCCGCACCGGGCTCGCTCGCCGAGAGACGTGAAGATTCAACACCCCAACCTGAAGGTGGATATTCACTCGAATGGTGGGTTTTAGTGTTCTTTATAGTTATAATTTTGATAATTATCGGTGTTTTGGTCGCACGCAAACGTCGGCGCAGAAAAACCATTACGCCTGAAGTTGTGCCGGCACCCCAGCCACCCCACCCCCAACAGCCCCAACAAGTGAATTATCAACCGCGGCAAATTTCCAAAGCTTTCGAATGCCCGCAGTGTAAAACCCAATTTGTGCTCCAAGGTATCCAGGGCCAGACCGTCCCGATGAAATGTCCTAAGTGTAATGTTCAAGGACAAGTTAAGATTTGAAAAAACAGAATATATAAATAATAATACATGGATGAGATGCGTTCACCCGATTGGAGATTGTGGATTCAAGATTTAGGATAGATGTTTTCAGTTTGGAGTTTGTGGTTTGTAGGTCCACACCCTTTACTCATTTACTGCACATCACATAAAAATTATTATTACAACAATATGGGGGGCGTGGGGGGACTCCAAACTACAAACTGAAAACTACAAACTTATATGAAAATTTGTGGCAAACTGGAATCTGAAATCCATTATGGCCACATTATGCCAAATAAACCACCAACTGAACAACTCTTTTTTTATAATATTACTACATATATATGTATAAGGGCAATATAATAACACGCTGGGTGTGAAAGTAGATGG
>CBDVCJ010000143.1:0-9680 GCA_965372445.1 uncultured Thermoplasmata archaeon | reverse complement strand
ATTAGTCACCACATATCGCCTTTCGCCTATCGTCTATCGCCTCTCGTCTTTCTTAAGGAAATCTCAAATCCATTTAAAATACTCGATATTGATTTAAAGTCGTAAATTATATACCTTTAAATCGCAATTCCGTATCAATCAATTTTCATATTCAGGGGCATTCTATTATGAAACAAGTATGGACAGAAAAATACCGACCCAAACAACTGTCGGAGGTCATAGGCCAAGATGATATTACTGAACGTTTGAGCTCATATGTAAAAACTGGCAATTTACCACATTCATTGTTCGCAGGGCCCGCAGGTACCGGCAAAACGACCTGTGCGATCGCACTTGCGCGTGAAATGTTCCAGGAATATTGGCATCAAAACATGAATGAACTCAATGCATCGGATGAGCGCGGTATTCAGGTTGTGCGTACCAAGATCAAGGATTTTGCACGAACTGCGCCGATTGGCGAAGCAACGTTCAAGATCATCTTTTTGGACGAGGCCGATGCACTTACACCCGAAGCCCAAGCGGCACTTCGACGTACAATGGAACGCTTTACCCAAACCTGTCGATTTATATTATCGTGTAACTACAGCAGCAAAATTATCGAACCCATCCAATCACGCTGCGCGGTGTTCAGGTTCAGGCCTTTAAAACCCGAAGCTGTGAGAAAATATATTGAACTCATAGCCAAAACCGAGAAATTGAAAATCACTGAGGATGGATACAATGCACTGATCTACGTAGCTGTCGGCGACCTTCGGCGTGCAACCAATTCGCTTCAGGTTGCCGCTTCGCTCGGCAAAACGATCTCGGATGACGAGGTCTATAAATCCACTGCTACAGCTCGACCTGAAGATATTGAAGAATTGTTAGATATTGCGATAAACGGCGACTTCATTAAAGCCCGCGGACACTTGGACCTGTTATTGATCGAATACGGTCTATCAGGGGAAGATATAATTCGCCAAATACACAGATCGGTCTTTAATCTTAGTATACCGGAACAAGCCAAAGTACAACTGGTGGACCATATCGGCGAAATCGAGTTCAGGGTGGTTGAAGGCAGTAATGAACGCATTCAGCTCGAAGCGTTAATTGCACATTTCGTGTTGGTGGGAAATGAAATCAAAAGCTAAGCGATTATAATAATATTTTTACCCATCTCATAACTTCACTTTTTAGGGATCTTAGGTCTAAAATTAAGATTTTTAATAATTGGGGTTTCGGTTGAAACCAAAGGATCCAGCATTTTATCAACCCCCGCGAGATTGTTCATGCAGCCATCCCAATTCTCCATAACATACGCATATCTCGCCTCGATGTTATTTAATACCCGTTTTACATCGCGTATCAATTTCCAGCCGCTTCGGCCTGAATAAAGTACTGCCATATACGAATATTTTCCATGTTCAATTAATAGGTCATGGCCTTGTACTTTTAATTGCTGAAGTTCCCATTCATCGATCTTTTGAGTACCACGCGATGAGCTCGACCGGCCACTTCGGGGCTGCCCAAAACTCTCCTTGACAAAACTCTGGATCGCGGTTAACATCCCGCTAAGAATGTCATGGTCGACACGAGTCTGCTTCTTACTTGTACGATGTGAAAGCAGTGTACCATCTTTATTGATCAGGTAGATCTCTTCGATACAATATTTACCGGAATATTTTTTATAAACCAATGCCAAGCTGATTACTATGACTAGGATTATAATTATTATTGACCAATATACTAGTTCAGAGAGCGTAATAACCTCTTCACCAGCATTAAATGTAATATTAAACCGTTGTGAGTTCGTCTGTTCACCATCGCTAACCTGAATCAGTACCTCCTGACTATCAACTTTATCAGAATAAAAAATCAGGTTCAAACCGCTAATTGTAATATAATCACTTTCGATCGAAATTTCCAATTCGGTAATATTACTTTCTACATCCGAGATATATTCGCTTAGGTCCAAAACCCATAACTGTCCGACCTTTCCAATTTGCTCGCCGATCGGTTCAATATAGGGCGCGTCGTTGATCGGTATCACGGTCACTATTATTGTATCCTCTTGAATTGCACCCCTGCCGTCTTTAGCCCTGAATGTTATTGGCTCTTGACCAAACCAGTTATTTGACGCTGAAAAATCTACGGTCTGATCCGGCTGGATGATCACCGTTATCTTGGTATTGGTACTTTTATTATAAAATAACATCTCGCCATCAGGATCAAAGAAATAATCGTCAAGATCGAACGCATTTTGTAACTTTTCATCTTCGTTAAATTCAATATCCGGAAGATAATCGAGTATTTCGGGCGGATAATTATCTGTGACCTTAACTGTTATTACCTGGGAACTTGATTCGATACCGTCCGAAACAGTGATCGTCACCGCGATTGACATGCCCTTCATAAATTCCGGAAAATTAACGATCATCATTAACCGATTTTTTTCATTGAACCGAATATATTTTGGCTCTGAAGTGGAAATAATCAGGTCTTCGAGCCCATTGTCTATATCTGATATATGGTTGGATAGCTCGAACTCGAAATCATGGTCGTAATGCACCATAATATCAGGCACACCCGAAATTTGCGGCGGGTCGTTTTTAGGTAAAACGATGACGATGATCGTATCTTCGGCAAGTGCACCATCCCCGTCCACGGCTCTAAACGTTACGGTATCGGTGCCGTACCATTCCGAATCTGATGCAACATCGACGGTGTGATCATCATTTATAGTAATATTAACATAGGTTTCGCCAAAGAAATAGAATAATGCATCATTATCCGGATCACTGAAATAATCATCCAGATTAAACACATTGTAGACCGTTTCACCTTCATAGATCGTAACATCAGGTAATTTTTTTACGAGTTCTGGGACCCGATCATCAGTAACTGAGACTTTAATTACATCTTCACTAACCGCCTCGCCATCAAAAACAATGATCGTTACATATATATCCTGACCTAACATAGAGCGGGGATAGTTGAAGGTCACAAAGAAACCATTAGTTAACGTATATTTTTTGTCGGTTGTTTCATAGGTCGATAAGGTTAAGTCGGACTTGGGATTATCTACATCATAGATATAAGGCTCAAAACTAAACGAATATGGGTCATCAAAATGAAGTATTAGATCAGGCGCGCCATAAATAACCGGCCTATCGTTGATGGGGGTAAGATTGACCCAAAGGGTTTGATAATCTTTGTAACCGTCACTATCGATCAGCCAGAGTGTAATTTGGTTTGAGCCATGCACATTTTGAAGCGGTGTGAACCTTAAAATATCGTCGTTACTTAATTCACCGGAAAGAAGATACAGAGATGTATTCTTACCAGTAACTTCCCAGCGTAGGTCTTCACCTTGATCTTGATCATCGCTTTCATACGGTGTCAAAATTAAAACCCAAGGCGGACAATCCTCATACTTCTCCTGATCCGGAACTTCACCCAATATTCTCGGCCTGCCGGAAAAATCACCAAGTACAACCACCACCTCTGCTTCACCCGTGATGCTTTCTTCTGTTGAATTTAGTGCGACCGCCGCAGTTACTATGCCCGTACCTAGTAGTGATTGGGCTGTGAAAACATTATCCACCATTGTCCCAACATTAGTAGACCAGGTTGGTTCTACAGTCTTAAAATTATTATATTTATCATACCCGATTGCTGTGAATTCTTGACTACGGCCTATTATTATTTCTATATAAGGAGGCGCCACATACAAATCACTCAGTTCATCCGCAACAATTGTAACATTTGCATAACCATTGATCCCGATGTAAGTGGCTGTTACGGTTCCAGTTCCAATATTAGTTTGAGCAAATAACTTATTAACTGCCATTGTTCCTATATCAGTATACCATACCGGATTTATCGCTACAATATTGTCGTATTGGTCATTTCCTTCTGCTTCGAAATCCTGGGTCATACCTGCAACGACTTCTATTTCGGCGGGTGAAATTGTTATATGGTGTAATGGACCTGGTATTAAAGTTACAGTTGCACTACCGGAAATATCTGTAACCGTTGCGTTTATATAACCCTGGGACACCCGGGTTTGAGCTGTGAATAACGGCCCCGCCATTGTACCTGCGGTACTGGTCCAAACAGGATCAACAGGAACTATATTATTATATTTGTCATATCCAAAGGCCGAGAAACCCGAGGTTTTTCCAACCTCAATACTAATCGAACTCGGTGAGACAATTAAATAATCCAATGAACCTGGAATAATATTTACTGTCGCGCTGGCATACACCAACCCCACAGTCGCATTTACATATCCCGACCCAACAATAGAACGGGCATTAAGCGTTGAGCCATCCATAGTTCCGACATTCGAGGTCCAGGTCGGGGTGACTGGCACGACATTATTATATTTATCGTAACCCAACGCTGTGAAATCTTGTGTACCGCCCGCAGTTACATTTACGGGGGCGGGTGTTATTGATATCCTAAACAATATGTCAGGTACAACATTCACTTGTACACCTTTCGCGATCGTTCCATTTCGTGCATCGACATAGCCAGACCCGATCATTGACTGGGCTTTGAACTTGGCATTATCATTATGTTGCTCCTGGATAATACCAACATTCGTAGACCACATGGTATTAGTTAATTCAACAATATTTTCATATTTATCATACCCCACGGCATCAAAATCCTGGAGCTGATCCACAGTTACATTCGCTGATGAGGGGGTTATATTGATATGGTCCAATTGTTCCGGGATGATCTTAACATCAGCGCTACCTACAATTATTCCCATAGTGGCATTGACATATCCCTTTGCAACCTTGGTTTGGGCAATTAGATCTGCATTAGTATCGGTCGTACCCGTTAGGGTACCGACGGTCGTCGTCCAAATCGTACCGGAGAGTGCAACCTCATTATTATATTCATCATAGCCTTTGGCATCAAAGTTCAAGCTGGTACCCGCTATGATCGAGGTTGGTTGGGGTGTGGCGATTATATGGTGCAGTGGGCCTGGTATTAAAATTATCGTTGTAAAATTAAAAATATTGTCGACGCTAATATTTATTACCGCATCGGGTTCCGAAGAGGTCGGGCCTGTAAAGGTTACATTATAATAACCGTTTCCGTAATCGTTAATAATCCCGAAGCTGCCGCTTCCTGTTTCGAACCCTAACACGAGATCGCCTTCCAAGCCAGAGATCGGGTTGCCATAAACATCATAGACCCATAACTCGATGATCGAGGTATCCTTGCCGTCAGCTATGACGGTTGTCGGGTCTATTGATATGATTATTTCATTTGGAATGTCCGGTTCTAAAAAGTATACTGCCACCTCTGTTGAGGTCACGCCGTTACTTTCAATTGCTGTTATTTCGATCGTGTATATACCGGAAACAGTTGGGTTGATAAATGTGAAATTATAAAGCCTCCAAACCGATGGATCGTTACTATCGATCTGCTCGATTGTCATAGGTAGGTCATCCACCAAATTTGAACTGTTAGGTGCGATTACCTTGATCTTTGCGCCGCTAATATCATAAGAGCCAAAGGGATCGGTGATCTCAGCCCGAATTTGCATGAACTCACCGACTGTAAATGTCGGCGTGACCCCGTTGGTTTTGTTATAGGTCTTGATCCATGAAATATCAATTACCGTGTCGGTCGGGATATCTATATATGAGTTACCGGTATTGGTAGCATTAAAATAGATCGTTACGGTCTCTGCGGGGCCCGGTGAGGGGCCTGTGGCGGTTACACTTAAAACTAATTGATTACCCGCCGCTAGAGTATAATCGATCGCGGGTAGTTCTATGGGAACCAGGGTGGCGGGATCTAAGGCATTGCCCAGATCATAAGTGACTTCTGCAAACTTTGTGAAACCCGGGTTCATAAATTCAAGAAGTGCAACATCTATTGAAGTATCTTTTAAATCTTTATTACTCACCCACAAAACAACATCAACATCCCCCAGAATATGAAGATCCGTTGCTAAGACCGGGGTTAATATCCATCTGTGGTATTCATTGATGTCTGCTTGGAGCGTTAAATTTTGTGAGATCCCAGCGGTATTGGGGGTCGTATTCATTCTATCCGGCACTGCCGGATTCGTATCGGCATCGACATCGTCATGTAGATATAATGTTTTGGTTTCTGTCGAAACCATTATTAATTTAACAGCATCCACCCCGCCATCCCAAATTCGGATCGTGAACCAATTTATTCCCTTGGTCCACCATACATCTGGGATCCTGAATTTATACCAGTTTTCGCGTTGAGTACCATCATCTGGTAACGGCTCTGTTAATGAGGAATAACCATTGACCGGAGGCGAGTTGGGCGGCCCTGCATCTTCATCGGTATTGTTCTTGTAGCCATCATACACCTTGAACCGATTATCATTAACTCCGTAACAATTATTAGTTTCATTATTTCGTGCATAAAACTTCAAAATTGCATCGAACTCTGCAGGGTCGTATTTGCTCAGGTCAAATTTCACGGTCAATGCATCCCACCAGTTTGCCTGGGTACTCGTAGCATAATTATTATCTGAATAACCCGGCACAATCGAAGGTGCCCAAAAATTATCCTGGTAGATCAATCTTAAAGTATCATTGATCTGGCTTGGTACCTCATCCTGAAAGCTCCAGCCCTCGATAATATTGAGCGTTATTGGCGCCCAGGACTTATAACCGGTTATATAGATCTTCCCAACATCAACACCAGCAAGAATATCATCATAATAGGGGGCACTAATGATGATTTTATCTGTGCCATGATTGACAATTATACTGCCGGCACAGGCAATATCGAACCCGAACCTATCGAAATTATTCTCGCCAATTAATATACTGTCTGCATTAGCAGCCGATATCGGTGTGGGAAGAGAATCAGAGCCGTAAAAAATATAGATCGAGCCGTTATTGTTAGCGTTCGGTGCACCGATAACAAAATCGTCGTTGATACCGTCATTATCATGATCGCCCGCTGTGGAGACCGCCATTCCGAAATTATCACCGGCGTTCTCACCCACCACCGTGATATCAACATTATTATCCATAGGGTTACCGCCATAATATATGTAGGAGCTGCCACGGTCCGAATCATAAAACGGTGCACCCACGATCACATCATCGTAATTATCGTTATTAATGTCACCAGCATTAGAGACAGACCACCCAAAAAAGCGCTTCTTACCTTCTTCAAAGGTTAGATTTGCTGAAGTGGTGGGTATTGGTTGAGGTATTGACCCGAACGCATCGCCGCCGAAATAAACATACGCCGCGCCATCCTCACCTGGATTGGGGCCGTTTATATAGAAAGGAGCGCCAATAATAATATCAGAAACACTATCGTTATTCAGATCACCTGCATATGAAAGATTCCAGCCGAAAAAATCGTTCTTGTTAAAACCTTCAAGAGTAACATTTGCATTAAGGTATGAATTCGATGATTTTGGGGATGAATGGCCATAGAAGATATAGACTTGGCCCTGCCCCACATCAGCAGATTTATTAAAATAAGGGTCGCCGACCATCACGTCATCGAAGGTATCGTTGTTAATGTCCCCCGCATATGAAACCGCGAACCCAAAACTGTTCTGAGCAGAGCCATTGAGTGTAATATTGGCATTTTGATAGGTTAAGTTCAAGGGTGTACTGCTGGGTTTATGACCCAGGAAAATATATGCGTTTTGAGAGGTTGGTGCTCCGATGATAACGTCAAAATAGCCGTCCATGTTCAAGTCACCTGCATTAGCAACCGAATAACCGAATTTTGAGTTTGAAATTGCACCAGTTTGAGGTCCAAGAATTGTCACATTGGCATTTTTAGGGGTAAGCTCACCTTCAAGAACTTTACCGCCGAAGAAAATATACGCAGCACCATTATTGGAATTATTTCCAGGTGCGCCAATGATAATGTCATCGATCCCATCGCCGTTAAAATCGCCGGCAGTTGAAACTGAGAAGCCGAAATTATCGTTTGCAGAGCTACCGATAATTGAACCGATAACCCCAGCTTTTATATTCTCCGGGGTTAAAACTATAATTGGTGCCGAAAGAATAATAAAAATAATACACCATATAAATAAACTCTTTTTGATACCCAGATTTACCAAACCTCCTAACTTGGTATTGAATTGTGGCATCGCCAGTGAGTGGTTAAAATCTTCCTCTCCGCCCAAAATTTTTATTTTGTGCTCATTTAGAGGGTTGTTTTAAGATATTATAGTTATACTAAGGTATATAATATTAGATAGATATAAAATTATCCTTTAATCTATACTATATATTTAGTAATAATGCAAAATTCTTAGGGTTGAGCCTAAAACAATGTAAAAATTGCGAAGTTCGGCCCTAAAAGATACAAGGGTACTTTAATTTACTTGTATTGGTCAATTATTATTGTAATACAACAGTAACTATTTTTCTGACTTTTCCTTACCCAATAACGGTTCGATAAATTGACCTATACCTTTTAAGCTACTCATTCTACCAGTCCATTTCCCTAATAAATCACCATATTTACCTTCAATTCCTTTCATTGCTTCTTTTATGGCACGTGTTAATTTCCAACCACCTGTTCCTGTAAAAATAATTGCGATATACGCACTAGCACCTCGCTCTATCAAAATATTGTGGTCCTCTAATTTTAATTGATGGAGCTGCCACTCATCGATCTTACGCGCCTCGCGATACGGACTGGACGTGCGCGGAAACTGGTCCGGGGCGTCATACGCAAAACCTTCTTTAATGAAATCTTGAACTGCGGTTAACATCCCGCTGAGGATGTCATCGTCCATGCCCATTTGCTTTTTCCTCGTTTTGTGTAGCAGTAATGTTCCGTCTTCATGGATAAGGAAAACATCCTCAACATCATAATTACCTTTATACTTTTTATAAACTACTGCCAGACTGACAACAATAATCAAAATAATAATTAGTATCGACCAATAGAATAATTCCGATACAGTCACTACGCTCTCACCAGCAATAAAATTAACATTGAAAGTATGAATGGTATATTCATCGCCATCACTAACAACCATTGTAATTTCCTTACTTGCTGCTCGCTCAGAATAAAAGACTAATTTTAGGCCATTGACAACTACTAGTTCACTATCAATATTGATCTCTAATTCAGTAATATTATTGTCAACATCCTCGATATAATTAGTTAGATCCAGAACCCACATCTCACCTACCATACCCTCTTGAAGCGGTATATCCTTTACAACTGGAGCATCATTAATTGGGAATACAGTAACCACGATCGTGTCTTCGGCAAGTGCGCCTTCCGGGTCCTCAGCCCTAAATTTTACAATTTCAATGCCAAACCAATCTGGTTTAGATGCGAAATTGACGGTGTTATCGCCATTTATTGAAACTAATACATTCCGATAGCCATAAGAATAATACAGAGAATCCTCATCCTGGTCGAAGAAGAAATTATCCAGGTCAAATACCCGTAATAATTCGGTATCCTCTTCAAAATCTATATCCGGCAGCGGATTCCAAAGCTCTGGTGGATAATCATCTGAAACGGTAATGTTAATTATTTGAGCATTTGAACCTATTCCATCAGAAACCGTAATAACAACCGGTACGGTCCTCCCGAGCATACTGAGTGGGTAATTGACAATAATTTGCATCGGATAGTTCTTATCAAACCGAATATGGTCTAGATCTGAGGTGTAAACCTTTAAATCGCTTGTA
>CBDVCJ010000142.1:0-9690 GCA_965372445.1 uncultured Thermoplasmata archaeon | reverse complement strand
TCTGCCTTGCATTAAAAATCCCCTACGGGATTTTGAAAGTAGAGGCAACTTGGCGCAGCAAGTTGCCGCAGTAGATGATGATTAATCAACTATTCCCGAACTATGTCAATATTTTGATAAACTTATAAATATCCATAAAACCATACCTATTTTGTATTAGAAAAGAAAATCCAAGGGGGAAGTGCGAGCCAATGGATAGCTTGAGCAATTTCATTGTTAATGTTAGATCGGTTTCCAATAATTTTAGTAGATCCATTAGTATGGTAATTGATAATACTCAGTCAATAATCGATCTTTCAAGCTCAAGATCAGATATACAACCGCTACAGCTATTTTTTCAAGATCTATTGATCGAAATATATTTACTTAAGAGCCAAGCAATACTTTATTGCCAAGAGCTCAAGAGTTTTATTTCGAGGGTAAATGTTATGAGGATATCGCCTCTAATTTATTCTATACCAAGATTAATGACTGAAGATGTTACAGATCCTCACCACGCCCAAAAAGTACAAAAATTTAGTAATGAAAAAAAAATAAAATTTGATGCATATATCCTATCGAAACCATCTCCGATGGCCGCGGAAACAATCTTGAAAACACAATATTTTAAACCGATAAATGATAATGACCAAGCGTTCACAAATAATAAAATAACTAACTCACCAAAAAAATCGGAAAATTTGAACCGATCTGATCACAAGCCGAATTTGACACCTGCAGTAAAACTGAAAACCAAACCAACCATTTTAAAAGAAAAAGTGATCCAAGCTGAAGCCCGGCCTGAAATTAAACTTCAAGCCTCAACATTTATTCCTACTGTAACTGCATTATATATATTAACTGAAAATGCAACAAGTTCTGCAAAGACATTAAATAATGTTCGCCACTCGATATATCATAGCTCAAAACACCCGCCCTTAGATCCGGTTAATGAACCCACAGAATTAACTGCCCCTGAAGATCCAACTCAAAGTTCAATTGGAGCTAGAGGATCTGACGGAGGTGTAGGCACTGGAATTGGGTGCGGGCTCGCGGTGCCAATAGTGCATATGGATATTGATTATGATATTCAACCACCTTTACCAACAGGTAGACCACAACCAATATCCGAGAATATAACCAGGGTAGAACGTAATTCAGGCACTATCACCGAACCTGAAATGAATGCAAACCGAGAAACTCGCCAACCAGTTCTAATTAGATCAGCCAGAAGCGAAAGAAATACATTACCGAACTTAAATTACAAGCCCAAGCCCAAGCCCAAACTCGTAACACCAATTACCCACCTCCCATTGGCTATTGGGCTGCTCAATAATGCATTATTAAATACCACACCCAACCCTTCAAATTTGATCAAAGAACCCAAACTGGATAAGGGTCAGGCATTTTATATGAGCACTTCAAATTTTACAAAACCAGAATTTCGTGACGAGCTCGATAATTCGACTGAAATGCAAGTTAATAATTTCGAAACACAAATTGATGAACAAGATCTTGATGAATTATCGGATAGCAATTCCAAGCCTATTGATTTTCTTTCTATTGGAAAACCAGTGGATATGCGAGCACAAAGGTCACGCGATAAACCTACTTTAAGTTCATTTGCTCCAAAAGGTGAAAATGTTGGTGTTGAAAAAAATTCGAATGATGCGTCAGCAATAGCCATTCTTCAACACAAAATGGTTGATACCTCTCCACATTTATTTGGCCCTTTATTACCTCAAAAAAGCGCTAAAATTTCAGCTCGATTTAAGTTGCCATTTTACCCCCCTCAATTAGGATCAGTTAATTATGACGCAATGAATTTTCGAGAATATACTATTCTATCTGGCGATAGTATAAAATATAACAGGCCTAAAACCCAGATAAAAAGATCTGCTGAAATTTTTGGAATAATATCAAAAGAAACTATAGCAGATATAGAAAAAGATATTGAGCCAATTTCGAAGAATGGATCCGACGTATTAAAAATACTTAATTCAATAACAAAATCGAACAATGCAATATTAACTAATATAATGATTAATAGATCAAATATTGGTTTTGAAAATAACGTTATGTTACCTAAATCGGCATTAAACTCGACCTGCGAGCTTTTTGTTATCAAGCGTAAAACATTACAGTTAAATTATAAACTAAATAAACGGTATGAGTTATTACCAGTATCAACACCGCAGACCTCCCACACGATTACAGCCAACCCAACCTCATCCGCACTGGGATTGATGGGCGAAGCTGCGAATTATGCAGCGTCTTGTGATTTGGGTTATTACCGGCAACTGCATGCACACTCGATATATCCGTCAGGGATAGGATATAACTTATTTCCAACAATGAAAACGTTTGAAATATTTGGGCGTGGTGGCGCAAGAGCTCAGATCCGCCAACGTAAATGGTCAATGACTCCCCAAGAGGGCTCGGAGGTGCCATTAGGCTTGGGCATTACCACCTCAATTACAGCCGACCTGGAAAATTTAGAACGGCCACCGGTCGAAAAGATCAAGTCGCATTTATTTGAAAACCCGATAGGACCGCGAAATTTAGCAAATTTAAAAAATGAGATCTTGCAAATTAAAGCTGCATTAGAAATTCTGAATTATGAACATTCAAAATTAGATATTATGCCTGCGAATTCAAAAAATAATCAAACCCGAATTATGGAAAATAATAAATTGACCGGCCAATTCAAAAGATTGATCTATGATGCATGGCTTGAATTCATTAGAAAGGAACTTAAAAGGTACGGGGGTTAAATAATAAATAACAAGGGGGAAGTTCATGACTATATGGTTAGGGTATCCGGAAGAGTTTGGGGGTTCATCTACATCTTCCCATGATATCGAATCCTTAATTGAAGAGCTCGAAGCCAAAGATAACGAGATAGATGAATTACAAGATCAATTGGTGGAGGAATTACAAAAGCTCGATAGAGATCTTAAGCTTCGCGAGAAACAGGAATTTGTTGAGGATGCAAAACTTGGGCACGGGGTTAAAAGAACATCGAATAATCTTGGGTCAACATTTGATGATATCTATCAAGGTAAACTAAAATCAATACTAGACGATACAGCATCTGCATTATTGGAGTTGGATGCCAAGCTGAAATCATTAGAGCTGGCAGTCACCTCAGAAAGGGCGGATAATGAACCTCAAAACCAACCAAACGCCGTGACAAATAGTATTAACTTCAGCAAAGATCGGAGTGAGCATAATAATGGCGCTTTCAAAAAAATGCAGACATTACGAATAGATACGATAACGAATGTGATCACCACGAACAATCGATGTTTAGTAGAGCATCTAATACAAGGACGACCGGGAACTAGCGGATCAAGTTCAAGTTTAATACAAGATCTAGGCATAGAACCTGCTAGCATTAGGTTCAAGGGAGTACTCACCTCGAATTCAGAAGATAGAATTGACCTCCAGAAAAAAGTCGAAATTCTTAAGTGGTTCTTTCATCAACGTAAACCGTTATTTTTCTCTTCCCGATTAGTAAATCAACTTGAAGCCACCAAGGTTCTTATTGAAGCCTTAATATTTGAGGAGAAGTCGGATACGCCGTATATGGTGGAATTTAATTGCACTTTAAGGGAATATTTTTCGGGAGGGGACCTAGAAAATTCGGACGCCGAGACGGGCTTTAAAACCGATATCAAGAATTGGACGGAGTTTCAAATCCTAAATGCAGCTCTGAAATATCGTACTAGATTTATTACCGATGGTGACAATATCACTAATTCTGAACTGTCTCAAAAAATAGCACGTGCAGTAATTTTAGACAACCAAGTCATTAAGAACATTATTGAAATTTAAACCAATTGGTGGAAATTATGGTGCAAATAGCTCTAGATCTCTCAAAACCTTATTACTTGGTGGAAATTTACGCAAAATCAACAACTAATTTGAAATTTCGGTGGAGTACTGATAACTTATTCCCAATTGGCAATTTAAAAACTTCGCAATCCCAAGCCCGCCCAAAAACACCTAGCGAAACCACCCTAACGGGGATCTATGTTGATTCTTGTCTGGAACCCCCAATGAATTCTTGCGTAATCAAGATCTTAAATAATTCCAATGAGACAATTGGCCTGGAGACCGGAGACACCATAAAGATCTATTTTGGGTATTATAAAAAAGGTGATCCATTAGAACCGACATATTCACTGGTGTTTACAGGAACAATATTAGAATTAAATATAAAAATTAATGAAATCATATTGAACGGTTTAAGTAAAATTCACAAACTTATAACCCATACTTTAGAGCAATCATTTTCAAAAATAATGTCGATCGATGAAATTATAAGTAAATTGGTCGCCCATATCGACGGATTTAAATTTGCAAAAAATGGTATCGCCAAAGCCACCATTAGCAAGCAAAAGGGCTATGCTTTATCCAAACAAATGAGTGTTTATGAACATATTAAATGTTTGGCCGAATGTGCTGGGTTCGATATTTATATGGATGTAAACGATAAGTTCAATGCGAAACCATGGGAACCAAACCAATTAGAAGCGCCATCAAATGATGATATGGGTGAAATTCCAAATTACGGGTGGTTAACAGTTCGTGATGAAGCTGAGCAAGATCACTCATGGTCATATTTACATAGACTTCAAAACGGTTCTGGTATTATTGATATCCACATGACCAAATCTGAGCCTTCGATCGCCGAACTTGAAATTATGAACGTTCAAGTATTTTCTGCTAATCAATATACGTATTCGATCTCACCTTCAAGATCATTTATATTAGGAAAAAATGGTTTTGACCAACTCATGAAAATTGGAAGCATCAATTCAAGATCTCCTATGAGAAAATATTTATTATCTTGGTTTTCTAAGGGCGACCTTCATAAAATTGCTCGAAATTTATATAGTAAATATAATAGTGGGATTACCGGTGTAATAGACGCTATCGGGTCACCACAGATACGGTTATGTGATGGCATTAAGATCGAGATTATGGAGTTTGAGCAAGTATCGGTGAAAGATACCATATTTAAAGTAATAAAAATTGAACATATATTTAATATGGTGGAGGGCTACATCACGAAGATCGGTGTTGATGAATATGTACCCAAGTCATCAAAATCTGATATTGTCAATCTGGATTTTCTAAGGTGAGGTTTGAGGCTGAGGGGTAAAAATGGATATTATATCTTAAGTCCAAGGTCTAAATCGGGATTCGTACTGCGGGACGGATGTCATTAATATAATTAATGCGGTAATTTTCTACGAAAATTACCTCGCTTTGAAAAACCCTTTTAGGCTTTTTCAAAGTTTGGGACTCGGCCGCCCCATCCCCCATTTTCAACCGCAGAGGACGCTGAAGACACTGAATTTTCTAATTGATTCCAGATTTGAGATTCGGGCCGGATAAGGAATATTGATTCCTGCGGTAATTTGCTTCGCAAATTACCTCACCCTAAAAAACCCTTCGGCTTTTTTACGGCTGCGGCAATGAACTTTGTTCATTACCTCGGGCTAAAAATTCCCAATGGAATTTTTACCCCTGCGGTAACTTGCTATGGCAAGTTACCTCACTTTGAGAATTCCATTAGAATTCCCAAAGTTTGGGTTTCGAGTTCCCCCCCCTTCCCACTTATCATCACCCTAAAGACCATCTGTAATCCCGAATCTGGAATCTCGAATCTATATATGATAATAAAATTCAGCGTACTCAGCGGTTAAAGTGGGGGGCATTATACCACGTTTCCCATTTCCCGTATCCCGAAGATAGACTTTTGACCTTCGACAATAAATTAAGCCTCCTCCATCCTTGAAATTGTTAATTCATTCAAACTTTATTCAAACCAATTTTAATGACCTTTACAACCGCCCAAAACCGATATAAACCACTTACCAAACCAATAATTATATATATCTGCTAACTATTTATAAATACTACAAAATTATGATGAAAGGTTTAAGTATTGGTTTTTAATATACCAGCAGTTGAGATAATTATAGAAAAATAATTTAGGTGGGCGGCAAAATGAACGCGAAAAAAATTTACCAGAAATTATTGGTATTAGGCGTAATATCCATATTGATACTTATTTCATTTACAGTTATTGTAGCACCGACGCTTGCGACCCCGACCCAAGATGACACCAGGGCTGCACGTGTAGATGTCGATGTCGGGATCGATGGCGTTGGCGATGTCACAGGCACTACAAAACCTGAACATTTCCCGGGCCAGCCAATAACCTTGAACTGTACCGTACGTAATTACCTGAACGAGACCATACCTCAGGCTTTTGAAGTTGTATTTACAATTAACGATAATGTGCCCGATATTCCGGGTTACAATTATAAAGATAACCAGACCGTATATCCCTGGATGCTGCCTAAGCTCGGTACTGTCAATTTGACCTGGAACTGGACACCACCGCTACATGCGCCGCCGGGCGGTAGCTGGAACTTCTCGGAGGGTGACCACACCTTTACAGCTAATTTTTTTGCTATTTATGATGGCGATATAAATTCAGCCAATACACAGATGGACTTAGACGTTATAATCAAAAAACCCGATTTTCAAATTCATATCGCCTCAGGCTGGAATAACGTCCCGGAACCGATAAAAACTATCACCATAGTTCCCGGAACAGTTACGAAATTCCCGCTTAATTTTACGGTATTTAATAAACGTAAAGAGACCTGGTGCGATTTTAATGTCACAACCCCAACCGAGTGGCAGGCGAGTAATCCACCGCCGAAATTCTTTACGACCAATTCCAACAGCTCGAACGATAACCTATCGTTGATCGTATTCCCGGCGATAAAGCGCGAATTTTCGCCGACCCAAACAGAGCTGCCGATCATTTTAAAAGGAACCTGTAGACGTTACCCATTTGCGGTCGCCACCTGGATATTTAAGGTAAAAATAGCTTTTATACCGTATCCAGACATAATTACGCCCGTAACAAAAACTGCGCAACCCAGCGAGGTTTATTGCGATTTTAATGTAGTAAATGACGGTAACGGTCAAGATTCATTTATGTCTGAAGCGACAGTAGGTCAAACCCCATTTGAAATGCAGAAACTCGCAGAACAAGGTTGGAAAGCCATTGTCCATTCCGGTAAATTTAGTCCGATATTGGAACGAGGCGATAGCCATTTAGTACGAGTCAAGGTCACAATTCCTTCTACCGTTCCTGCAGGCTCGCCAGCTTTGATCAATTTGACGGTCCATTCTGAAAAAGCAACCTTCACAGATGCAAAACATCCTTATGCAATTCAAAGTGGTTTCTTTTACATGTATTCGGGCAAAATGAAAAATGTCGACGTACAAGATAAAATTTCATCAATAAATATGAAACCTAATTCTGAAGCTACAATCCCATTTACCGTCCGAAATGTAGGAAATGGTATTGATAATACCATAACCGTTAATGTAACCGAAGTACCTGAAAATTGGAAAGCCATACTGGATCGTTCTGATATTCCGTTTATAGGATTGGGAAGACAAGCCGTTGCAGATATTGAGCTAACAATAAAAACTCCAAAAGAGGTAACTGTTGGGACTTATACAATAAAGGTTGCCGGCATTGCCGAAGATGATATTAAGGACACCTCGGAGATTACAGTTAATGTCCTGAAAGTACGAAAAGTTGACCTATTATGTAGGGAGACAAAACAGACCGGTAATGTTAGCGAACGGTTAGAATATATCATTAGCGTTAGAAATCTTGGCAATTCCCACGATACTGTGGACCTAAATAAAGAATACCTAACTAATAACATGGGGGGTGATTGGAATGCCGAACTCTCCAAAGAAACTGTTTCGTTGTATCCCTATCAAACCTCAGATGTAATTTTAACCGTGGATATACCCATAGATGCATTAGCAGATACCGACTCGACGACACTAAGAGATTTTGAGCCCTATGAGATCGAAGTCCAAGGTGTATCCCAAAACGACACAAGCGTAAAAGACACCGCCATAATGGAAATATATGTTGCACCCATCTATAACTTCAGATTTAGTAAAGAAAGCGATGTCGTTGAAATGATCAGTGGCGGCAAATCCTCAATTTCTTACGAAATCGAGCTGCAAAATTTAGGTAACACCTGGGACCAGATCGACTTTGATTATGACGGTGAGACTTGGGACGGAGGTCCAATAATTACTACCTGGACTAGCCTTCCACTTCATAAATCATCACCCCCTGGTCAAATAGACACGATCATATTTAGTGTCGACCCACCTGCTGACATACCAATCGGAGATTATGTCTTTACAATTACTGGAACTTCAAAAGGTGATAAATCTGTTGAACATAATTTTGATCTGACGGTCAGGGTTATCAATTCCGACCTAGCTATCTCAGAAATTAGGTTTAACGGCAAAACCATTGATGAACTAGGTAGAGTTTCACCGAATGAGGTACTATTAATTTCCGTCGATATTCAGAATGTCGGGGACCTGATATATCTAAATACCAGCGGTAATCCACCTTATGGAAAACTCTTCATCGAGTTTAATGAAGAGAAAAATTACATCGGGGATAGAAATATTACATATCTGGCAACGGAGGCCTATGATCCCGCAAATTCGGTTGTTACCTTATCCATGTCATGGTCAGTCGGTAAGCTCAAATCCTATACAATAATCGTATTACTCGATCCCGGTAAGAACTTCCCGGATTCAAACCGTGACAATAATAGAATATCTGATACTGTTATTGTTTATATTGAAGGTTCAGGCGAAACCGAAGCAGAGAAAGAAGCAAGCACAAGCGAAATCTATATGATCGCGTTGTTGATCATCATTCTTGTTATAATCTTATTAATCGGCCTTAAAATCACACTTAGTTCACTCCGGAGAGCCAAGCGCGCAGGCTATACCGAAACCGGTGAATATAAACCCTATGAAGAGCGTGAGGAGATCACATTTGATAAAGATGACGAGACCGATGGAAGCGATGAATTTGAAGTTCCATCGGATCGGCCATATAAAAAGGGCGGATTAAAAGGCGGTGTTGCAATAATAACCACCCACCCAATCCGTAAAACCAAGCCGATCTCCAAGATCAAGCCTATAAGCGATGACACTTCTTTGGAACTGCCTAAAGGTGAACCACCCGGCAGACTTCATGAATTACCGGAAAGTAGTGATGCACCTGGTGGATATTTACCACCGCATTCGGATTCGGAAGAGGAAGATTAGATCATTCTTTTGATATTAATTTCCTGAAATTTCGATATTTTATTTATATTCGTGGCCAGTATCAATATTATATCTATAATTCCTACAGAAAGCTTGAAATACTGAATCTTATATTAACTACCCCTCAATTTAGGTGATATTCATGCCATTATGGCAAGGTAAATCTCGACGTAAGTTCACAGGTGGAAGACGCAAACTCGCTTCTAAGAAACGCAGGTATGAGATAGGCCGTGAGAAGCAGGTTACAGTTCTTGAGGATAGAGTACGGTCAAAATCGGTTAGAGCACGAGGCGGCAGTAAGAAATCGAGGGTTTTGGGTACAAATGTGGTTAACGTCACAGACCAAAAGACCAATAAAACGGTAAAAACCAAGATCATCACGGTTCTAGAGAATCCGGCCAACCCTTTCTACGTACGTCGAAATATCATATCCAAAGGTGCGATCATTGATACCGAACTTGGCAAGGCGCGAGTAACCTCACGACCGGGCCAGGACGGTATGATCAATGCGGT
>CBDVCJ010000141.1:0-9722 GCA_965372445.1 uncultured Thermoplasmata archaeon | reverse complement strand
ATCTTGAATCTCGAATCTCTAATCTACTATGGCAACCCTAATCCTTAAACCTTAAACCTTAATCCTAAATCCAACAACCAAAATTTCTGAATGATTTTTAATAGAGAAATTAACAAGCATTAACGGGTTTCATTTTTCCAAAAACATTAAAAATGTACTAATCAAATTGAACAAATAATAAGTTTTAACGCCAATTTTTTAGTAAAATTTACATTGATTTCATAAAAAAACGCACAATCGCTAAAACTTAGCTATTGTTAAGTATTATACTGGAACTATTATTATTATCACAAAAATAAAATTTATTTTTGGTTTTTTGTAAAAAATTGTGAAAAAACTTTTTATATTAGTAAGTACATTATTCAAATCCGAGGTGAGGGTCAGTCCCGTACTTATTTTTGTATCAGACTTTCCCCCTTGGTACTTAATATTTCCCTCTTGTTTCACACAAAGGGACTATTTCAGCCCTCACCTTGATTCCTTTTAATATTGGTTACCCTCCAGCCCAAGCACTTTTTATTCGATCTATTCAAGTTTGCTTGTGTAGCGCGTAGGGTTGATGCATTGTAATTGATTTAGTTTTATATTTACTAAACCATAAAACGTGCCTTAAAACCGAAACTGATTAACATAACCGTAATGGATTGCCAGTAATCTTCTATTGATCAACAAAGATTTAATTCGGAAAAATTTTTATGTGAGTGTGTTATTTAGGGACTTGCATTGTTGAATTTGCAGAATAAATTGCCCATTTCATAAAATAAAAACCGAAAACCTACTAAAAAACCCAAATAAATTTCATAAATCTTAAGTTTCAATCTCAGTGGTTATTATGAACGGTCAAGAGCCAACCAGGTACGAAGCACACGCAGTCGAAGAAAAATGGCAGAATTGGTGGGAATCCGAGAAGATCTATCACTTTGACCACGACTCCGATAAGCCAACGTATAGCATAGATAATCCCCCACGTTACGCTTCCGGACCGTTACATATAGGTCATGCAGTACATTACACCCACATAGATTTTGCGGCACGCTATAAGCGTATGAAAGGCCATAACGTGTTCTTCCCGCTTTGTTTTGATGTCAATGGTATGCCGATCGAGGTCAATGTCGAGAAGAAATTCAATATAAAAATGAACGAATATGACCGTCATGAATTTATCAAATTATGTAGTGAATTTGCCGAACAGAACATAGATGAAATGACGCGTCAGTTCAAGATCCTCGGGGAGTGCATGGACCCCAGCATTTATTATCAAACGAATGCAGAATATTACCGCAGGTTAACCCAGATCTCTTTTATTCAGCTGTTCAATCGAGGTTTGATCTACAAAGGTGAGCGCCCGATCAACTGGTGTCCAAGATGTTCCACAGCCCTCGCGGAATCCGAGGTGGAATACCGTACACGTCAAACGAAATTTAATTACATTAATTTTACTTTGAGCGAGACCGGCGAGAAGATCGAAATCGCTACCACGCGCCCAGAATTATTATGTACCTGTCATTTAGTTGCGATACATCCGGATGACCCGCGCTCTGAAGAACTTGAGGGTAAGCTGATCAAAACTCCGATCTATGAGCGCGAAGTAAGGATCTTCACTGATAGTGCTGTGGACCCGGACTTTGGCACCGGTATCGTTATGGTGTGTAGTATTGGTGATAAGGACGATCTGGAATGGATACAAAGATATGATATCCAAATCGAAAAGGGCATTGATAAGGATGGCAATATGACTGAGCTCGCGGGTAAATATGCCGGGATGAGCACGACCGATGCTAAAGCCGCAATAATCGAAGATATGCGCAGCCAGGGTATATTGAACAAGCAGGAAGACCTGGAACAGAATGTAGGATGCTGCTGGCGATGTCACACCCCCATCGAATTCTTGGTCACCCCACAATGGTTCTTAAAAACTTTAGAATTTAAAGAAAATGTATTAAAAGCTTCAGATGAAATTGATTGGTACCCTGAATTTATGAAAAAAAGGCTCGAAGAATGGGTGAACTCATTATCATGGGACTGGGTGATCTCGCGTCAGCGCTATTTTGCCACCCCGATCCCGCTCTGGGAGTGCACCAAATGCGCGGAGCCAGTGGTCGCGACCGAGGAATCATGCTATATCGACCCAACGATCTCGGCGCCACCAGTAAATACCTGCCCGAAGTGCAGTAATACAGAATTCAAAGGCTGTAAAGATGTGTTCGATACCTGGATGGATTCGAGTATCTCGCCACTGTTCAATACATTCTGGCAACGTGAAGACCAGAAATTCAATAAATTGTACCCTATGTCAATGCGCCCGCAGTCTCACGACATCATTCGCACCTGGGCATTCTATACCATTCTCAGAGGTTTATTACTGACGGACCAAAAACCGTTCAATGAGATCATGATGGGCGGTTTCATACTCGCACCGGACGGTACACCCATGCATGCCTCTAAAGGCAATGTGATCGATCCACTGGAGGTGCTGAAAGAATACGGGGCCGACGGGTTGCGGTACTATGCCGCCAGCTGTGCGCTCGGTAAAGATAATGCATTTCGGTGGAAAGAAGTAAAAGAAGGTGTACGGTTCGTTCGTAAGTTATGGAATGTTGAGCTGCTCATCAGTAATCTATTCAAAGACTTAACCGCCACCCCGCCTGAACTGGATCAAAGTAAATTACGATCAATAGATAAATGGATATTAACACTCTATAGTGAATTAGTAGCTAAAGCGACCAACCATATGGATAATTTCGAATTTGATAAAGCTCGAAAGATAACTGTTGAATTCATATGGCATGAACTGGCCGACCACTATCTAGAACTTGTGAAATATCGTATATATCGAGGAAATGACGAAGCTGTGATATCAACGCTCTATCATATCGGTCTTGGCATTACCAAACTCATCGCACCATTATTACCGCATGTGACTGAAGAGATCTACAATATACATTTTAAAGCTCTGGTCGGTGAAAAGAGCATTCATTTGACCGACTGGCCCGAGCCTATCTTAATTGATGACGCTGCTAAAGCTGAAGGTACGATCGTAAAAGAAATCACCACCGCGATCCGCCGCTGGAAATCGGAGCTTGGGATTCCACTAAACCAGGAGTTGAGTTTCGTAGGACTGGTGACCGACAGCGCACAACGCGCTAAACTCGAACCGGTAACTGAAGATATAATAGAAACAGTTAAGGTCAAAGACCTGCAATTTGAAGATCTTCAAGATATCAGTGAGAAGGCGACCGCGCTCAAACCACACCATGCTAAGATAGGGCCGACCTTTAAAAAAGACGCTGCAGAGGTTGTGAAGAAGTTATCAGCTTCAGATCCGGAAGTGGTTAACCAGGCCTTGAAAAAAGGTGTATTTACAATTCAATTGGAATCGGGTAATAAGGTTGAACTAACTCACGAATTTATTGAGGTTGAGTCGGTAGTAACCTTAAAGGGCCAGGATGTGGAAAGTGTAAAGGTGGGCGACATAATCGTTGTCATCAGAAAGTAATTATTTACAATAGCAATTTTTGGCTAAAATATCAACTCTCTCTTTGGGGGTATAAGAATTTCAGATACGGTAAATATATTATCAAAACTCAGACAAAAATGGGAGCATAACTCCAAAAAGCCATTTTTTATTAATGATGATTTTCAAGATCTGAAAAATAAGATCATCAATTCGATCAAAATAATCCCTGTAAGGAAAATATATCCCCATGAGGAGACGATCTTTGAAAATATTGTTAAATTAGCGATCAAGATCCAGAGGCAGCAAAAATTTACATGGCCGATATTAGCCGAGACCGAATCAGGCGCGATCCTCGATGGTATGCATAGATGGCAGGTATTAACGTGTCATAAATACATCCCGATCCAGGAGATAACAAAATATTCAAAAAATCGCGATATCCGAGTTGGGGTATGGTCAAGAGTCATTAAAGATACGAAAAAAAACGATATTGAATTCATCAATAGCATTTTGGGAAAATGCGGGATGAGTGAACTAAAAAGAATTGGTAAACTTTCGATAGACCCAACAGAATTTGAACTTGAAATCCGGTCTAGAAAGAATATGATATTAATTGGCCCGAATCGCGAATATTATCAATTTAAAACACCCGGAAATCTGGTGCATGAGTTCCAGGATATGGTGAAGTTAGAGCATTTTTTCGGTAATAGAATTTTGGGTCAAACGAAACTTTATGAAACCGAGGGCAATGCATTGAAAATTATAGGTCAGCCAAAAACAGTTGTGATGTTTCCCAGACCGGTAACGAAACGCGATGTTATAAGGATAACACAACGTACAAAAAAAGGGATCGAACAAAGCCTGCCCTTGACCGAAGTACTGCCTGCAAAAAGCAGCCGCCACATTTTTCAACTGAGAATTTTTAATGTTAATATTCCGTTAGACGATCTGAACAGCCCAAGATCCCCCACGCAATTAACGACTGAACTTCATAAGAGGTTACAGAAGCAACGTATTATTTATTTAGGTAACGATGTGGATTGGAGTAGCCAGCCGCATTATAAGAGTTTGGACCGTCATTATGATGAGCATATGTTCAAATTTTATTGATATATAAGTAAAGCATATTAACTCATTATTCGTTTGCGGTTGCGAGGCTAGTATCGTCTGTGGGTTGCGGAGATAGGTTACCTTTTTCGTGAAAATTATTCCAAGCTAATGATAAATTATATAATTGCCGTGATGTCTGATCATATAAATCTATCAGTTGGTTACATAAATTAATATCTATGAATTGATTATAAATATCCTTACAGTGACTTAAACTTACTACCATCTCATTAGATTCCCCCATTCCATCATCAAGATATTTCTGGAATCCCTTTTTCTGATGTTTTTTTGCATAACCCTCAGCAATCAATCTTGGGACGGCTTTACAAGATCGACTTAATTGCGATTTTAAATCGTTTTTTTCTAATTTGGGTAATCTCGGCACAATTTCTTTCATTACATCAATAGATGCATTATAACTATTTTGATATACTATCAAATCATGAAAACTTCTTATTGGTTTATTCTCTGGGTTATTCATAAACGCAACCCCCTTACGAATTACGATACGGGCTCAGAACTTCGTTCAAAGCCCTCGGGCCTCGCTTGAGTAAAACAAAATGCACCTCAAGTCAAGCTCAACCTACGAGCTTCACAAACGAAACCCCATAATATTTTACTAATAAACATCAAATCTATATTAATTAATAGTAGAGGTTTAGTGAATGTAAAAAAATAAATACTGAATTTTGGCAATCATAACACAAAATTTATTAACTTTGAATCTGATTGTATTCAACCAGCCCGCAATGTAAATAGCGATGGAGGATTGATTTGCAGAAGACAAATATTCCGAAGGAGGTCCAGGAATTTTTTCAAGAGGACTCAGGTCAGTTATTATTGATCAAAGGTGAAAGTGGCACTGGCAAAACCTTATTTTCATTAGAGGTCCTCAGGGAACTTACTGGCAAACATTTAGGTGCCCATATTTTTATTAGGTTAGAGAAGCAGGAAATATTACAGAATTTTCCCAAAATAAATAGCTCGAGTTTGAAAAATAAAATTATGATCTTTGATAAAAACAATAATATTTCAGATGCAAATAAATTTGAGAAGGAATTTAAAAACTTTACCAATAATAATAAAATATCGGTAGTCGTCATAGATACGATCGATGCAATGATAGAGCGCTATGAAAACCCCAATCGTATCCTCAAGGAATTGATCCAGATAATAAAAGACGAGAAAATCAATACCCTTTTAATTCAGGAACAGGAGAGCGACGGATATGTTGATTATTTGGTAGAAGGTATCGTGACGCTTAAAAAGGATGAGTTAAGCGGTAGACGTTTGCGATATATAACGTTAGATAAATTAAGGGGCGTGGAGATCAAACAACCCAGATATTTAATGACCTTGGAAAATGGCGATTTTAAAAGTTTTGAACCATTTGACCCCGGCTACCCCGATCGAAAAAAATATCCGAACAAATTACAACTCCAAAAAAATACCAATAGTATCTTTAGCACCGGCATCAAAGATCTGGATAAGTTACTCGGGGGCGGCTATAAAAAAGGTAGTTATAATATAATCGAAGTAGAGGATAATGTGACTTCCTCAGAATATTTGGCGATCCTTCGGGCAATAATTTTGAACTTTATCGCACACGACCAGGGCGTGATCTCGGTACTTTCGGGGGGCAATCACCCTGAAGCGATCCGCAATGATTTCACGCGATTCATTGATAAAGAACAATTTGATAAATATATGAGGATAACAGATTATTTTAGCGCGGAATCCAATAAACCTTACATATTACCTCTTGGGGTTGCTCGTGACGATGCACTTAAGATCTTATCAAAGACCATCAAAGAATTACGCGGCCAAACCAACAAACCGATCTTAAATTTTACTGGGCTAGATACACTGGAATATTTACGTGGCGAGTCGATCGCAATTAAAGAGCTGTTGACTGGCGTGGGCTCAATAAAAATTTCCAATGATCTGGGATTAGGGTTGATAAAACCAGGTTTAAAATTGACCCAAAGTATAAGAAATATGGCTGATACCTATCTGAAAATTATAGACATCGAAAGATGCGCGTGCATTTATGGTGTCAAGCCGCAGACCCCGATCTATGCCATTATACCTGACGAGTCGATGAAGATTCCTGGCATAAAGCTAACACCATTGGTTTGATTATAAGGCACAGAGGCACAAAGTGATGATTTTTAAGAAATTACATTAGTGTAGATAAAAATTTACCGCAGAAGCGCAGAAATGTTACATTCTGCGTCTCTGCGGTAAAAAAAGGAGGATTTTATACTTTATATACTATGAAAAATTCAAAAAAAATCTATTTTGCCCCTCTGTGCCTTAGGCCCTTTGTGCCTATAGTTGCTTATTAACGTCCTTCATCTCTTTCGTGGCGTCTAACTTCTCAAAGATCTTATGCGCATTTTGAAAATGACGCTTTGACGAGGTCTTATCTCCTTTATCTTTGAACATCAAGCCGCATTCATAATTGGTGATCGCCAGATCGTATGGCACATTTAAGTTCTTGAACATCTTAATACTATTTTGAAAATATTTATTACTTACATTCCAGTTCTTCTCTAATCTATTTATTATCCCTAATATCTTATAGGTCGCAGCAATCCCGATTTTATCGTCTTTACCTAATAACTTTAACGCTTTTTGGCAATTATCGGTGGCTTGTTCAAGCTCATGTTTCTTGGCATAGCATTCACCCGCATTAAAAATTGACCAGGCTCTCATATGGGCATCACCGATCTCCTTGGCGATCTTTTCACTTTTCTCAAAATAATCGATCGCTTTATCCCACGCCTGTTTCTTGATGTGGATATCGCCAAGATTGTTGTAGGCGCGCGCCATTTCCTGCCGTAATCGTTGGTGGTGGGAGTGCTGGATATCGAGCTTCTTCAAGTTTTGAATACTGCGATTATAAAATTTTATCGCACGTTCCCAGTCGCCTTGATAATTATAAATATTGCCCAGCTCGATGAAGACAATAGAAACTATTGATCTGTCCTTTAATTTTTTGCCAAATTTTATGCCTTTGTCGTAATGGCTTATTGCTTTTTCATGCTCGCCTCTGCGCCAATGCATATATCCCAATCCCCGATGCGCTTCCGCAAGACCATTATAATCTTCTAACTCCGTTGAGAGCTTCATACCGTCGCGATAATTTTTTTCCGATAACTGCCAATTGCTCTTGCGACGATTAATATCTGCTATGTTCATATATGCTTCAGCTTGTTTCAAGCCCAGCCATTTTATTTCGATCTCGCCATGCCTTTCTGGGATGTATTTACTGCTTTTAATAAAATCATCAACTTTTTTAACAATTCTCAATTCTTCTTCATAATAATCTAATGCGTCATCCCATTCGCCCAGAACTTGGCTGATGTGACCTAGATTTTCCAATATACCAATTCTTAGCTGTCTGTAATAGAGCGAATCTTCTAATTTCGCAAGCCCTTCGAGCACTAATTTATAATATTCCACTGCCTCGGTCAATGCATATAGATTACTGGCTTTTTCCGCGGCTTTCACTAGGTAGAACACCGCCTTGTTCCAAACTTTGCCGCGATAATAATGATGAGCTAATTCATAAATAACTGCATTTATACGATCCAGATTCAATTTTTCGATGATCTCACCGACTCTCTTATGTAGCAATCTCTTACGGACCCTGCTTAACCCGTCATAAGCGATGTCCTGTATCATAACATTATCAAATTTATAGCGCTCTTTATCATTGCTCGAAAAATCCTCGTGTATTAATCCGGTATTGATCAATACGTCCAGGGAATCCAATAACTTTTCTTCCTCAAGTTGTGTGATGCGCGTTAATACATTATAATCAAATTCCCTACCGATCAGAGCAGCAATGCTCAAAATTTTCAGATCTATGACCTCAAGACGATTCAATCTTCGAATTATCAGGTCTTCAATCGTTGTGGGGACTTTAATTTGTGATAACTTTTTAAGATCTAATTCAGTTGGCCACAGATACGAGTTTGGGTCTATTATATCCTCTTCGATTAGAGATATTACTACCTCCTCGATAAAAAAAGGGTTGCCTTCGGTCATTTTGTATAGCCATTTACTTAACCCTTTGGGAATATCATCGCGGTTAAAAATGAGTTTCGTCATGTTCTCCGTCGCTTTATGGGATAGTCTTTTGAGTTTGATGTTGTTGAATAACTTATCACGGCTTAATCTTCGTATGGTGTCCGCTAACGGGTGCGGCTGCGAGGTGTCCTCGGATAACTGTAGCTCCTCGGGGCGATAGACACCATATATTAAGATCGGCGAATCACGCGTTTTCTCGGTTATATAATGTAATAAGTTTAGGGTTGCATTATCTGCCCATTGAAGGTCATCTAAAAATAATATTACCGGTCCTTTCTTAGATAGATCGATCAACTGATCGGAAATACTTTCGAACATTTTATCCTGGGCCAACTTAAGAGTTTCGCCGTTTGTGGTTTTTATTACCGATGGAATGAAACCGATCGGCGGATAGTTTTTAAACGCTCCCGCATCTTCCGGGAGGTCAGCCCCGCCTTTGCCCTCAGATTGGTCTTCGCCGATCATCTTCTCGCTCAATCCCGATTTAGAATCATAGCCCGGTTCGGTGCCGCTGGGTTCAAGTAATGGTATCATTTCGATCGGTAAAAGCTCGGGATGTTTATCTCCCAATAGCACGTTCGGGAACTCGGTTTTAGAGCTACGCTCATGATACTCCTTTAATGCGTCGGTGAAAGGTAAATAGGGATCCGAACCTTCACGAAATATGCATTTGCCTGCTAAGAACTGTACCTCTTTTTTGGTTTCCATCACCCACGATTGCAATTCCTCGATCAATCTAGTTTTACCTACGCCCGCTTCACCTTCGATAAAAACCAGCTTGCCTTTGCCGTCGATCAGCCTTTTTACTTCCCTTTTCAGTTCCAATAATTCCTTTTTGCGATTTACAAATTTCGACCTTAGAACCCTATCTCCAATGATGATCACCAATTTATAATCAACCCCACCACTTTCAATATTTTGGTTGGCCTGAAATGAGTTTGTGAATATTTAAATTTTTATGCATTGTGCGGATTTGGTGATTTAAGCGCCACAATCGGGATTCGGTGCGGATGTCATTCTATGATTGCTGCAGCAACTTGCTTCGCCAAGTTGCTTC
>CBDVCJ010000140.1:0-9762 GCA_965372445.1 uncultured Thermoplasmata archaeon | reverse complement strand
GAAAATCCCCTTCGGGCATTTTCAAAGCCGAGGTAACTTGGCGTAGCAAGTTACCGCTATTGGAACTCTTTAAACAACAGCTTTAAAAATCCTAAAAGGATTTTTAATGCGAGGTAACTTGGCGTAGCAAGTTACCGCAGATGCAAATTCCAAACAAATTCCAAAACCCAAAAACCAAACCCGGTTTGGAATTTTGGTTTTGATACTTGGAGCTTGTTTGGTTCTTGGTATTTGGCTCTTGGAGGTTTTATATTTAAATAAGATTAATCAGCCTTCAGCCTTCTGCAAGTGATATTTGATAATAAATAAACAGAACGGTCTGCCTTCAAGAGCTCACAACTTAAGAACAAGCGAAGCTTGGCAGTACACCCAACACACAACCACACGGACTCCCGCTACTCCCGAGATAATATATTTACTATCGACCAAAAAACCTTTTTAACCTATCAATCCCATTCTGGATTCCAATTTTCTGAGGTCGCCCCCATAAATATGATAATTGGGTGCTGTGGAGGCAATTAATGGCAAAGGTCAGGAGGTCCGCTTATCGACAACCCATCTCACCAATGGGTTTACGCAAGATCGAGCGCGGTGAGCTGAAATGGTTCGACCCGGAAATGTTCTCGAATTTCAATACCGGCACCCTCGAGCAGTATCTAGACGAAAAGAACCGCAAAGAAAGTTTCGCACGCTCGAAATTCTCTTGGAAAGTTGTTTTTTACGGGATCCTTATTGGTGTACTTTTTGCACTTATAAATCAATACATCGGCTTGAAGATCGGATTGATCACCAGCGGCTCTATTTACGTCACTTATCTTATGGGTTTAGCGATGCGCTGGTCACCCACCCAGATCAATATCGCTGCCGGTGGCGCCTCAGGTGCAGATAAAACATGTACCGGCTTTGTTTTCACATTCCCCTCGATATTTTTATTAGCCTATTCTGCGAGATATGCAGGTGAGGGTGGGACGAGGTTAGTTTCAGAATCTGATATTAGCATGCTATTGCCAATTGCGCTCGTTTCTGCGATCTTTGCGGCGTTCATGGGTGTGATGTACTTCATTATCTTTCGGCGGATCTGGTTGGTCGAAGACCCGCTGCCTGCGCCGGGTTTCGAAGCGCAGATCAAGCTTCTGGATATCGCAAACGATATCAGCCGCGGTGCCGCGGAACATGCACGCCATGCGATCAAACTAGTACGCAATATTACGCTCTTCACAATGTTTTTGGCTTTTATAAGGGATTTCCCGATCGTCAATAGAAGATCGATAATAGATTCGATGTTTGCAAACGAATACTATTCCGGTGGCAGCATCCACATTTCATACGAGCAATCAACCTATACCCATGTAGGTCTTGCACTGCAGGGTATTGGGCTTGCGATTGGTTGGTTCATGAAGTTTCGGGTTGCATTTTTGGTCACAATGGGCTGTCTGTTCACATGGCTGGTCGTCATCCCAATGATAGTTGGCATTGGTGTCCCAATTTACGTGCCCTTGATCGATGGATATGTCAATCCCATGGATTTCCCTGTTATTTATATCGGCGAAGATGGCGTGCCCGAGCTACTTTTAGGTGCACGTTCACCTGCGCACGCGGCCGATCTGGGCGTGGCGAAGGTCATTGCCATCGGCGCGATCTTAGGCGGTGGTATTACCGGACTCTTAAAGATGCTGCCGACCTTCAAGACCGTCACCCGCGATATCAGCAAGACTCGAGGCGGCAAGCGTAAAGATTGGATCCCAAAAAAGGGATGGTATGAATGGCCGGTGACCCACATTAAGATCATGATGGTCGTGGCGGGTCTTGGGATCGGTACTGTATTCTGGGCGGGTGGTTTTCCGTTTGTCGCTTCATACGTGTTCTCCGCGCTGCTTGTCGGGATCACCTTCATTCTGGGCGCAATTGCAGTTAAGGTCGGGGGCGAGGTCGGTACCACTCCCGTCTCAGGGACATCGTTTATTTGTTTATTGTTATTAATTGGCGTGTTCTCGCTGATCAATGTGGTGATCCCATTTAAAAGTCCAAGCCAATTGCTTGTGATGGCGTTGGTTGGCACCGCAGTGTTTGGCTCGGCAATTTCTCTATCTGCCGATATCGTCTGGGAATTCAAGGTCGGTATCTATTCCGGTACGAGACCATACCATATTATGAGGAGCGAGCTCACCGGCATTTTGTTCGGTGCATTTGTTTCCGTAACTGCAGCTGTTTTCTTTTCGACGATGTTGGCCAAAGGTACCCTGGATCTTGAAGCTCCGCAGGCACATGCATTTGCAACCTTTGCGCAGATCATGATGGGCGGCAATGTCATGTTACCTGTGTTTGTATTAGGTATCTGTATTGGGGTCTTTATTGAATTATTGACCGGTATGGGCACCGCGTTCGGGCTGGGAATGTATCTGCCCTTAAGTTATACCCTTACATTGCTGATCGGTGGCGGCGCACGCGATTTCTGGGAGAAGAAAGTACTCGAGCCGCGCGCTGCCGCTGAAAATTGGACCGAGCGTGAAAAAACCTTCAGGTTATTGGATTCATTTATGGTCGCTACCGGGTTGCTTGTCGGTGAGGCACTCTTAGGAACCTTGTTGGCGTTTTGGCTCTTCTTTGCATAATGTGAAAAAAAATTCAAAAATCGATAATTTTGGCAAATAAAATCACCAAATCGCGAAAATTATATATAGTTAAAAGGATTTTACATATTATTGAAGGTTAAGCTAGTGGTTAGAGTGCATCCCATCCCCTCTAGCGAGGCTAGCTTACCCTTCTTTTCTTCTTTTTCTGTGAAAAGCTTATAGCTACGTCTTTTTAATATTTCTTAACGATGAGACCGAGCTCAGCATTGATAAAAAAAGGCCATACTTGAATATATGAAACCATAAGTTAAAATATAATTACCTGTAATAGCAAAAGAGCAGACATCCAAATCCAAACCAAAATATTTTAAAGGATCAATGTTGGTAACCCACCGAAAAAAGGAGGCTTGAGGATTTCCCAAGAGATCATAATATTATTATCTTTATCCTTTTTATGGGGCTTGACCCGCGGCACTTCGGTATGTGCTACGGTATGTGCCCCAGGGATGGTATCCTACATTGCCGTAAATAAATACAATTGGAAGCAAAGTGCAAAGCTCGGGTTGATCTTCAATCTTCCCCGGATCATAATATTGACGGTTCTTGGTGGTGTTGTGGGATATATTGTACATACCTTCTCAACTGGAATCGATCTGGAATTTTTCGCAGGTACCGGTCAGCTCGGCTACCTGCTACTCGGCATTTTCCTATTGATATTCGGTGCTTATTGGCTGGCAAAAGGCATCGAGGCTCGTGAAGACCGCAAAGAGGGTAAAACTCCTCCTGATCTTTGTAAGGGTGGAGCCACCGAAAAAAAACAGGGATGGTTATCTGCTAAAATAAAAACCAAATTATCCAATCCCATTAACCAACCTAAAATGTTGTTTTTACTCTGGGGCGGTATCCTTAGCATTGCGTGTTTAGGTGAGATCATAATCCTTGAGGTGCCGGTAATTAGCGGGTCTGCTGCGTTATTGGGTAACGAATATCTAGGTGCGATCCTGCTCGGTTCAACCGCAATGTTGATCTTTGCGATCGGTGCGACTATACCTATAATCTATGTGACGATCATTGGCAGCACCATATCGCTGTATGTTAAAACCCAAGAGAGACTGGAGGCTATAAAAACAATTGGCGCCATCATGATGATAATGGTTGGGTTGGTGTTTATGATGACCTCGATATCCGGGTTGATAACCTTGAATTTTTTAGCAATGTAAATTTATAGATCGAATTGCTAATTAAAATCAATTTTAAATCTTTACCCTATCAACAGACAGTAAATCTCCATAGGACGATAATAACTATTATTCTTCAAGCTCCAATTCATCCTCTTTTTCAGCGGGCTGCACCGGGGGCCTAATAATTCTTGGCTGCGGCGGTAGAAACCCGGCTGGGGTAACAACTTGTGGCATTACCGGTGTGGTTGACGGAGATTGTGATGCTGATTTTTGTAATTTTTCCGAGATCGTGGGCGGTACGAACGCCCAAGATGGGGTTTCTTGAGGCCCGATGGCTGAGGCGGGTTCCATAACCGTAGCCATCTGTGGATGTGGTGGTGCCTGAGGCGTTGGTATTGGCGGGGTCGGTTGTGGCTCTTCAGGTTGCTTTTTTAACCTAAGCATAACATCAATAATGATCAAAACGATAATAATTACCAAAATCACAATTAAAAACATCCATTCCCAACCTGCCGATCCTTCCGTTGTACCGCTATTGCCAACTTCTTTGACCTCGGGGGTATTGAACTCTTCGGTGTTTACCGTTTCCGGGCCGACAGTGGTTGTATAATAATAGGTATGTTCGCCCTTGGAAAGTTTTATTCTGCATTCGTAAATGCCATTGTATCCAACTTCACCCGCCACCAATTCCAAGTTATGGATATTACCGTCGATTATTAATTGAATGGAATCCGGTTCCTTGTTTTCGGCATTATAATAATGTATCGAAAAAGTGTACTCGGTGTCGGTATCACCTTCTGTTGGTGTCATTTTCGGGCCGGACAATTTAAAATCATCATCACCATATTGAGCTTCCTTGACAACTTTTAATGTAAAATTATTTTTGGCCCAGCCATTTTCGCCATCGGTAACAGAAACTTCAACCCAGTAGCTCCCTAGGTCCCCATCCAAAGGTGTACCGGTTAACACTCTGGTATGAGTATCCATCTTAAGCCAAGAGGCATTAGTTTGCATAAACCATTGCAAATAACCCGAGGGGGTACGGTCATCAATAGCATTATATTCCACAGAATAAAGTTCATCAGCCTCCGCAAAGAGCTTATCTTCAGTTACGATCTTCGGCGGTTTGTTTGACGTTAAATATACCGTCAAAATGAAATCATGGTAATCAAATCCCCCTTCACCGTCTGTAACCGAGATATTAACCCAAAACCACCCACCGTCGTTTTTAGCGGGTGTTCCACTGATAACTCCTGTATCAGTTACAATCTTCAACCAACTTGCATTGGTAATTAACTCCCATCTCAATTCATCGGACGGGGTTTTATCGTCGTGTGCTTCATAATCCACCCTGTAAAGTTTATTGACAGTTGCAGTCACTACATCTATAGTTAATATTTTCGGCGGTCCACTTCCCCATACTGTTAACTCAAATTCACGCCAACCGCGCCCATCATCACCATCATCGACCGTGATGTTCACAGAATATTGATCAACGTCTTCTATTAACGGTGTGCCACTCAAAATGCCGGTTGTGGAGCCCATTTCGAGCCAGTTTGCATCGGTTTGTAATTGCCAGGTTTGAGATGAGGGTGGGCTGTCAATATCTATTGCGTCATAATCCACTTCATATAATTCACCAATATTTGCAACTAGAATATCTTCGGTGATGATCCGGGGTGGATCATTCACATTTATCACGGTTAAGGTAAAATTTTCAGAATCGAGCCCACCATCACCATCGCTCACCGAAACATTAACCCAATAATTACCAACTTCATCATTTGTTGGCGTGCCACCCAGAATCCCATCCTCGGCGTCTATATCAAGCCACGCACTAGCATTTGTAGTCAGCGCCCAGACCAGGTCACCGATCGGGTTATCCGCATCTGTAGCATCATAATCCACTTCATACAATTCGTCTTCGTAGCTGAATTCTACATTATTGGTCGTTATTACCGGATCATCGTTCATTTCGATAACAGTTAATGTGAAATTAGTGAAATCCAGATCAATAGTATCGTTAACCGAAATATTGACCCAACAATTCCCAATATCATTAGAGGTCGGTGTGCCGTAAAGTATTGTCGTGGCTTTATTAAAGATCAGCCAATTTGCGTCCGTTGAAAAATACCAGGTGCTTATTTGACCTACATTGAGCAGATCAATATCTTCATAATTATAGACAACCTCATAATAGGTATTTTCATATGCCGTTGGATTATCTATTGTTATTATTTGAGGTGGAGTGTTTACTACATCCGGACCGTCAAAAAGCTTTGTAGAAATCGTATAGTCACCATCAGCCACCCAGAATCGGTAGCTATGGGCTGTGCCAATGTCAAGATTTGTTACATAATGGTAGTCCTTTCCATCAATGTAATTTGTATCCCCAGGATCTGTTTCATTCATTGTATAGTTCATACCATTAATATTTACTTTAAGTTCTTGCGGTGCGGTGTTTTTTGTATGCATATATGTAACTGTAAAATTAAAATTGGTGCTGGTGTTGCCAACTGTCGGTTTTACTGTTGGAAAATTTAGATCTAAAGGTAACGATGTGTATCTGAAAAAAACATCAACATCGGACCCTGCACCATTGATATTTAATTCGTCCTCCCAGACAACATAGGTCTTATTTGAAGATACGGTAATAGCTGGATGTAATGAATCACCGTCATTCAAATTCTGGCCTAGGATCGGTTCCGAAATGACCTGCACATCGCTCCAACCGGATCCACTAAAATTACATAAAAAGAATATATCATACTCTGATGCATTGGCATTATTCGTATCATTATTATCTGTCCAAACTACATAGATATCGTTATTGTATATTGCAATATCCGAATAACGCGAAGTGCCTATGTTGATATTTGAATTTACAAGGGGTTCTGATATAACTTGAACAGCCTCCCATCCGGAACCTGTTAGATTGCATCTATAAAAGATATCATAATCTGTCCCGGCATTATCCACATTTGAAGTGTCATGCCAAACAATATAAAAATTATTATTCTCAATCACAAAAGAAGGGTCAGAAGAACTGCCCGTATTTTGATTTTGGCCCTCCACAGGTTCTGAGACAATGAAAATATCTTCCCAATCGGAGCCTGTAATATTGCATCTTAATAAAATATCCCAATCCGAACCGGCGTTGTTAAGATTGGATGAGTCATGCCATGCTACATATATATCACCGTTCTCCACAACGAGCTCAGGTTCATATGACCAACCAGTATTCTGATTTAGGCCGAAGACAGGTTCTGAAATTACCTGTATATCTTCCCAGCTTGAACCTGTAAGATTGCATCGATAAAAAATATCGGTGTCCGATCCGGAATTATCTAAATTTGTATAATCACGCCATATAACAAAAATATCGTTGTTTTCTACAACAATATCATTATCAAAAGAGTGACCTGTGTTCAAATTAAACCCAAACATCGGCTCCGAAATGACTTGAATATCCTCCCAATTGCTGCCGGTAATATTGCATCTGTAGAAAATGTCAATATCAGTACTTGAAAAATCAGTATCATTATAATCGGACCAGGTTACATAGATATTTCCATTCTCAACAGCTATTGCAGGTTCATACGAATGGCCGATATTTATATTCTGGCCCTTGACGGGTTCTGAGATCACCTGGATCTCGGACCATTCATAACCATCAAAGTATCGGTAAAAAATATCATTATCCAAACCAGAATTATCCAATTCGGTTTCATCATGCCAAACCACATAGATCTTATCGCCTTCAACTGCAATCTTTGCATCGCTGCATGCAAGTTGATTATAATTCTGACCGAAAACAGGCTCTGAGATCACCTCGAGCTGGCTCCAATTGATATCTACAGTACCTCTCGTGAAATTATTACCTAAAGCTGATGGAGCATTTAGATCATTATCCGGCTCGTTTGCAATAATCTGAGCGCTTAAGCCCAAAAATATTGTACTGCAAATAAGAATCCAAGTTATTATTATGGGTTTGAACTTTATTTCCATATCCTTTTCCCCCTAACAATTATTTTTCAGTGGCAATATGTTTTTAGGTTAAAAATGTTTTTATGGCGAAAATCGTTATTTGGGAATGGGTAAACGAATTTAAAGTCAACTAGTCACCCTCGTCCCGTCCAATTAAAGGCCAGACCGACAGGCAGACTGGTAGACAGGCAGACCGGCAGACAGATTGAGATGCAACCAATTAATTCGATTCATAATTCCCGAACCGCTCATTTTTTCCTTTTGCCCGATTTTTTCTGATAATATTTTTTATTGTAAACATCCAACATTTTCTTGGCAAATTTTTCGTCTAGTTTCCCATGAAAACTCTTGGTCTCAAAAAATCGTTTCGGCAGCCTAAGCTTGGAGATATCCAGCCCCATTTTGCGCTTGAGCTCGAGCTTAAGTTCATAGATATTCTCACCCAGCACAAATAATTCATCTTCGGTTTTATGTATGCCGATCGCATCCAGCATTTGGATTATAGTCTTCATATCATAGATATTTCGCGCGAACAAACAAATTATTAATGAGTTCACCACCCCGCGTTCGATCTCTTCTTTGACCAGCTGTTCCACGATAATTTCGGCGGGCTCGTCGCCTTTGAGCTTCTGGTCGAGCGCATAGCCGGCATTATCCAGATGCGAGTGGCGTGCACCGATCGATTGACCGATAATTGATGCATAACCTGTATGATAACCCGCGATCTCGAGCCCCCCCAAAGCGATCGCGAAATCTAGGCCACCGTATTTCTTAGCAACGAATTCAGTTCCTAATGCCAGGTCTTTGAAGAACTGGGTCTTCTGTTTCACCAGGTGGTCAATGAACTTAAGATAAGGCTCTAAGGCACTGAACTTGAGCGGTTCTAGGGTCTGCTCGGTCGTGATCACGCCCTTTTCTAATGCCTCGGTCGCCCATCCGAGCGCCACGCCGGTGCTCATAGCGTCCAACCCGACGCTTTCGACCTTCTCGATCAATTCCAATACATCGTTCGGGGTTTCCATTCCCAGAAAACTTCCAAGCGCAAAAATAAGTTCATAATCATATGAGATCTGTTTGAAATCGAATTCGTGCTCCGGTGCGAATTCGCGCCTTAGCAAACCGATATGTATACACCCCACAGGGCACCCAATACAAGACGATTTACGCATAAGGAGATGGTCGCCAAAATTCTCGCCGCTGATCTCTTTGGCATGTTCGAAACTGGTTTGCTGGAGGTTGCGGGTCGGTAAGGCATTTATCTCGTTCAACGCCATGATATTAACAGGTGTGCCCAGGTCATGATATTTCTTCATCATTGTCGTGTCCAAAATGATCTCGGTGAGCGCTTTGTAAACCTTATTATAAGTCTTGAAATCGTGAATTGGGTAACTTCTAGTGCCTTTGATAATGAAACCCTTGAGCTTCTTGCTGCCGAACGCCGTGCCCAGCCCCAGCCTGCCGAAATGCCTGAACATATCCACCACCACATTTGCGAACCGCACCTGCATCTCACCGGCACGGCCAATGAGAACTATGCTGCGGTAGCCTTGACCACCTTCCAATTCTCTGATCACGCGCGAACTTTCATGCGGCGAAAGTCCCCAGATGGTCTCTGCATTATTGAATTCCACTTTGTCATTAGTGATCGATAGATAGATCTCATCATTCGCCTTTCCCCGGAGTATGATCGCGTCGAATCCTGCGAACCGAATCGCCGCTGCTAATTTGCCACCTGCATAAGTCTCGCCGAGCTCGTTCGTTAACGGCGATTTGAACATGCAAACTGTTTTTGTGATGGTGGGGAAGATCGTTGAAAGTGGCCCGATCGCAAAAATCAACGGCTGGTCCGGGTGCAAGGCATCTTTTTCAGGGTTGAGATTTTCCGCTAACAATTTAGTTGCGATCCCAACTCCGCCGAGATATTCATACAGATCCTTACGTTTGATGATCTCGAAGGTCTGGGTGGTTAAATTTATGTCAAGTATCCTAATATAATTCTTATTGATCATTCTTCGTTCTCC
>CBDVCJ010000139.1:0-9869 GCA_965372445.1 uncultured Thermoplasmata archaeon | reverse complement strand
CCTGATTTTCAATGATCATGTAATTTGGCAAGATAAAATTAAGATTAATGATGTTTATACTGAAAAAATTATTAAATATTATGATTTATTAAACAAAGATATCGGTATATTATTCGTAGCAGAATCTGAAGATGATCGGATTTCTTTTCAAAAAGATAATAACGACTTAATTGTAACATTAGATGATAGAGGAGAATCATATAAGATTGAGTTAGACGGTAAGAATATTACAAAATTTGATTATGAGATAATAATACCAAACTATCCAACAGATAATTATTTTGTTTTTGATGATTGCTATATACCAATAATTCAAGAAAAGACAACAGGAAAATTGTATAAACAAAAATTATTCAATGAAACATGGGAACAGGGGTTAGGTTTTAAAAATTATGACCCAATAGGCATTTATAATAATCGCATTTATTTTTGGGTACATTATAATTATTGGCCGAGTTTATATCATTTTTCTAGTTTCCCAGCGGCGTTAGAATATTTAAGTTTTCATCTTTTAACAAAACTTTGGTATTTTGATTTGAATTACGATACAGATGGAGATGGATTATTAGATTGGCAGGACGATAATGATGATAACGATAATTATATTGACAGTGAAGACTATTTCCCATTTGACCCATCTAACCATAAAATGGAGGGGGCAGAAGAACCGAAATTCGTTCCGGGATTTGAATTCTTGTGGGTTCTGATCTCAATCATAATATTATTTAAAATAAGAAAATCAAAAACTAAATAAGTGTAAATTATATTCGGGTGCCACTATGAAAAATATCATATGTTTCGATCTAGAAGGGCCGCTTTCACCGCAGGATAATGCCTATGAGGTTATGGGGCTCGTTGGGAACGGTCAAGAGATCTTTGAGATCATCAGCCGTTATGACGATCTTCTAACGCTAGAAGGGCGGAAAGACTACGAGCCTGGCGATACCCTCGCATTAATCGCACCGTTTCTGGTGTTTCATGGTATAAACGAAGAGGACATCACCAGAGTCTCCGACCAAGCGATTCTTGTTAATGGTACACGTGAAATAGTCCAAACATTAAAGGAGCGCGATTGGGATGTGTTCATTGTCTCTTCAAGTTACCAGCAACATGCACATAATGTTGCAAAGAAAATTGGGGTTGAGCTTGAAAATACGATTTGTACTACATTTCCATTAGATAAATATCGTGAGGAATTCACTCAAGATGATTTCGGTATAATTCGGGAAGCTGAGAAAGATATTTTGAAATTGTATCCGCCCGATCAGGCCTCTGAAAAAGATACTGATATCAAATCCAGATTGGATTGGTTTTTCTGGAACGACCTTCAGGTTACAAAGCTCGGTAAGATCATGACTGAGATGAAAGTCATTGGTGGTCAACGCAAGGTAGAAGCAGTCCATAAGATCGCAAAGGAACACGATAAGAAATTAAGCGAGATCGTCGTTGTCGGAGATAGTATAACCGATTTTAAAATGTTGAAGAAGGTCAACGAAGCTAAAGGGATTGCAGTTGCGTTCAATGCCAATGAATATGCATTGCCATATGCAACAATAGGGCTCGCAGCAACAAGCATGTTGAATTTAATGACGGTTATAGACCATTGGGAGCATAAGGGTAGAGAGGCAGTACTTGAGGCCGTGGACGCATTAGAGGATCTTGATGAGATTAAAAAAACCGTTGAAGTGAAACCCGAAGTAGCCTATTTTCAGAATTTGACCAATAAAGAAAATTTCGATGACATCCTGAAGATCCATAAAGAACTTCGGAATATTGTCCGCGGCCAGGCGGGTAAACTTGGTTAATTAATTTAACTAAAATCCAAAATCTAATTTATAGATAATATAAAGCTAACAGAGGTTAGAAGAGTTGCTAATACATTTTCATTTAGGTTTCAGTAATTTGTGGAACAAATTACCTTAACCGAATTTCCTAACCTTTTTGAAATTTTACAATGGGGGGTATATTATAAATTCATCAAAAAAAATAGACGTGATCGGGTTCGGGGCTTTGAACTTTGATAAACTTTACAAAGTTGAGAAAGTCATAGCGGGTGGAGGAGATGAGGTACGGATCAAGGGCGAATGTGGCACTCCCGGAGGTTCCGCTGCAAATACGATATATGGGCTTGGTAAACTTAATCTTAAGACTGGCTTCATTGGCGCTCTGGGAAGTGACCCGGAAGGCGAGATTATTTTGAATAATTTTAAAAGCGTAAACGTTGATATTTCTCGTATTGCGATAAAAAATGATCAAAAAACTTCAACTGTACATGGTTTTGTAGACGCGAACGGTGAGAGGGCGTTATATATTAATCCTGGTGCAAATAACGCATTAATATGGGAAGACATTGATATTGACTTTGCTAAGAGCTCCAAGATGCTTTTACTCACATCATTTGCGGACGATCTGCAATTTGAACTTCAAAACAAATTGGTTGAGAATGTAGATAATGACTTAGAACCACAAATAATTTTTTCACCGGGTGCACTATATTCAAAACGAGGTTTTGGCGAACTGGCCTCGATAATTGAGCATAGTTATATTTGCATTTTAAATAGTGAAGAGATAAAACTTCTGACGGGAATGGAATATGAACTGGGCGCAAAAAAATTAATAGATAAAGGTGTGAAAATAATAGCGGTAACCATTGGTAAAGATGGATGTTATATTACAGATGGCCAAAAATCCTTTTTGGAAAGGGCTCAGGAGCTCAGTCCATCCGAAATTGTTGATACTACAGGTGCCGGCGATGCATTTGCCACTGGATTCATCTACGGATTTCTGCAAGAAGCGCCCTTAGATCAATGTGGAAGGTTAGGTAATGAAGTTGCGGCACACTGTATACGTAAAATGGGCGCAACTGAAGGTCTTCCGGTTTTGGAAGAGCTAGCCAATATCTAATGTTGGAGTGTTATAAAATGGATGACCTAATGCAGCTAGAACTTATGAAACAAGTAGGAGAGAAGGCAATTGAATATGTTAACGAGGGTGATATTGTCGGGCTAGGTACTGGCCGAACAGCCGAGTTTGCAATAAAAAAGCTAGGTAAATTAATTCAGGACGGATTGGAAATCAAGGGAATTCCGACGTCATTAAGGTCCGAGAAATTGGCAAAAGAATGTAAGATCCCATTAACAACCCTTGACGAATATCAAGAGATCGATGTTACCATTGATGGTGCAGATGAGGTTGACCCCGGTATGAATTTAATCAAAGGAATGGGCGGTGCCTTGTTTCGCGAAAAAGTCGTAGCATATAATTCCAAGCAAGAGATAATAGTCGTAGATGAGACTAAAATGGTCGATAAATTAGGTACAAAACAACCAGTTTCTTGGCTGCCTGTTGAAGTTTCAATTTATGGCTGGCGAGCCTGTAAACTTCATCTTGAAAAATTATTTAAAGAGGTCCATGAAGTACAGTTACGAACAAATAAGAATAATGATGAAATATATATAACTGACAATAAGAACTACATTTTAGATTGTAAGATCACCCGGATAGATGATCCTAAAAATTTTGAGATAGAATTAAATAATATACCCGGCGTAGTAGAAAATGGAATATTTTCCGATATAGTTGATAAAGTTATATCCGGTTCCGTTGAAAAGGGTGTGGAAGTGCTAGTCCATACTTGATATATCCTGTAAGCGGCTGATCCATTGTTGAAGCTGTTCCATTTCACTTTTTTTATTTTCTATAACAATATTAACAGCTTCACTGAATGGGATGGTCATTTTATATGCACTTACAGGTCGACCTTTACTTTCCTTTTGTTCCAACTTTCGTGCTGCAATCCAACCTCTCTTTATTAATTCTTTTATGGCGGTAGAAACTTCGGGCTGGCTCAAGTGTGTTTGGGCCTCAATTTCTTTTGACACGGTTTCATCAACTTGGGAGAGATACGCGAGGGTAGTGGCGGTTTTACGGGACATTCCCATTTCCATTAATAGACTGATTATTTCCCCATTTAGTTGATCTTCGGAAGATTGCTCAATAGCCAAATAATAGCCCCCCTTGCTAGTTTGCCTTTTAAACCGTTATTATCGACAACAGGGATTTTCGATATAGATATATATAATTATGGATATATAAAAAGAAGTATTTATATGTTGGCTATTATTTTTTACTATTTTGTTACGAAAAAGGTTTTCATCCTGAAAAATTAATAAATTTAAATTCGCGCGTTGATAGGTCCACAACTGCAACTTTGGCGGGGTCTGGGTGGAAATTCATGATCTTCTGGAAGGACGTCTGGGTTTGCCAAGCCGAAGTATTTATCATCGTTATTCCTCTATAATTTACATTAACCTCAGCTTTATGGACATGACCGGTAACAAAAATATCCGGCACGCGATCAATTACCAAATAATCTTGTGACTCGGGAGCAATTAAATTCTTTTCACCATATATCGGCGCGAGATGGCGACGGGTCAACATTTCACGCATTATTTGGATTGGCGTGTTATAGGATAGTTTGGGAATTTTTAACACAAAATCATCAATGCTTCGGCCATGGTAGGATAAAATCTCGATATCGTGAACGGAAAAGTAACAGGGATTACCTACAAAAATTACATTGGACGAGAACGATTTTTGGATCTCGGGTGAAAATGTTGGTTGGGGTTCGGCATTTCGGACTGCATCATGATTGCCGGGGTGAATTATTATATTTATATAATCTGGCACATCTTGAAGATCTTCGGCTAATTTCTCATACTGTGCATATATATCGGAAATTTCCAACTCGCGCTCTTGATCGGGATATACCCCTATGCCTTCAACCGCATCTCCGGGGATGATCAAATACTTTATTCGCTCTGCATATTTCGTATCTCTATCTCCTTTTCCATTTAACCATTTAAGAAATTTAACCCAAGCCTCTTTCATAAAGGTTTTACTACCCACGTGGGTGTCTGATATGATCGCGCAGGCAACCGGTTCTTCAGCCATTTTCATTGATCTGTTTCGGGGTACATCCGGAAAAATTAGATCCTCAACGTAGATCAGCCCATTTTTACCAACGGCCCCAATAATGCCAATAACATCATCAACAACAATAGGAACTTTAATTGACGGATTACTATTCAGAATCAAAGCCGAAACTCTATCATTTTCATCTTCCAATTCCAATAATTTGTGGTCCTGTTTCGTTACCCTTACCTCGTTCACCATCGCAACAATCTTAATTTGGCCGCCCTTTCTTTGTTTGGCACGGTTAATCGAGATCAGACCCCCCATTTCTCGGCGCTGATACTTAATTATCTTCTTGAGCGAATTGAATCTATCATTAAAATAATTTTTAAAGTTTTGTATCCCGCCTTCACAGGATGAATTACCTGTTATATCTTTGAGTATTTTAATTTCGCCACTATATTCCTTACCTTCCGATTTGAAAGTCGAAGGCAACCTAACATTGATTTCCGGAGCTTCGGGTGCGCTCTGGTCACTTGGCGGTGAATCCAAATATTGCTCGAGCTCTGGTTCGGGTAGCTTGGAGGGGCCTGAAGGGGGTGCTGGGGGCGGCGGGATGACGGCCGAGGGTTCGGGCCCACTCTCAGTTTCAAATTCCATAACATCCTGAATTGTTAGTACCATCTGAGGGTGCCCTTCTAAGTTATTACAAAGGGATTGTGCAAATTCGATCGGCTCTTCTTGTGCGATTATGTGCTCTATTGCCTCGGGCTGTACAAGAGTATTTATAGAGCAAAAAAGCTCTAATATCTCACGTTTCATTAACTACCTGTATCGATGTATAAGACTAAAAAATTTTGTTTCCCCCGCAAAGTTGGGTGAAGAATAATTTAGAGATGGAGACCAATAAGTTGTGAGTGTTTGTGGGATGGCTAAAATTACGGTTAAATGCGTGGGATTGTTTTAAGTTTGCAATAATGCGTAGGATATAATGTCTTATGATTGATTCGTGGGACTGCCATTTAAACACGTAAGGGCGTTGGATTGCCATAATAAATAATAATCACGTGAATCAAACGAAAAAACTCGTTTAGGCAATAAATTAACCATTAGACAATCCAACGCATCAAACTAATGGCACTCATGTCCCACACCTAATGGCTGGAGCTTGACAATCCTACGCAATTTGGCAAACAACTCGCAATCCCACGCGTAAAGGTGAAATTTATTTTATCCCACATAGTAACCATATTGCCATAAACTCAGAACTCACAACTATTATGAAATCCCAGCTTTAACTGTGACCTCAATCAAGAAGAACGAGAATTCATATTCTGGATCGCCAGATATGGCATTATAAGCGAAAATCCCATCGCCCCATACCCTTAATGCTACCGTATAGGTCGTACCAACATCCGCGGTGGTGGTATAAGTATAAGAGACTTGTTCGCCAACCTCATCGATCGTGAAATCAATTTCATTATCATTATTATCGTCTTTGAAATCAAAATCCCATTGATAAGCTGTGATCACACCGTCATTTTTGGAATCACGAGCATCGAAATCTTCGGTCTCTTGACCTGCAAGTATACCTACGGTCACAGTTCTAAATTGTTCACCCGCATCGGCGACAATATTCATGTTTTGATAGGTGTTATCATCTAAAGGAGAAGTATGTTCCAGTGTGCGATGTGGACTGTCACTTTTTACCTGCAAGTTCTCCCAGGTGACTTCATAAGTGTAATTGCCACTGCCGGTTGAAAGGTAATTATAAGTAAATGCCACTCCAAAAGTATCATCAACATCTTTGGAATAGGACTGCTCAGAGCCGCTTTCATGTTTAATTTTGAGATCCACCTTGGATTTACCGGCGTGTGCACTGGGATTGTTGCCATCGCTATCTTTGATGTTTACTGCAACATTCAAATTGATATTCGTTTGGTCAGTCATATTGAATTCCGGTGGGTTTGGTTTTGCATTAACTTTGACATATTCGACGACAGTCCAGAAAAACGGTGATTGTTGGATATTGAAGGTTTCAGAATTCGATTTGCCTCGGAACGTTACTTTGACGGTATAATCACTATTACCAATTATAAATTGATCGTAATCAATGAGCTTCAACCCGTCATCACGGCGTATAGGGATCGTATCCGAATATACCCGTTCATTATCGTAGAATATCTCGAGGTCGCCGTCGCCATCCGCGGTATTACCGCCTTCCATCACTACATGGCAGGTAACACGAATGCCATCTTCGTCCGGTTGCGGTGGGTCCAGATGTATTTCCTTGGCTGGGGTCCAATAGAAGAAATAAGCTAGAAATATGGCCAGAATAATGATAATTACAACAATAATACCCAATATTGCTTTTAACCTCGAAGGCCGTTCTTCGTCCTCTTCGTCTTCGTCGTCATCTTCGTCGTCGCGCGAGCTCGACCTTCTTTTGGATCTGGAGGACCTGTAAGAGTCATCATCGTCATCATCGATGACCTCAACCTCCTCAACTTCGGCTACTTCCTCTTCTTTTACCATTTAAATCACCCTTGTTCCGAATATATCATTTTAGTTAACGGTTATGTTTTAATATAAATTTTTCGAATTAGCATAACTTTTAAATAACAACATGAGCTTTTACATTCTGGTCAAAGATTTTAGGGGTTTTTTGTGAAATCATATCTTAATCATCGATGTAAATCCAATTTAGGGTGGATTGAATTATTCAGGATCTTTAATAGACGATTTAGAACCTTTAAATCTATTTTATTGTTATTGATCTTTTTTGCGTTAATACTTAATATGTCTCAATTTGTTAGTGCGACCGTTGAAGTCGAGATCGAATTGGATGATGTTGCACCGCATGGCAAACCTAAAGAGATTGATGTGGCACCTGGTAGGAGCGGAACTGTTGTTTATTGGGGTAATGTGACTTTAACCAGGTATCCGCCCAGTAGTGGTCAGGTATTTGTTGATTTTAATTCCCTGGATACAGAAGGTGGGAAGGGTTGGGCAGGTTCTGTAATTCCACCTCAAGCTTCGTTTGACATTGCACCTGCGGCAGCAACCAACCGATTAATTGAAACCCAGCCCATTCAAGTAAACGTAAATGCACCCCCAATGGAGTATATAAGCGCTAAAAGGAATGTAACCATAACCGGCAAATGGATGTTACAGCCAGGTATCGATACTGGCGAAGTAAGACCCTACACATTCCCTGTCGCAGTCAAACATTATTATTTATTTGTCATCAGACCGATCGATGAATTCAAGACAGTTTGGCCGGGCGAGCCCGCGACCTTCAAATTAGGCATTGTGAATCAAGGTAATGCCGAAGATGTTTACAGCATCGAGGTCAATCCCGATGACCTGCCGTTGTTAGAGCGTCATGGATATGTCGTTGAGATCAAAAGGAGCACCCTTAGAGTTGCTCCGAAAAGCACCGGAATTTTCGAACTTACTGTTCACGGCCCACAGCGTAATTTTCATCTCTGGAAGAACCAGATCTCTTTTATACCAATTAAGGTAAGTACAATGGAAGCCCCCGAAGGTGAAAAAATGACCAAGATCTGGATGGTGGCATATAATGAGGTGGGGACTTATATTCCAGACCCTTGCCTGATCTTGATCGTCGTGGGGATCGTTCTGTTGATGATCTTGATCATTTTGCGTCGAAAAGGTATACTCAAGCGTCGTAGACGTAAGTGGAAGAAGAAAAGGTAGAGATCGGATAGATAAGTTAAAGCTCCGATCTCAAGTCTTGGATCACAATTAATATCGTTATTTTTTAAGTCGTCTGCGATGTAATCTTCGACCTGGCGTGCGGGTTTTTACAACTACCGCCAAGCCGGCTAATGCAATTATCAAGAATATCGGTTCAAACCCCGGCGTCGAGAATCCACGCTGACGGACTGTTAAAGGAAATGATTGGGGTAATGTGAAACCCTCATTGAGTTCCTCTTGGACCGACTTGACAACTATTTCAATATTCTGAACGTCATTGATCCATAAGTTGAATTTGATGGGTGTACCGACCGGGATCGGGATCGTCTCTTCATTCTTTTCCGGTATCTCGATCTGATTTCGGCTCAAGGTTACAGTCCAGGAATCCTTCGAGAGCTTCTCGAGGTTCTTGATCTCGATCTGATATTTATCGCGGGCATTACCCTCATTCATGATCTGTAAATTGAACACCAATCTTTCACTCGGAGCGACTTCCATGTATGGTTTACTGCAACCAACACTGAACCGATAATATTGTTCAATCTTAATTGTAGCTGTAACTGCGGGAATAGGGTAGCGCAATGTTCCTGGAAATGCCGTTGCATAACCAGTAAGTGTTAATTGTCCCGAGGTATAGTAACTTGATTCTGCGGTAACTGCTACAGTAACACTTATGGGTCTTTCCTCAGTATTAGTGTCTAACATTGATACTACTGGTGTGACAGTTACGGGCCAGGCCTGGTCGGTTGAACCCGTAAGCTCTACTTTTACATCTTGAAACGTGCCGCCCGCAGATAAATCAGCGCTTATAGTCCCAGAAAATGTAACAAGCCCAGATTCACCAGGCTTTACATCTGCCTCTTGGACTTGCTGGCCGTCGGCCCATTTGATTTCTACGGATGGTGGTAAAATTGCTTCGGCTTCGTCCGGCATTCCCACGGTTAATGATAACATACTTCCCAAAAGTATTGTGAGCATAATTCCCAACTTCAAAATCCTATATGTGGTATACATTTTTTTCGGGCCTCCAATTTATTTTCGTTATATTTTTTGAATATATATTTTTTTCTACCAACCTTATCGGGTTAGTTCTAATTAACAATATCGTTTAGAGAGTATAAATAAACATTTGTACATACTTTGCTTTATTATTTAAAGTTTATGATTGTGGGATTTGGTTGTCTTATCGTTAGTTCGTAGGACATGTTTGCCTGTGGAATGGTTCATGGGATATG
>CBDVCJ010000138.1:0-9917 GCA_965372445.1 uncultured Thermoplasmata archaeon | reverse complement strand
AGATTTAACTACACTTTCTCTACGAGATCCTTTAATCTTTTTAGTTTGGATCATTTTTTATACGCTCCTAACACATTTTATTTTTTATGATTCGGTCAATAATGAATTACCATAGATAATTACATCATCAATATAGAAACCGCCAAACCCGACGCCATTATCCTCGATGTGAGTTCCGCCGAAATAGGGGTTGTCGTCGGAGGCTGTAATGACTCTAAATCTAAGCATGATCACCGAGCCTCTCCAGCCTGTAAGATTACAGTTTAAGCGAGTTAAGGTATTTGATTCCACCCAATAATCATTATCCGAATCCTCGCCATAGACATCAAGTCCGGTATAACTTTTACCGTCCGTTTTACCATCCTCGGCATCGGATTCGTCACCCGCCACGCCCCAAGCCGCTCTGAAGCCCAGGTTGAGTTGGTACCAGGTCAAGCCATTATCGTCCGAGATCTCAACCCTGAAACCGTCCGGGGGGCGGCCGTTGGTTTTATTTATATTGAATTTAAAATAAGCCGATAAAGTTGCATCATTGGCATTCGTCAGATCCAGCGGTCGAGAATACAGGCTATTATCCAATCCACCAGCAAACGAGTTCGAGGTTGCATTGTGGTTCCACCAGCTGTATGAACCGCTATGAGAATCGTTCGTGGTCAATTCCCATTGATCCGCCGAGTCCGGACTTAACGGTATCAAATTGCCTCTTGAAACCTTAACCACCACATCGTCCACCCACCAGCCATAGGATGCATTTGAGACCGGGCGCGGGCCATAAATATAAAACGTGAAATTCACTTTAACCATTGGTTCCCCAATAAATTGTAAAAGATCGAACTCTGCAAATTCCCAATCAAATTTCCCAGATGCACTAATTCCATTCCAACACCACCGCATTTCCTGGTTGAAATCGTCCTTTTCGGTATTATTAAAATCAAGATTGCTGCTGTAGACTTGAAGTGGCATAGCATATTTGAATTTCCAAGTGCTGTTGCTTTGATTATAAGTACCAATTCTTACAAGTGCTCCGTTATATCCAAGCTCAATATCATATTTATGATAAAATGATAATCTTGCGGAGGTTACGTTTTCAAGATTGAACGGGTTCGTCTCCATATATTTGATCTCTTTTCCACTACCATTAGTTGGCTCTTGTCCATAGTAGCTTACATTGTGACTATGATATTCCGATGTGTTCTGCTCGAAACCATTTAAAATTGCAAATGTATCGTCTATTTCTGAATATACGGGAGTGTCAATGAAATCCAGTGGGCTTTCACCATTTATTCTAATGATAAAGCTATCATGCTCCCAATTGCCAGCCCCATTTTCCAGATCATCATAAAAGAAATATACATGCAGGTTTGTTAAACTCGCATTATTATTTAAAACCTCAAATATCTCTGAAACGTCATTGGCAGTATCAACCGCCACATTTAAAGTTCGATTGCCAGCATAAAGCGGAACCCAGATCACCTCGATCGACGAGTTACTATCTGCGGGTACATAAAGAGCTTTAGTATCTAATATTGTATTGCCATCGAAAAATCGTATTACAACGCTTGTTTCATTCATACCGTAATTATAGATATTTGTGTTCAAAATATACGAATTGCCAAGCATTGGATTGTAATTGGATAGTTCAATATCGATCTTCGAGGTTTTTAATTCGATCCTGCTTTCGGGATAGCCAAGCCAATGCAGGTTCAGGTAGCTTATTTCGGCCTGATAGGTCTCCAGCCCGGGCGTGTCCCACACTTGGTATCCAAAAGCGCCACCGCCGCCAAATTCTACCGGATTATCAATGAACGAAAATTCCCACGGATAAAATATTATATTATACCTCGTTGCGTTGTGCTTTAGGCTATTATAGTTAGTATGGGCGGAATTCTGCCAGAACACACCAGTTGCGCCTGCGGTATAATTCGGTACAAAAGTATCAGCATTATCATTGAATGCATTTGTATTCAAAGGATAAGATATCCCATGGGTGATCGGGTCATATTTCACACCGTCCATGATATCTGGCATGCCAGAACCTGTAGAATATTTGCTAACCTGCAAAATGTCCTGAACGAATTGGTTCTGAGGCACCATATCATTTCCTGCACCGTCCAGATCATCCAATATATCTTGACCGATAAGCCAGAGGTTGACCTTGGTCTCACCTAAGAATTGCGCCTCATAATAATCGCCAACCAAATATGCCGTAAGGTTCTCTTGATCCCCTTGCTTCAAGGTATTTATAGTTTCATTACCAGTGAGCCATATTACGGTATTATAAAACTTCATGATCGTCACATTTGGGCCTTGTTCCGGTGTAAAGCCGCCTGTGACGATATAGGTATCATATTCATACTTAAGAAAATCCAGGGTATTGGTCATATTCTGAGTCACATTTGCACCCTTGCCGCTTAGATCATTGTTAGTGCTATTATCGTCGTCTACAACCAATATATTGTATCTGATGAACAGCTCGGTTACAAACAGCTCTGTATATTCAACGTCATTATTTTCTTCGCTTACTTCATCAAATTCATTATAGGGGTCCACCATAACCCTGAAATTGTGTTGGCCGACCGATACCGCTAACCATTGTTTAGTGACTGTGACCTCGCCACCGTCCCCGGGCAAAAAGACCATTTGGGGATTATCTTTATTGTCCGGATGTTCGAGTATCGGTTCTTCTTCACCTTCCGGGCCGGTTATATAGAACATTACCCTAACATTATCACCGGGCAGAGGACCATTATTACGGATGGTGGCTGAGATCGTGAGTTTATCCATGAAGTTGGGGGTGATGGTCGAGAACTCTTCGGACGATACCGCAAAATCCTTACCAATGCTGATCGACCAATTGAACCATTTAAGTACATGATAGGTTAGGTTTACTCGATCGACAACATTATTGATACCGGCAAATTCCCACCCGAAAAATACGATTTTGAAACCTTTACTTGCATTGAAATATCTAAATGAATTATTCCAACCGGCTTCAAACTCGGTATCATTTATCAACATCCCGGCGATCTCATCGCTTGTACCGTTTTGAAGTGTTTTAGGAATGAGTTTCACACCTCGGTCTTCGCTTTCGACAATGCTTGAGGTGTTGAGTAGTGACCCGTTGGTTATCGGATCGTCATAAAGCCCTTCCAACAGCTCGGGTGTGCCTGATAAGTTATATTGGTACACGCCGAGATAATCGTATGCAAATTCGCCTTGCTCGAATTTGTCGTCCCCATCACCAAATTTATTGGTGAGGTCCGTCAATATATCCTGGCCAATCAACCATAGATAAGAGCCATTGTTCAAGGATTGGTTCAATGCCTCGATGTTTTTTACGGTTAAGGTATTACTGGTTTTATAGCCGGTCATCCATATAATAATGTCATAATTCTTTAATGGATACTGCCCCGAATCATAGTTCGGAGTTCCCAGTTCATCATCCGTTTTTGTCCATTTATGGGTTACACCACTGGCTTTGAGGTTCGACTCCATTTCTTCAAATACATCGAATTTGCCGGTGCTGGCTTCGTCATCATCAACGACTAGAATCGTTGGTAAGATCTGGATCGGTCTTGAAGCGTTATTGTTAGTTTCATCGGTCTCGTTAACTACCTTATCAGTATCAACGTCAACTGTAATGATCGAGATCCCGCCCGGGCGCGTATCCCAAGTGCCAAAGTTACAGGGATGGTTCAACCCCGCAGTTAAACCAATTGAAAATTGATAGTATTTGTCAAGTTGACCTTTATCATCAAATAAATGTACTTTTACGGTCGTGCCTTTAAGAACGTCTTCGTCGCCGGTATTATGTACGATAACCGTGATCTGAACTTCCTCACCATGTACCGGATAGCTATTACTAAGAATAATATCAAAATTGGAGACCTCAAGATCGGGGCCGTGGAAGGTCGGAAGTTTCGGCTCGATATACAATTCTCGGGTCGCATAGTTATTACGATAATTTATCTCGCTAATACTGCTATAAACTTTCACAGTGATCGCACGCTTGCCCCAGTAGCTGGTGGTATAATTTACCCATGCGGATTTGTAATTATTACCAGGCGAGTTCGAGATATTTAATACCTGATAATCCTGGTTATTGCGTTTCAACAAAATATTGTCATCAAAGAGCCGCACAATCACATTTTTAGCCGGTGTGTTGCCTATATTCCAAACCGTTGCGGTAATATTGACCCATCTACCTATGATCGGGATCTCGTCCTGGAAGTCAAATTCGATATCTTCGGCGGCGATCGCTAGATCCGGCAGATTTAAAATTGCACCTTCATGAACCGTTTGGGTGAGTAGAATTTCGTTTGTTCTCATATCTCTCACATAAACCTCAATTTTTGGATCGGTAAATAACGATAGTATATCAGATATATCCTTGACCCATACCTCGCCGATGGTCCATTCGCCATCCTTTAAGTCGTTATTTTCAGAATCTAGAAAATCATAATGATAATATTTTGAGCTATCAATAAATATTGTGATCTTTGTATCGCGTTCATCTAAAGGCTCGCCTCCAATATGTTTGATTTCAATGACATTGGTTTCCATCTTAGACGTTAAATCTACAGCGACCATTTCTTCGGGGTGTTCTATATTATATGCCCAGATCGACACGACTCCTGCAAGAACTATTGCAATAGCTAACAGAAGAATAGTCCCGATCGCCTCAGACACCGCAACCCGATCGTGATGAAATTTATTTCGGGATGGTTTTATAGGCCGCGTAATTGCCTGAACTTTATCGTTAATCTTGCGGCTATTATGGTATATATCATTTCCGAGATGTTTAAAATCATCAGATTGAGTTGGGATCTTCATCTTTTCACGCTCCCGAATATGCTTATATTGTGGGCATCCTCTCTATCCACCCAAAACAGTAAGATATTCGCGGCTATTAAATGTATAGGTAATTTAAGTTACTCTATATATATAATTGCTTCTTGGTAATTACCATATTTTACACCAAAACACCATTTTTCACGTTAAATTCATTAACAATCGTTATAAATACCCAATAAGGTTTTATAGATTGCTTTATTTCCCAGAATCGAAGTAATATCATGTTTAAAAAAATTATTATTCCAACAATATTAATTATAATTTCGATCGTTTTGATCTTTACCACTAGCTATGCACAACATCCTGGAAATATCGATACCGGCGAACAGACAGATACTATTACCTTCAATGATTATAATGCAGTTGGCACCAGTTGGGAAACTACCATAAGCGAAGAATTTGCCGAGATATCGATCGTCAATATAGCTTTTGACCTAACCTGGACGGATGATGAAGGCACGAACTCGGACCCGGATACCTTCAGCCTTCAAGCTACAGACGGTATGAACGACCCCCAGAGCAATTCCGGGTCGGGCGGCTCGGTCTCTATTTCATGGGCGGAGGGTAGATTGAATAATGTCTGGAATATCGTAGTTGCCTGCGACGCCGCCGGCTCAACTCAGGTACCTGTCGGGCCGCTTGGCATTATCACCCAAGAGGAATCCGATCCGGGTAATTCCTGGACGTTGGTGGTTACCTATACTTACACCGAAGGCGGAGGCGGTCCGGGCGGGCCGCCTGCAAATGTCGTCGCAGTGCTGAATTCACCTATTTTTGGCATTCATATCGCTTTAATGATCTCATCAACTTACCTTTTCCTGTTCACTGGCATATTCGCAGGTGTTTATTTATTCGCACGCCACAAATGGGCGGGTTCAAATGAGTACTTCAAAAAACTTGTATCAAAACAAAATCTGATAATTATATTATTGATCCTTGCGTTTATCGCATTTTTCATTGCTTCGGTACCGATCGGCATGTGGGTTGCCGGTATGTTTTACGGATGGTCCAAAGCCTGGACGGGTTTTCCGGCACTCTGGAACCCGGAGGCCTTTGAGTTCACAAACGCAGATAACGTTTCGTTCATTGTATTATTATTATGGGCGATACCGATATACCTGAATCGAGCACCGATCATGAATGGAAAATGGTATAAAAAGTTATTTGGATGGAGCAAGTTCTTGATGGCAAGAGCCGCGAAAGCCTCACCCCCAAGACTTACAAATAAAGAATTCGCATTATGCTACTTTTTCATGGGTATTTTCGTGTTTCTAGTGTTCATGGTGCAGCCGCACGGTTCATGATAATTATGCTTTGGCATGTTTGCGTTTTTTAGGTTTAGCTGAGGGGGGCCGACCCTTTTTAATTACGACTGCCACCACCAATATCATCGCCAATGTAAGCACCAGATTTTCATATTCCGGTATTGTAGTGCTATTGGATGCACCTTTTGTCGGGGTACTTTCCTTATACCAATCACTATTCTGGTCATTATCGTAGCCATCGGGTTTATAACGCGCCCAGGATTGGCCTGTGCTTATACCCTTGTAGCTGGTTTGGTCTATAATAACATTATTCGGGTCTTCTAAGGTTATATTGTCATCCGTGTTCTTAAAAAAGTTACTCCCAAAATCGGTATTATCGATCACTAAGAATTGGCCGGGACCGATGGTAGTTGTGCTACTTCCTGGTGCACCCGGGAAAGTATAAAAACCAGCGTCAGTTACAATCGACCACCCCGACAGATCTATTGTACTACCCGTCGGGTTATATAATTCGATCCATTCATTATTCTTTTTATCCGGATAGATCTCATTTATCACCACATTCGTACCTTGAGGGTTGCGCGAGCCAATTCCTAACCGGTTGCTCATCGAAGATCCAGAATGGTCATCAGAAGTGTTATTCCAATCATAATTTTCATTTGTTGATTGTGAATGGCCTCGGGTTGGCTCGGTATTATAAAAAGCTTGAGTCCGCTCACCAAATATGATCTCAATTGTATAATTGCCATCAAAAACATGGGGCTTGAACACAACTTTGCCTAATCTATATCGCCAATCCGCAATGATAATTTTATTTTCAATATCAATCTCCACAACCATGGGTATATATTTACCAATTTCGAGATCGAAATAATACAAACCTTTGAAATCAACCTCGAGCGGAAAGGAACCATTCCCGATCATTACTTTTCCGTGGCCGGTAGTTCTGAAATTTATTATCCAATCGTATTGTGTTGCATTTGTGGTGGGATTGAGGATAGTAATGAACTTCGGGGTTTCCTTTAAACCATCCAGGTTATTCAGAATGCAATCGGAACTATCTTCTGTTGTGTTCGCCCAATTTGTGATATGAAAGAATATGTCTATGCTTTTATTGATCAACTGTGAAAGATCGTAATTTATTATCCCCAATCTGTTTATATTTATTTGGGTTTCCAAGCGAGCGGCGTCGGTCCCTACATTAAGATTATTGATAAAGCTCCAATTCCAATCATCGTTCGACGTACCAACAAACTTTTGATAGCTGCTGCTGAAAATATAACCGTATTTACCTACGATCTCGATCATATATTCCGCCCCGATCGGCATCCATGAAGAATGATAGCCCGTGGAGGTGTCGCAGTCCGTATCGATCAATATATGTGCGGTATCCTGACCTTTTATTGCAACTGAGATTTTAGGCGGAATTATCAGCCCGATCTCGGGGTCAAGAGGTGCCAGATCGTCAGGGTCGATCACGCCATCGCCATCAGTATCGGGGTTGGCCCAATTTGTGCCGGTGGTTATATTTTCATAATCATCAGACCATCCGTCCGAATCGGTATCAACACCAATTATTGGTGGCACAATCACACCCGGGGTGGGTGGGCCATATATCATCGGTACGATCGGTACTGTCGTGCCGCCCATCATTGTGCCCTTCACCCTGAAATAAAATGAAATGTTGGCCAATGATTGCGCCAACCTGAATTCGTTAAGATCGACATTTTTATTATCGATATCGTGATCATTCGCATCGACATAGTTATGCACATCATTCCAATCTGCGAACGCGCCATCAATGATTATATTATCAGGTACTCTTCCAATATATGTGCTGGGCGCTTTACACCCAACAGGCAGCACCGAATCAACTGTAAGTACGCCATTTGAGGTGGTGGTCCTTCTATCAACTTTAACACCAACGGCCCGACACCTTTCTGCGGTTGGTGCAATATCAAGCGCGGAAAATATCGTAAGTATCTCACCTTCGGCTAAGTCCAATTCGCCGTTCAATTCGAAGGTTGCCAGGATCTGTGAGTTAGTAAGCTCCAATTCATAGTTAACTGGAACAAATAGATCGTTGTCTGAAAGGTCTCCACTTTGATCTGTGTCATAAAATAATTTCACACCCGAAACATCGGATTCTTGTACCGTGCCCGTTATAAGAATTCCCAGTTTTTGAAGTTCAATATCTCCCGCCCGCGCGGATAATTCCAATTTGGAAAACGGGATATTTCTCGCGCCTACCTCAACGGTCTCTGGAGCGGTTAGACTCTCCTTGATGATCAATGCAGGTGCTTTTGTGTTGACTATATTGTCCGATAGATCTCTATTTTCAAAGGCATCTTTCAAATGAAAGGATATATCAAACCCGTTAGTATTTCCATTCCTCAGGATCTGGCCCGGGCCAAGCCCGGTCTCTAATTTACTGCCACGGACCTTTGTTTGAACTATAGAAATAGTTGACCAACTGTCCCATGAATTTAAATTATTTTCAAAATTATTGTAGCTCTTGCAAACTGAATTTTTAATGATGCCATCGTTGCCGTAGATCTCCACCATATAATCGGCGCCAATATCATTCACACTGTATCCGGTGTTTATGTCGGTGTCGGTATCAATAAAGATATTTACTATATCATTACTGCTCCCTGCTTCGTCTATTGTACCTTTTAACACCTCGCCTTCGACCTCGAGATACATAGAAATACCGGTACCTGAATTCGCCACCCGATAATCAATAATATTTATGTTTTCATTGGATTGGTCAAAACTCGAATCTTGATATACCGTCACATCGGCCCAATCATCAAACTCGCCGTCGATCACGATCTCTTGTTCTTCACCTTCAATTCCAATATAAAATAATAATAGCGGTAAACTAATTAAGATCAATGCAAATATAGCGGCCATTATGCGACCTTTGGTGCGCTTGGCCTTTATTAAAGCAATGTGTCGAAATTTTCTAAACTTGAGATAATCCCTAAAACCATTGGTCAAACCGTTTCCATTCGTCAAACCATTGCCGTTCGTAAGCCCATTTCCGTTCGTTAGCCCGTTACCGTTCGTTAAGCCCACGGAGGGTTTGCGAAGGGTCAAGGCGCGAGAAGTGCCCGCGCCGTTCGTGAGCCCGTTACCGTTCGTTAAGCCCACAGAGGGTTTACGAATGGTCAGGGCACCCGTAGAGGTGCCCGCGCCGTTGACCAAGCCTAGTCTAGGGTGCGGGGTAGTCGTGGGTGGTCCCGTAAGTTTCAACGACTTTTCTTTAGAGGCTTGCTTCTGTTCTTCTATATATCTCAAGATCTCTTGGGTCGGTTTCTTCGGTTTCTTAGGCGCTGGTGGTGGGGGCTCCTGGAGCTTGAGTTTTTTGTCGATTTCCACATCTTTTAAGCCCAATTGCTTATTTATAAAATCCTCTAATTTTTTGGTTTCTTGGTCGAGCTCTTTTTTCAGGATCTCCTCTTTTTTCTTGGCTTCCGCTAGGGAATGATGCAAGTTCTTCATCATGTCAACGTCGGATTTAGTATCCTTGGCGCTTTTGCGTCTTGGCATTGCCTACCCCTTCTTAAGATCCCCAGACCACGACAAAAAAGTTTTATTTTTTTAGTTTGTTTTGACTATTTAATAATATATATACATTTATAATAACTTACCATTTAAATAAGGGATATTATGGCATTGAAAAGTTTGAGTGAGTTAGATATTCTTCATGGGACATTTACGTTAATGTTTGTAACATTGTTCATTATTATTGGATTAATTTGTCTTGCAATTCTAATTATTTTATTGAAATAT
>CBDVCJ010000137.1:0-9970 GCA_965372445.1 uncultured Thermoplasmata archaeon | reverse complement strand
AGGTACAGACACTCATTCGGGCAGACGGTAGTGCATACCCCACAGTGATTACAAACAATAATTTTATCAGTATCCTTATCGAACCGTATCGCATTGACGATACATTCTTTAATACACAATTTACAGCCGATACAATTCTCAGGGTCAAAATTAACACCACCACCTTTGCGCGGTACGAGCGCATCGGTCGGGCAGACAGTCACACACGGCGGGTCCTTGCATCCCATGCAAATCTCCTGGGTATACTCGCCGAGACCGCCCCCGGTCCTTATGTGGATGGCACTTTTGGTTAGTGAATGGCTTTTGTGGTTCGACTTTGAACAGGCTAACTCGCATAACCCACAGCCGATACACCGGTTCCTACGATTGATCCTGATCAATTTTGCCATATTTCCCACTTTTTTGGAATGTTTTACACACCAAAGACCTTAATGTAGTGATTTTAAATAAAACTAACGGAACTGGAATTAATAGTTGTATATATAGTGTAAAGACAATAAAAAATCATTCTTCCTCGTCATCGGTCTCGATCAATTTCCCAACTTCATCATTGCTCTTACTTGCAAATGCGAGTGCTAAATCATAATTCTTTGCCTTTAATGATTTGCGGGACAGCGCTAAATATTTTTCCGCACCTTTAACATTTGCACCTTGCTCCTTCGCGATCTCGATCTTATCAAAGGCAGATTGTGCCATGGTCGCTGCAAGTAATTTTGTTGATTCATCCGAGATCATTTCATCTTTTTCAAGTTCCTTTTTACTCTTGGCAGTTCTGCCGGCCGGTGGTAACGATAAACCCGCACCTGCGGGCCCGGATTTGAGCTGCGGTTTCGGTCCCATGTTCTTGATCATAGGTTGTTTTATTTTGGGTGGCGTGACGGTTGGGACCATAGTTTTAACAGTTTGGGAGGTTTCGGAGGGGTAGCCACCATGCGGCGGTGCATAACCCTCTGGGGTCGTGGGGGGGGCTTGAGGTACCGGCGACGGTAGCGGGAACATCATTGGTAAGGGCGGCATTGGTAACGGTGCCTCAGAGGGCTGAGCTGTCATACTACCATCCATATCGGTAGCTTGTTCGTATTCTATCTCATCTTCCTCTTCCGATCGTTTCCTCTTGATCGCCATGAACAAAACGAGCAGCACGATCACAATAACCACAATTACCAAAAGAACCCAAATAATTGTCAAATCCCCTTCTTTATCCGATTTGCTGCTTTTTACAGATGGTGTCGAGGTTTGGTCCGTTGGGTCCGAATAATCGTCATTCCCCGGCAGCCCGTCATCACCTAGATATTCAATATAATTCGTTATACCGTCTCGGTCTTTATCACGCTCGGCATCGTCTTTGTCCGGGTTCAACCCATACATTTTCTCCCACCAGTCCGGAATGCCGTCCTCATCTGTGTCGGTATCATATGAGATCAATTTTAGGGTGAGTTCATCGGTATTTTGTTTGCCTACGATATCCGTGACCCTTACTGTTATCATAAGGTCGCCTGCGGTCTGGTCCGAGCTGTTCCATTCATAGCTCCATGCATCGTCTAGGATCGCCGCAGTGATATTAACAGGCTCATCATCACCGATAACAAGTTCCAGCATAACAACTGCGATATCGTCTGTAACGGTGCCTTTAAAGGTTAGGCTTTGGTTGATAAGAACAGAATCGAATATGTCTTCGATATTAACCGTCGGTAATTTAGCATCGATCGTTACAAATACACTTGCAAAACTATGGTAACCTTTTATATCGGTAACTCTCACCGTAATGTTATGCTCGCCGCTTTTGAGGTCTTCGGTATCCCACTCGTCATATACCCAGTCATCCTCAAGCAGGTTTTCTGTTATGTTATTGGGTTTACCTTTGTCGAAGATAAGCTCGACCGAATCCAGCCCGTAATTATCAGACGCCGAGCCCTCGATAATAATTTCATCGCCGGCACTGAAGATCGTACCTCCAATGGGGGTGGTTATCTCAACTTCAGGCGGTGTGCCATCAAGTTCAAGATAAAGCTTGGCGCTGCCGAAGTTCATGACCGCATCATAAGCTTGCACTTCGATGATATGTTCACCTTCTTCCATACCCTCTTCGGTGGTGGCGAGTTCATAGAACCAAGCGCCACTATAGGCGTTTAGGATGTTAGTAATATTAATTGGCTCATCGTCATCAATAACAATTTGGAGGATGGTGACCGCTTTATTATCCGTTGCTATCCCACATAAATAAAACATGTCGCCAAGCCTAATGAGCGAATTATTTGACGGAGAGGTTATGGAAACAACCGGTGCAATAACTTCCAGTAATGTAAAATAAATTGTTGAATTCGCAGCGTTTGTGGCGGCATCTGAGGTCCAAACGGTTATTGTATGCTCACCATCAACCATATCCTCGGTATATAATTCATAGGACCATTCCCCTGATTTATAGCTTGATGTTATATCGACCGGGTTATCCAGATCATTATTTAATATCAACTCGAGCGTGGTTATACCAACGTTATCGCTTGCAGGGCCGTTGAACATAATAACCTCGCCGATCTTAAAATCGGTATTGTTAATTGGCATATTAAACCCAATATTCGGGTTGGTAACATCAATTAAAGTAACATTGATCGATTTTGTTATTGAATTTTGATTATCCGCGATCCGAGCACGAATATTGTGTAAACCAGGTGTCAATCCCGTAGTATCCCACTCGAATTTCCAGGTGTCCCACGGAGTACTAACGCCGCCAGAAGCATCAGTTGCACTTTGCCAGTTATTTGACTTGTCAATATCGATCTCCACACCTTTAATACCTAAAGGACTGAATGCCATCCCAACGATCGAGACGGTATCATCGAGCTCAAGTTCGGCGTTATCCTCCGGGGCAGAAATATCACCCACCAAAGTGCTATAGAACTTTACGGTTATATTAACGATCTTTGTCGTACGCTGCGCGAACTCGTTCGACAGTACTGCGAACCAACTATCGTCGGTGGGCAACGTCAGTGCCACCTCATTCGAACTCCCACGCTCATCAAACTCGAACGCTTCGAAGGTCTGGCCGCCGACGTAGTTGATATAGTTATTCTCATCCGCAATGAAAAAGTCGATATTACCACCAGGCCCGAACAGATCGGCGTGCTCGCCGCTGTTGATGTTGATGGCTTGCAAAATATTGGAATCCACCCGATAGCTTACTTCCATTCTGTATTTATTTATCGGTTCCGCAGGTATGGTGGCAGCCGTGGCGTTCAGGCTCGGGGCGGCCTGCGGTAGATTGAAGGTATATGAATAACTGGTGTCGGGCTGTGAACCCGTGATCACCTGCGTTACATATTCATTTCCGCTCTGGTCGGGCGGGTCCTCACCCAAATTTTCGGTTTCCGCGCTTGACCAAAAATCTCTGGAATTACCTAACTCGAAGGTACATTTACCAGTATGATCCGTCGTGCCCCAGGTAGTAATGGATATTGCCTCGGGGTTATAAAAATCGTCACTCAGCACCCAGATCTCCGCGCCGTCCACGGGTAGACCATCGCTATCATGAACCGTTGCAGTGAAGGTACAGGTTTCGGAATATCTGGAAAGTACTGAATATGTATGGCTATCCCCACGAGTGTTCCAGATCGTGGAACAGGTCTTGCCGCCACCCATATCGGTATCGTAATTCCAATTATCGATATTGTCTTTACTGTTCGCATCCCACCGTACCCATCGCTGGTCCCAGAACTCGTTCCAAACGTGGTCCTCAGCGGCATTCAGGGTACAGGTCGTAGGTACAAGCGCCGCACGTGCAACGGCATTTGCAATATCCTGGTGCTCGCCGCAGCGGCCGATATGTTTACGATAGATACGCACTGGTTGGATCGGGCGCTCCTGGTTACTTGTAAAGCTCATCGAGTCTTTGATCCAGTGGCTGCTTTTTGAGATCGCTTCCCAGACAGTGCTGCAGTTCGATAAATAATCTTTTAGGAGCGGGTAGCCGGTATCATTTTCGTTGAACAGCCAGTTACGCCAGAACTTACCGGTCGGCGGTGCCACCCCATAATTGCGCTCGTTGATCGGCGGGTTGGAGGTATAGTCATGGTCGGGGTCGACATAGGTCGGTAGCTCGTCACTTAATTTCGGGTGAACCACATACCAATAATAAATATCGCGCGGCAATTCAAGTTCTACTGCAGTTTTGTTTTTATATTTTAAGGTTGTATAATCCGATTTCTCGACGATCTCGACGTAATCAAGATACTGGTCGTTTTGGTAGATATATTGTGCATTTTCAGTTAATAGATCTGGAAAGAAATATTGGTGCTCTAAGGCTTCATAAGATAAATGCGCGATACAAAACGCGATCTCGTCCCGGTATTTCGGGTCCGGCGAATTGATGATCTGGTTGGCCAATTCGATCTGGCGGCTCTGGCCGATCTGCCGGAATTTATAGGTGAGGTTATCCACCAGCCACTCCGGCACCATTGTCAAGGCTTGGTCGCATTCATCAGGCATATCCACAGGCGGCATGGGTGCGAGCTGGAAAGTTTCGTTATCGAACTTCACATAGAATTTCTCACCGGCGTCGATCTGGACCGTTGTGGAAAAAGTCTGGTGCGGTGTCCAATCGGGCGATCTACTGGTAATGATCCGATCATCATACATTGTGGCCGGTTGGGCGGTGACCATCATGCTAGCAATGAGCATAATTATAATAATTAAAAAACTAGTATATGAAATCAAATTGCGTTTCATAATCATTGCCTCCACTAGAATAGGTGGTTGAGTTAGTTCCTCAGTATATATAATTTACGTAATATTTAAAAGTTATAGATTATCACGATCCAAATATTAAAGGATATTCTCCCAATTTAGGAACGAAAAAGTAAATCCCAAACTCAAATACTACCAATACTACCAATAAAATCCCAATGGCAAAATTCCAATGCCAGGATTGAGGATTAAGGATAACCCACAGAAAGGCAACAGGCGATAGACGATAGGCGATAGATGATAGGCAAGAGCAAGAATTACCTTTCGCCTTTCCAAAGGAGATCTCTAATCCTTATACGTCAGTAAAAATTGTCCTGACTCCTGCTTTGGAAAAGCCGAAGGGTTTTATAAAGCGAGGTAACTTGACGAAGTAAGTTACCGAAAATAAATCCAAAACCCAAAATCCAACCCCGGTTTGGAATTTTAATATTGGTACTTGGAGCTTGTTTGGCTCTTGGAGGTTTGGTTCTTGGAATTTTGCATTGCACACATACCTCATACCACAAATCACATCCCAAAACTTATCACTTGAAGAGCGATTTTTCTTAAAATTGGGAGAAGTTCTTAAATTATTACAGTTTGTAACTTAAATTATAGAAAATAACTCTAAATTCCTTTATAGACCGATAGTTATTTGTAGAATTAATCTTATTTATATGTCACCCGTAAACAAAATATTTACCAGGGTTAAGGAGGGATTGATTATGAAAAATGTTAGCAGTATTTTTAATGAGAATTTGAGAAAATCGGTAGTATACCTGATCGTGTTTGCACTTTGCGTCAGCATGTTTGGCGCGGCTGGAATTGTTTGGGGCGAGCAAGGTTCGAGAGGTCCCAGATTATCACCGATAATTGATTTAGATGTATCAACCGGATTTCCGCATCAAAATCTAACGGTCTTTGGGGTCAATGCAAATGATCAAGCTGGTAATGCAGTTGCAACCGGTGATATAAATGGGGATGGAATATCCGACATGATCATTGGTGCGGCCTGGGCGGATTTTCTTGCCTTAGGCAGAACCGACTGCGGCGGCGTGTTTGTTATCTTCGGCTCGACGTCATTACCCGCGACCAAGAATTTAGCAACGCAAGCGGATGTTACGATCTACGGTGCATACCCTAATGATAATGTGGGTCAATCGGTAGCAGCCGGAGATATTGATGGCGATGGTATTGATGATCTAATTATCGGCGCGCCCAGTGTAGATGGTCCACTAGCTAGAACGGATTCAGGTGCAGTATATATCATCAATGGCAGCACCTCAATTTCAGCTAACATCGATTTAGTTGCAAATCCGGCAAATATTACAATTTATGGCCAGGAAACATTTGATAATGCGGGCTGGGACGTTGCGGCTGCAGATGTTTATAGCGATGGCAAAGATGATATTATCATAGGGGCACCGGCCGCGCAAGGTCCAAATAACCAGCGACCTGGGGGCGGCGAGGTTTATATCATCAACGGCTCAACCTCGTTATTACCCATCATAGATCTCAACACCACCGCAGGGATCGGTGCGGATGTCACAATATTTGGTGACAGTGCGATCGACCAAGCCGGTACCGCAATTGCAACCGGTAGCATAGGTGGCGGTGGCAAACAGGATCTAATAATCGGCGCACCAGGTGCATCTGGCCCTAATAATGGAAGACCGGGCTGTGGCGAAGTACATGTGGTGTACGGTAAAAACAATATGGCAAACACTATAGATCTAAACAAAACAACTCCCGGCAATCATGGCGATATTGTTATTTATGGGATAGATCCTGGAATGTTGATGGCCGATTGCGCAGGTTCGGCGGTAGCTGCTGGGGATGTGAATGGCGATGGTAACGATGATATTATCATCGCTGCGCCAAATGCATTCGGCCCCAATAATATGAGGCTTGCATGCGGCGAAGTTTATGTTATTGATAACAGTATAAATTTACCCGCCACAATAGACCTAAATGTCACTGCGGGTGGTGTGGGACCTGATATCGTTATTTATGGTGCCGATACGTTAGATACTACCGGCACATCTGTGGAAGCCGTTGATCTTAATAATGATACATACCTCGAGATTGTGATCGGTGCGCCGAACGCGGTTGCCGGCCCGACGGATAACAGAGACCTGGCTGGTAGAGTTTTCATAGTTAACGGAAGCGGCTCGATACCGGCGATAATTGATCTCAATATGACGGCCGTGAGCCCCCATTATAATGCAACGATATGGGGCGCAGACATTGGAGATAGTACCGGGACATCATTAGGTTCGGGAGATATTAATGGTGATTCATTAAGCGATCTATTGATCGGTGCGCCATTGGCGGACGGTTTCAATAATAATGATGCCGATGCCGGTGATGCTTATGCACTTTTTGGCACCACGGCCCCGCCTGTGAACATGAATCCCTGGATCACGATGACCACACCTCTTAACGGTACTATGGGTGTTGCGCTCGATGCACCGATAATAGTAAATTTCAGCGAACCCATGAATCCGCTCACAGTACAATTTACGCTCAACCCGATAATAACTCTAACCCCGACCTGGAATGCTGCTAATACCGGTGTGAACTTTACACATGCAACGAATTTTCAAGAGAAGACGTTATATCAAATGAAGATAACCCAATGTTTGGATGTGACCGGTAAATCATTGATCTGGAGCCCGTTGCTCGGCATCCTCAACCCCTGGAACTTCACAACCGGCGATTTTACCAACCCGATGGTAATCCTAACTTCACCAGCCAACGCCTCGACCAATGTCGAGATCGATGAAGGGGTGGTCGTGACCTTTAACGAGACGATGAATATTACCACAGTAACCTACACCTGCGAGCCTGACCCGGGTGGATGGGACGCACCTGTCTGGAATACAACCAATACGACAGTCACCTTTAATCACACCAATCCGTTCGAAGAGCAGCGGGGTTATTGGTTCAATATTACTGCCGGCATCGATCTATATGATCTGCCTTTGGTCAATAACACGAGCATCCCCAAGAACATTTATTTTGTAGTGGGCGATTTTACGCCACCAAGTATAGTATCGACCACCCCCGCAGATAATACCATCGATGTCGAATTGGCTGCAAATATTTCGGTTACCTTTAGCGAGCCAATGAAAACCGCCACCGTTCAATTTAATGATGATGCCGGTAAGACTTTGAACTGGCAAACTGGGGTTTGGAGCAATGACAATCAAACCGTAAATTGGTCACATACAACTAATTTTGACCCTGGCACATGGTATAACATCACGGTCACCGCAGGGACTGATATGGCAGACCATAGCTTTGGCCCAGGATTAGTACCTAATCCGTTTAGATTTAAAACTACCGGAATTGCCGGGGAAGGTCCCTACCTCATGCAAACTACCCCTGTTGATACTGCAATCAATGTGGTTCTGAACGCCGATATCGTTGTTAAATTCAGTTTGACAATGGATACCGGAACAGTTACCTATCAATGCACACCGGCGCTTGCTGGGGGTTTTACCCTACAATGGAATGTTGCAAATGATACCGTAACCTATTCCCATACAACTGATTTTATTAAAAGTACCACATACACATTTGAGATCACAGGTGGTCAAGATCTAGTTGATGGGCTTGGGTTAGTTGCCGGAACTATCCCCAATCCCTGGAATTTTACCACGATCGGAGATAACCCAGTAATAATAAAAACCACCCCTGTGGACAGTTCAAAAAATGTATTATTGGATGCCAATATTATTCTCGAATTCAGTAAAGCTATGAATATAACCTCAGTTCAATATCAGTGCACGCCAACCGTTACTGCTGGCTTTACAACCAGCTGGAATACCGCCGTAACAGAGTTGACACTCCAGCACACGACCGAATTTGCGAAAAAGACACCTTACACTTTTACAGTAACTGCTGGTAAAGATACTGATGGCTTCGATCTGATTCCGATACCGTACACGTTTACATTTGAGACCATCGGTGATAACCCAATAATTGTCAGCACGATCCCCGCGGACGGTACTATGGGTGTTGCAACGGATGCCGATGTTATGATCGAGTTCAATAAGCCAATGCAAACAGGCACAGTTACTTTCACTAGTGCCCCGGACGTATCTGGTGGTTATACCTCATCATGGGATGCCGCGAGCACCATTTTAACATTTTCACACGCTACGAACTTCAATATTGATACGGAATATACCTTCACAATTACTGCGGGTAAAGATATCGCTGGAAATGATCTGGTCGAAGGTGCAAAACCGAACCCGTGGAAGTTCAAGACCGTGGGTGACAACCCTGTAATATTCTCCACCGACCCAGCGCACAACGAGCTCGATGTTAAATTGAACCAGCCGCTCGCAATAACCTTTAGCGAATCGATGAACAAAGCCACTATTCTCTATACCATCACATCTACCGCAGACGATCCCGGTGGGTGGAGCGACTCGTGGAGCGATAATGACGATATATTGACCTTATCACATACTGATTTCACAGCTAACACTAAATACACGTTCACGATCACTGCCGGTCAGGACCTGAGTGGGAATGCTTTGATCGCGGGACCGGTACCAAATCCATTCGAATTCACAACCGGTGTAGGCAAAATAATACCGGATTTTACAACGGAATTATCAGCACCTGCTGATGGCGCGGAGGTTGATACGCTTAAACCGACCCTAACCTGGGAATCCACAGAAAATGCAACAAAATATTATATATATCTTAGCTCGACAGAAGCCCAAGTCCAAAATCTTGACGCTTCAATAAGACAAGAGGTGACCGGAACTTCCTATACGCCTCCAAATGATCTGGCTGTAAATACCACCTATTATTGGACAATTATACCGAATGACGGCACAAATGATGGCACTAGCAGCGGTGTACGAAGCTTCACCACCCCCGCCGAAGCCGTCAAACCGCCTAAGAAAGAAGATGAGGAGGATCTGTGGTGGTTGTGGATCGTTGTAATTTTGATCGTTGTCATAATACTCATTGTACTCGCGTTTTTGATGATGAAAAAGAAGGAAGTGCCGCCCGAAGAGCCGCGTGAAGAGGTGCCTACAACCGAAGCTGAAGCCGAAGCCGGGCCGACCCCCGCAGCGCCAGTAGCTGCCCCGGTCGTCACACCTGCTGAAGAGCCGGAAGCACCCACAGATGAGAAACCGGCCAAAGAGCCCGAAGCACCCTCACCAGAACCACCCACAGAACCAGAACCATCCACAGAACCAGAACCATCCACAGAACCAGAACCATC
>CBDVCJ010000136.1:0-9975 GCA_965372445.1 uncultured Thermoplasmata archaeon | reverse complement strand
TTAGAAGCTCGATCGAAACCGGTCGAAACCGAGCCTCGAAAACGAAACCGGGTTTTGTAACCAGTTAACTAAAAAAATATTAAATAGCTTAATAATTATGCCAAATTGGAGGGAAATAATATGCCAATATATTCACACAGTAGAATAAGCACCTATGAAAATTGTCCACTACAATATAAACTACAATATATCGATAGGATCCCCTCAGATGAGGAAGGTATCGAGGCGTTCATGGGTTCCAGGGTCCATGAAACTCTCGAGAAACTGTACAAAGATAACATCCTCGGCAAGATCAACACTATCGACGAGCTGATCGAATTCTACAATAAAAAATGGAACAATGAATGGAACGATAATATAACGATCACCAAAGAGCACATGTCAGCCGACGATTACCGGAAATCCGGTGAAAAAGCCATAAGAGGTTACTATAAGCATTACCATCCCTTCGACCAGGCTAAAACACTGTGGACCGAGAAACGTATCAATTTCGATCTCGGGGATGAGAATTATAAACTGATCGGTTACATCGATCGTGTCGATAAAACTCCGGAAGATAAGCTCGAAATCCACGATTACAAAGCTTCAGGCAGCCTCCCGGCCCAAACAAAGTTCGATATGGACCGGCAATTAGCACTATACCAAATTGCGATCCAGGATTTATTTCCAGATCAGAAAAATATCGAGCTGGTATGGCACTACGTTCTTTTTGACACCGAGTTCAGGTCGTCCCGAACCCAAGAGCAACTTGAAGAACTCAAAGCCGAGATCAGAGCGTTGATCGATACAATAGAAACCGACCAGGAGTTCCTACCCAAAGAAACCCCACTTTGCAATTGGTGCGGGTACTGGGAATATTGTCCCCGTAAAAAACATTTGATTGAAATTGAAGAGATGCCAGTGAAGGAACGCAAGCAAGAGGAAGGGTATGTTCTCGTGGATAGGTATGCCGAACTGAAAGCAAAACAGAAAGTAATGGGTGATGAACTCGAGGATGTAAAAGAACAGTTGATCGACTATGCCAAAGACCACGATGTTGATATTGTACGCGGTACCCAAATGAAAGCAAAGGTGACAATCAGCACTCAACAGAAATTACCCACAAAAACAGAAGATGAAGGGGCGTACAACGACATCATCGATCTAGTACACGATGCGGGGGTATGGGAGCAGGTGTCATCGCTGAACGGTAGGAAATTATATAAAGAGCTGAAAGAAGGCGAGCTGCCCAAGAGCCTGCAGAAGAAATTATCCGATTATCTGGTTGAAAGCGAAAGTAAGCGCGTTACCTTGAGTCGGTTGAAGGAGGGGGAGGAGTGAATAACAATTATCCGAGATATATTGAATCGTTCTCAACCCCTGATGATCTTGAGTTTGGGTTTGAAATTGTGTTCAGGATCCAATTTAAAAGCGAATCTGTGAACATATCGAGACTTAAATATCTGCTTAAAGATACATTTGAGACCGACGAGAACCATCTTGAAACGCCGTACAATGGCCCTGTGGGGTCAACTGAATATTGGCGCGTGTTTTGGGATAAAGGTAAGAGTCTGCCAATTGATTTGGTTCAGGATATCGAGAATAAACTCAATGACTATGCAAAGGCTACCGAAGAGATTGAAGTGATAGGGATGTTTATCCAGCCGCGAAATCTGGTAACTATGAAGAAAAAGTTTGGGAAATGAACATGGACATGTACACCAAGTTTATATGGAGGGATAAATAGTATTGAAATTTAATCCTCAAAGGATTTAAAGGTTTAACCGGGATGTAGTAAATATGAAAGACTGTTCGAAAGATATTAAAGAAATATTGAATATGTTAAGAAAGCAAAAAAATAATGGTTTCCACACTATGGAAATTGCAAAAAAAATAAATATGTTTCCCATTCAGGTGGAAATAGCACTGATGGAATTGGTAGAGTGCGGAGCAGTTGAGTGTGTGATATATCGGAATAAATTGTATGCACATTTTAAGAAAGCTGTCCAAATAAACGGCTCAAGTATTGAATTAAAACAATTCAAGAAAGTAGATATTATGTATGCTTAAAAAAGGGAGTTTGATAGTAATGTGTCCTATATCAATGGAAGAATTTAATAAAGGCCGCCCTAATCCAAAAGGTTGCCCTAAATGTGGCAGTGGTAGGTTAGAAGATTTGACCTCGGGTAAAAATAGAAAAGAAAAATGTAGAATATCAATATTGCATGGTATTACAAAATATAGATGTAGAGATTGCGGTTGTCATTTCAATTTTATGCATTCAACTAAAAAATGTGTTATTATTGATTAGAATTGATTTGTTTGTTTTTATCTTACTAGAATATATTTACATCGTAAATGGCACAACATAAATCCTCTACTTCCCCCTCTACTTCCCCAACCCCTTCAACCCCTCCAAAAACCGCTCCACCTCCCCCATATTCTTAAAGTACCCTTCATATCCCGAGTATTCCGGACTCGAGTTTTGCCAGGGTATCCAGTCCTTCTTATTCTCTGGCAACAATTTTAACATTTTTTCTGGAGATGTATCTAGATATTGACATATCCTCTGAAAATATACCCGGAACTTCAACCCATCATCCAGATTACTATCTGGTGGTGATAAATGAAATATTGTAACTTTTTGTTCATTTATTTTTCCTAAAAATGCTATTGAGGTTGTAGTTGTTTTAAAATAAAAATAATCCTTTAATTTTTCTACCAAGGTATTATAAAGTTCCGTCACACCCTTTTGTTCAGCAATTTGCTCCAGCTGCTCATAAGTTAATCTTGAACGTCGCTTTGAACCCTTTTTAGTTTTCGATTTGTACTCCACCTGCTCCGGCTCGATAAGAAACACCCGCGCCAATAGCTCGTGCTCGTTCTTGTCTTTGAAGTATTGGAATGTCGCGGCGTTGATACCGACGCCGTAAGTCTCGGATAAATATTTTATTATGCGCTCCGAACTCGGATCAATCTCCGACGCAACGATCAGCATATTATGGCTCTCGTTAAGGATCTCTGGCAGTTCACTATCAAATTTGTTTTTGAACGCTTCATCTAGTGTAATATTACTCTGAAAATAATCGTTCGCGATCTCGGTGATTTTCTCGTTCGACAGATCCTTTGCCCACGACGCGTAGTCCATCACTTGCGCCGTGATCTCGCGCGGTGTTTTGTCGCGTTTCAGCTCGACGATCGCTAAGTCACCATTGTTATCTAGGCATAACAAGTCGATGACACCTCCAAAATCGGTCTCGATTTGTCTACCTATTACTAATAAATCGTCAGAAAGTATAGATACATCTTTCTCTAACCAGTTCTCAATTCGCTCTTCAAGATTTAGCTTGGCAGGTTTGATCTCTGTAAGTTCGTGTTCATCAATAATTTCCCAAATACGGGCTTGGTCTGGCATAGGTTTGGTCCCCCCTGTGTAGGTGCCTTATGGATTTTTTGGTATTAAGTTTTTCTTTACTGGAATGTTATTAAACTTCAAGCATACCTCTGACAATGATTGCAATACCATTTTTGATATTGATTGATAAATGTCATTGGCTGTCTGCACCACCTGCACGGATACTGCGGGCTTGGCGATGTAGGCGGTGGCGCTGGTGATGGTGTGGATTCTGCCTGAACCGGTTTCGCAACAGGAGGTGTGGGTGTTTGAGATACCGGTGTTGCTTTCGGGGGTTGACCCTGAGGTTGTTGATAGTATTGTTGCCCTCTACCTTTTGGTTTCGTAACTGCCCCGACGATAATTAAAATAAATCCAATTATCAATATTACTGCCCCGACATAATACCCGCCATGCGGGCAGATCTCGACCTCTGCAGAAGAAGGTGGCGTTCCCAACGACATTTTAACAACAGATTCCAACCCACTATCACCGATAATGACAGCGATATCGCTCCACCCGAACGCATACCCTTCAACCGTAACTTCATCACCGTCATCTACATCCATGTTATCAGAAAATATCAGCACAGGTACGGTCTCATCGCCCCCAAATAGACCTCCTAATAAAGTTTCGACCTCTAACCCATCGACAGTGAACACGAGTAACCCCACTAATTCAAAAACAGTGCTTACAAATGGGATCTCATCAGTCCACACTTCATCGATTGTACCCTTGAGTTCAACTTTTTTACCGGTCATAGAATCAATTGAAAGCTCAGAAATTTCATCTGAGGTCTCCTCAGCACTCGCATATCCGACCATTGGATAAAATACGATCGCTAATATCAGCCCCACTATTATCAATACAATCCCCAAGGTTACTATACCCTTTCTCATAAAATCACCTACCTCTATAAAAAAGAAATTCTGGTTTTATTATAATTGCCCCGCCAATAAATATAATGAAAATGCCTAAATATTCCAGGTTTTCACCCATTACGATTGCATCTTCGGCAGCTTCATAGTCCTCCTGCTCTTCCGGCGAGAGTATCCGGATTATTTTACCTGCTGTGGTCTCGTATTTGGATTTGGCTTTCTCACCGTATTCGATCATGTTGTAGCCAACCACCACAAAGATCAACCCTATGATTACCACTAAGATACCTATGATCCAATAATTTCGCCTGGCGCCGAATAAGCCGTGGGATCGGTTCTTATCAGTCATTGTGAAATTCTCTCCCCCTATATTTAATTCAATATTTCGAACAATTACTCATGTAATCTTTTTATTTGGTTCCCCTTTTTACTGCCTCCGAATAGAAATATAATACGAATTTTGGTATAAAATGTTTTTTCTTAAATTGATTATTCAGGGTTAATTCTATTTCGCTAACTATAAAAAATAAAAAATAGACGTCTCAATATTCACACCTAAAACCCCAAAATTAAGCTTCCCCCCACCCACCATTTTAAGATTCACATTGGCATCAAATTCCACGATATCTAATCCGGTTTTTTATTGAGATCTCCACCAAAATTCTCTCGATTTTTCAATCCATAATCTTAAATAAGAATGAAGATAATAATTACATTGCCCGGACATTGAAAAAATATCGGATCTTGGGGGAATAATTATGAAAAATAGCTTGCTGTCGTTATTAGCAATAATCCTTCTGTTAATGTCAATACTAATGGTTCCAATTAGTAACTTTTGTTCTCTAGATTCTAATGATCCCCAAGAGGTGACCGATGTAAATATTTCAGCATTCAGCTCTTCGGGTTCAAAATATATAGAACCTGAACAGATACTAATGCCTAAAGTCACAAATTTAACAGTAGATAATTTTGAAGATGGTGACCCTACTACAAATTCATTGGGATTTTGGACCGGTAATGGGAATAGTACAGTAATAAATGAAGATATCCCTGATAATGGAAGTAAAGTTCACAAAGTCCAATGGAATGTTTGGGGATGGTGGGCTACAAGACTTAATAGCGATTTAGATTTAGATGGTTTAAATGCAACTAACTTCAATTATCTTACATTCGATATAAGAGGGGGCGTAGGCGGCGAATCCTATCATATAATATTGGAAGATATTCCTGATGGATCGGTTGATGTTAAGAACGACACTGAGTTTACTGCTGTGAATATTAGTGATTATATTAATATTTCTAAAAATTGGACTACTGTTTATATCCCGCTGTATGATTTCATTTATCAATCGGAAAATGGCATGCCTTGGTATCATTTAGATGTATCTAGGTTAAAGGGATTAAAATTTATATTTGACATAATAGACAACGGAACGATATTTTTTGATAATATATCATTTATTTCAACAACAGTTCTTATTGATAACTTCAGTGATATATACCTCGGTAAAAATTCATTAAATTTTACGACAAATTCCGTTAATTGCGAAGGAGACATAGATATTAGTGGCAGTCATAAAATAACCTGGAACAATACAAATGCTGTGTGGTATACAAAGCTCTGGAATGATTCGACTCCATTAAATCTTACAAAGTTTATGTTAACACATTTATTATTTAAAGTAAAAGGTACAATCGCCGGAGTGGACTTCAAGATCGCATTGAATGATACGAGTTCAAATATTCGGTTTATTAAATTCTCCAATTATTACAATATTACAGAAGACTGGCAGAGACTTTGTTTACCGTTAACACTTTTTACTAAACAGGGACTCAATATCTCACGTTTAACAGAGCTTTCATTTCATTTTAACGAATCTGTAAAGGGCTCGATTTTTATTGACGATTTATATTTTATTTTCAGTCGTAGTGAATATGTCAATAAAAAGATCAGTATGGGCAACATCAAGTTTATCGGAAATAAATTATTTGTTAATGGAACAGAATATAAGATTAAAGGTGTTGGTTATCAACCTATTCCAATTGGGGAAGAGCCGGGAGGTTGGAACCCGGGATACAGTGAACTACAAAGTATTTTTGAAAGAGATTTCAAATTACTATCAAAAATGCACTGCAATAGTATTAGAACCTGGAACCGAGTTGATAAGTGGATACCTACTGGTGGAAATAAATATCTACTACTTGATACTGCAGAGAAATACGGTATTAAAGTTATCGCTGGATTTTGGATTGATTATAAAGAAAATTTTTATCTTGAAGCAAATCGAACCAGCATAATAAATGAATTCAAAAATTATGTTACAAATTTCAGCAATCATTCGTCAATTCTGATGTGGGGCCTGGGTAATGAACAGAATCTTCGGAACGGCAATAATATGGAGTATTATGATCTCGGCAATCAACTTGCTTACGAAGCTTATTTGATTGAAGGTTCGAGTTATCATCCGATCGGCATTATAAATTATGACACCGGAAATATCGGGACTCTACCAAAACGGGCAAATGATGAATTTCTTGATTATCTTGACTTCTGGGGTGCAAATGCTTATTATGAAGACTTCACAGAATTTTTTGATGAGTATAGAATGCTTTCAACAAAGCCCATATATATAGCCGAATATGGTGCCGATGCACTTGATAATGCTACAGGTTTAGAAAATGAGACTGCCCAAGCAGAATGGAACATGCGCAACTGGGATCAGATAAACAATGCAACAGGTTGTGTGGGTGCAACTGTAATGTCATTTTTGGATGAATGGTGGAAATTCAAAGAAATTGATACATCTGATGATTGGACCCATGATAAATTCTCGAATTACCCGACACCCAAGCAACCCGACGGATTTGCAAACGAAGAGTGGTTCGGGTTGGTACGCACTCAAGATAACGGAAGCGGTATCGATAAAGGTACTCCAAGAAAAGTATATTATGCCTACCAGAAAAAGTGGAATACCCCACCTTATGTGGAAGATCTATCAATTGATCCATTGAGCCCTAGATCAAATAACAATCTAACTGCAAACTATGTATGGAAGGATTTTGACAATATAGATATTGAGATCGGTACAGAGATTTGTTGGTATAAGAATGGAGAATTACAACCTTCATTAAATGGAAGTAAACTGGTACCGAATAGTAGTACCTCAGTGGGAGATGAATGGTATTTCACAGTCAGACCTAGTGATGGGATTGAATTTGGTGAATTAAATAGCTCGCTTTCGGTAATAATTGAAAATACTCGCCCCAAGATCACAACTCCAAACAATACAACTGCAATTGAAGATGAGTATTTTGAAGTTATTTATGATTATGAAGATCTAGATGAGGTTTATGGCGGGCAGAGTTTGTTTTGGAAATTTGAAACTGATGCTTTATGGCTTCAATTTAATCTTACAACTGGAATTTTAAATGGCACCCCGGATAATTATGATGTGGGTGTGTATTGGGTAAATATAACAATAAATGACACTGTTGAGATTGATTTTGTTAATTACTCGATATTGGTAAATAATGTAAATGACGCGCCAGAAATTATCACACCACTAAATTTAACCCCGATCGAAGATGTTTATTATGAACTGGTTTTTAATGCGATAGATGTTGATAACTTAGTTTTATACTGGTCAATAACAACGAATGCAAGTTGGTTAAATGTCAACCAGACGATTTCTTTAGTCAATGGAACGCCAACCAATGATGACGCTTGTTGCGAGTTCTGGGTTAATGTAACGGTAAGTGATGGGGTTCTGGTCGATAATGAAAATTATACGCTATATGTTAAAAATGTAAATGATTTTCCGAGAATAATTCCACCCACACCAATATTTCCGGATGCGGTTGAAGACCAGCTCTATATGCTTGATTTTGATGCTGTGGACGATGACCCCACGAACGACGTTTTAACTTGGCACCTTACCACAGACGCGGGGTGGTTATCACTCGATCAGACAGGAGTACTCTCAGGTACACCGACCAATAATAATGCGACTTTTACTTATAATGTTAATATTACATTATCTGATGGCAATGGAGCGTCTTCGACCATCCGATTCGATCTTTATGTGAATAATGTCAATGACGCGCCTACCATTACAACAACAGACATAACAATCGCAATTGAAGACGAGCGATACCAAGCAAATTATCAAGCAATCGATATTGATCCGACTAACGATAAATTAACTTGGACTTCATTAACTAATGCAGATTGGTTAAGTTTTAATGAAACCTCAGCTTCGCTTTTTGGTACCCCAACAAATGATGATGTTGGTGAGTATTGGGTAAAAATAAATGTTAGTGATGGCAAAGTTGGATTTGACGAACACAATTTTACTTTAACAGTTGTAAATGTTAATGATGCGCCAGTAATTGCAGGTGCACCGGCCTATCTCGAACTTTCCCACCAGGATCATCCCGACCTCGACCTCGAACCTTATGTTACAGATGTAGATACACCTATCTCGAATCTTACAGCACAAACAAGTTCGGATTATATCATAGTCGATGGGTTGGTATTGAGCTTTAATTACGATTTCTTCGACCCGACCCGCGAAAATGTGACTATCAATGTTACTGACGGTGATCTGGTATCGAACGACCACTATCTCGAGGTCGTGGTAATTATTATCGAACCCTGGAATGTGAGCGTGGTCGATTATTCACCTAAAGGTTCGAATGTTTCTGTTAATACCAACATAACCGTCAAATTCAATACCCAAATGAACGAAGCTGTAACTGAAAATGCGTTCAGTATCTCACCCTCGGTTACTGGCACTTTTACTTGGGATTACGATATATTGATTTTCAACCCCGCAAACCCGTTAGAATACTTAACTGAGTATACTGTTACGATCACCACAGACGCAACTGATATCTCGGGTTGGCCGTTAAACCAAGACCACGTCTGGAGTTTTACGACTGCGCCGCCCCCTGATCTCGACACTGACGGCGACGGTTACCCAGACGTCGACGACGCGTTCCTGACCGATTCGCGGTACCACGCCGATACCGACGGGGATGGCATGGCAGATGCTTGGGAAGACAAGTACAGCCTCGATAAAAACGACTCATCCGATAAATATCTGGATCCCGACGAGGATGGCAAATCCAATTACGACGAGTTCTTGGACGATAGCAACCCTCGCGATGAGGTTGAAGAAGATGAAAAAGAAGGTGAAAATGATTGGATGTTGTGGGTCGCGATAATCATCATATTGATAATAGTTGCGATACTTGCTCTTGCAATGATGCGTCGCAAACCTGTAACAGGGGCACCGCCAGAAGAAGCACCTGAAGAGGATAAGAAAAAAAAGGACGACGAAGAATAAGATTTATAAAAATTTAATTTTTCGTTCAGAATTTTTATGTTGACCGCAGGTCAACATCATCCAAAATAAAAAGAGGTGGGTTTGGGAGGATTCTTCCTCCCAATGTATACTTAAATCTAACAAATCCCAATATTTATTTAAAAAAAGAAAAAAAGAGAGGACGTCTCAATGCTCACACATAAACCCCCGAAATTGAGCTTTTACCAAGACATCATTTTTATTATGCCTAGTCTTTATTCATCTTATCCCCCCTTTTTTATGTTATACTCATTTTATAATCTGATTTTAATGTAAAATAATAAATATAAAAAATCCCCCTGATCATTTACCAATAATAACTCTAATATATAAATAATAACTGAATATTATAGTTAAT
>CBDVCJ010000135.1:0-10041 GCA_965372445.1 uncultured Thermoplasmata archaeon | reverse complement strand
AATTTAAGGTATTATGATGTGAACTGCTGCGGTAAAATTCAATCTTATTATGATCATCTTGAATTTTACCTCGGTCTGTGAAAGCCAGGCCACAATATTAATAATATCGGTTTTCCCAAACCCAGGGCTGAATAAGCCATAAGATACAAATTTCATAAATATGCCATCGGGACCGTTAAAATCAAACCAATGTTATGGCATATTGATTTTAACGGCTGCGGTAAAATTCATAATAAATATTATTACCTTGAATTTTACCTCGGTCAGTGAAAGCCTAGTTAAAATATTGATAATTTCGGCTTTCACAGACTCAGGGCTGTTTTCGTAATAGCTTAATATTTTAACAGAGTAACCAGCCAATAGACGTTAAAAAGCACGCGAGAGCCGGGACTGTTCACATCAAACCAATTTAAGACATTATGATGTGAACGTCAGGGCTGAATAATCCTAAGCCAATCAAAAGACATATTCAGCCCGTAGGCTCGTGCGCTTCACGTATGTTAACATCATTATGAAAAAGTGAAGCGCTCGAGCCGGGACTGTTCACATCAAACCAATTTAAGACATTATGATGTGAACGTCAGGGCTGAATAATCCTAAGCCAATCAAAAGACATATTCAGCCCGTAGGCTCGTGCGCTTCACGTATGTTAACATCATTATGAAAAAGTGAAGCGCTCGAGCCGGGATTCGAACCCGGGTACGAGGCTCCGCAGGCCCCAAGGATATCCAAGCTACCTCACTCGAGCGCAATATTGGATCAATAATTCGGGAATGAGCTTTTTAGTTAATAATATTTCTTTTTTAATAGATAAATAATGCCTCATTGGTTGAGAAGTATGGTTAAGGTTAAGAGGCCAGTGGGTTGAGCTTGATTTTGAGTTAAAATATGCTATATCAAGCGAGGCCCGAAGGATTTGAACGAAGTTCAAAGCCTGTGTTGAAATTGGGTTATGAATTTGGTGTTGAAGTTAGATCTTGGAAATATATAATGAGGCCCAACTTCCAAACCTACCAACCACCCTGGCTTCCTAACCCTAACCAAGCTTCTAATCCAAATTAGGGTAACTACTAAAAAAATAGTGTACTATTGTTATTTAGATGAAATAACCTAATGCAACATGTGTTGCAGGGGGGGCGAAGAGAGGATTGGTTGTTGAAAAAAAACAATGCGGTGAGAAAACAACCCCCCTACAACTGAGCACGTTTGCTGGTTGATACCATTGGCATCTTCCAACGTGAATTATATTGTTTTGAGAGTATATAAATATTTCGCCCTATTATGTATAAATTTTTTATGGCCAGTATTATGATAATATTATCTTATTGGTTATTCATTTTTTTTAATTTTCGGGGCTTTAGGCTGTTTTTTTTCTGCACCCTTCAAGGTTGGTGGTTTGGCAGCATTATTATTGGGTTTCTCATCAGAACTTTCAAGATCTTCCGATTCGTCCTCGAGCGGTGGTTTTGACTTCTGAACTGGCGCAGGCAAACCCGGTGGCGGCGGTTTTGGCGCCGGAATTTGGGGTTTGGGCGGGGGCGGCGGGATGGGTTTGTAACGCTGCTGCTCCACAGGAAATGACGGTTCCGGACGTGTGGGCGGTATCGCATAATATTGCGGCCCCGATGGTACTTCCGGAGGCTTCATGGATTCTTTTGCTTTAAGATCCTTTGCTTCCTTTTTCAACTCTTCCTCATGCTTCTTCTTGCGCATCATCATAACGATCACAAGTACGATTATTAGGACTATAATAATTATAATAATAAGCCACGAAAATACCGCTGCAAACTGGTCTGGCTCTTCACCTTTGTTCTTCACCCTGAACTGTTGACTAATGGCTTCACCTTCACGCTCACCGCCTAAGGTCACATACCCGTTAATTTTAATGAAATATTCGCCATTTAGCACTGCCGTGGTATCCCATTTATAGGTATCTACATTCTGGAGATTCTCGGTGGTGAGGTCGGTCCAGTCTGTTGGCGAATCTGTACTTTTACGATATTGGATGGTAAAATAGATCGTATTGCCGTGCGCATCTAAAATATCCCATTCAATATTCTTGGAACCGCTCCAGGTATCACCGGTCGAAGGTGCCAAAATTGTAATTGATAGCTCATTATCCACTTCAATCGTCTCAAAGGTCGTATATTCAGCGCTGAATTGTTCTGGCGATCTATCTATTGCACTTATCCTTAAATAATATTCACCATCTGGCAGGGTCTTGGTATTCCACGTGAAGTTACCTTTATTTTGATCGTCGAGCGCCAATAGTGTCCAGTCAGTTTCATTACTGGCGGCATCACGATATTCTATTCTAACAGATATTTCATCCCCATCTGCATCGGTAGCCTGCCACTGTATTATTGTCGCACCAGTAAGTCGTTCACCGCCAATGGGATACCGTACCTCCAACTCCGGCTTATCCGGATTATATATTCTAAAGGCATTATCGGATTCATCTTGACCAATCAGATCACTTGTATATAGAATAACGATCTTAACTTTGTAGTTCATCCCATCCTTCAAGGTGGTTGTATCCCACATGAATATACCGTCATCTGGTTCTCCTTTAGCAATATTCGTCCAGAGATTAGCAGCCTCATCCCAGTAATAGATATCAACTTTTGGCTCCGAGCCCTGCATATCTTTTGTGGTCCAAATAATATTCTGGGTGCCATTCCAAACTTCACCGCCGTTCGGCGTAAGCACCGCTGGTATGTAAATTGTATATTCGCCAGTGGCTGGAATTCTGGCGGTGTTCAACGAAGTGTCCGTTGCAGTAATATAATATTTCAGGTCCGTTGAAATTAAGTTCGGGATGTTATAAGAAATTCTGAATTTCGAACCTGACACATGATCCATTTCGAGCTCGGTCGGGTCGTCATTGATCTCACTCTCGGTGCCAACATATAAATTAGCAATGAGCTCATTGCCAAAATCATAATTATCAGTCGCCTCGATGAACAGCTCCACGCTCTGCCCATTCGACCCCACAGTATTGCCAGTAACATCTTGGATGACAGGTGCATCATTATCTTTGACTGTGACGGTATATGTTTCGCCCGTATGCTGAGGCGACCTCACACTGTTGCTGGCCGCATCCCAGATCTTGACATAATAGTCAATATCATCAAGATTATCATCAGGTACATCGATATCGAATGTAAATTTATTATCGGGTGATTCGGTCATTGCCTGGCCTAATTTATCTTTGCCAATAAAGATCTTGGCTGAAATTGTATCGACATTATCCGAAGTATTTACCTCGATCGTGGTTATATCACCGGTATAACCAATTATATCGCCTGTGATTTCGGTTATTGCCGGTAGATCATTATCGTTCACTGTGATCTCTTCAAATTCTTTTATCATTTTATCGGGTGTATATGCGGTGTTTACTGGTATCGCGGTATCATTTACTGTGATATAATATTCAATATTGGCAGCATTATCTGCCTGGACTGTGAATTCGGTGTCATATTGGTCTGGAGTACCTGCAGGTTCCATTGATACAATTCGATAACTAGTTTCGCCATTATATCGCCAATACAACCTCACCTCACCGACACCACTGAGCTCGTCATTTGCCTCCACCTTGAAATAAACAAGCTCACCAGTCGTCGCGGATTTATCGGAATAATCTTTCATTATCGAGGGGCTGGTGGTATCGATATTAACTGTGAAAAGTGTGGTCGAGCCCCAGTGCGAGGCATTATCCAAGGCACGTAAATGGAAATACCAAACTCCATCAGCCTTCACATAATATCTCTTAGTGGTCATGGTTCCCGAAAGTGTTGGCGCGGGGATCGTATCAACGACCTGGTCAAGTATGTAACTATAACCATTGATCCCGCTCAGATCTTGCGGCGGGCTCCAATTCAATATCGGATTGTTGTTGGAATACCACTCTGCCGAATCGGAATGAGTATCCGAATACACCACCGGCGGCGACGGGTTAGTAAAATCAATTATTATATCATCGCCGGTCGCAGGCCCGATATTACCGACCCGATCGACCATCGAGACATTCACCGTTATCTTCACATCCCAAACCGGTGATATCCAGATACCTTCACCTTTATTTATGTTCTTGACTGCAGCCAGGATATCAGTTGTATAGATTATAGAATGACTGATACCGCTGCCAGTGCCGTCGTTCCCGTCGGTCCAGGTAACATAGATCTCGGTATCATTATCTGCCTCGCCAACATCCAGATAACCATCCGGGCGGCATATAACACTTAAAGGCACGGTCGGGTCGGTATTATCAACCTTGAAATCAAGAGTGGCTGTGTCCGTGCGCCCGAAATAATCGGTAACAGTTAAAGTCACACCATTGAAATTACTGGCACCAGTTTCGACCGAATAATCCAAAGATACCGGGTCAATGTCCATATCAGTAGGTGTATCACCGAACGCAAGAGTTCCCTCAGCCTTGATCTTGGAGGCGTCCGCCCAATCGATATTCATTGTAAGTATTTGCCCGGAGCCTTCACCGGCCAGTGAATTGAACCACACAGTGCCTCCCGAACCGCTCATGCCCGGGTCTTCATAGTACCAGGGCTTGGTGGACATTGTGACGATATCATTGATCACAGGGTCGAAGCTATCGATCGTCATTATTGGTGTGTAGGCATGTGTCTCTTCAAACCCGTCATACGCAGTGACGCGTATTACGCATTGATTGCTCTCAACATCATTGAAGATCGGATTCCAGTAGAAATTACCATCATTATTCTGGCCTAAGGTCACGTTTTTGGTATAATTCAGGCCGCCGTTAGTAGAAAGCGAAATATTGATCTCGATCGTATCGTCTCCTGGTGGGTTGTCGTCATTATTGGTCGCGATCGTCCAGTTGACCCAATGTGAATCCGGCGGGCCGCCATCCCAAATTACCGCGGAGGTCGGGTCCGTTAGTGTTGGAACTGTTGGTTCGTCATTCATCGAGAAATTGAAGCTCTGGCTCCAGGGTCCCCAGAAGAAATCATTATCGCGGGCCTTCACCCTGAAATAATAGCGCTGGCCGTCCAGCAGTGGGTTGGCACTGGCATAGGTCCACCGGGGTGCTAAATAGCCGTTGTAGGTCTGGTTGACATTCGCCATCTCCGCGGCTGCCCAATCATCATCCGTCCCAACTTGTATGTGGAAACCAGTGGGCTTTTCTTCGGGACCCGTATCCTGATCATTAAAGGTCCAGTTCAAGATCGGGGTGTGGTCCACTACTCTTCGTGTATTGCCATAAGGTGCCGAAACATTTAGATTTATAGGTGTGAGCGGGGCATGGTTGGTATAGTTCCAGAGCGTAATGTCGTCCAAATAGGCGCCTTTATAACCTTGTGGCAACAGCCCGCAGAGACTTGTGTCACTTTTAAAATAAAATGCTATATATACATTAGGGTCTCCAGGTAGATTCTGGCCAATAACAGGAGTATCGGTCAAATTATAGTCCACCCATCGCCAATACTTTAACCTGCCCGACCTTAGACTTTGTGTATGCCAACTTGGCGAATAAAAAGTCATTGTACCACCCGGTGCATCCCCATTGGAGGTACCGAAGAAAAAGAAATCGTTATTATTAGGTTGACAATCCAGCCAATACCAAAAAGTTAATTTTGCACAACGTTCAAAATTTGCAGTGCTGCTGAGGTCGATGGGGCCATAGGTCATCCAGGACGCCATATTATTATCATATCCGATCCCGGCTCCTCCTGACGCGGAGCCCGAGAAGTTCGTGGAACAGTTCGCGCTCCAGCTGCCGGCATGGACATAAGGCGCATCGTTGTCGCGGCCCCACCAGTCTAAATTACTATTGGGGTCTTCATCTTCTAATTGGTACCATTTGGCCCACCAATTTGCATTTTCGAAGTCCTCTGACATTATTATACTATCCCATTGGCCACGGGTACCGCCAGTGCTCGTGGATGGGACGCTCGGCGGTCTCAGGTTGAGGTTGTCGACCGGTAGGCCTATACTGATGATATTGCCATCCTCGTCCCTTTCAATTAAGTCATCAGAAAACCGGTCTGCGGATTCTAGCTTATCATTATTAGTGGCGGGTGACGGAGTTGTGTCGTTATCACTATCTCCGATGAAATAAAAACCACTTATGATCATCATTGAGGTAAATATTATTGTTAAAAATAATTTCAAGCTCCGATTTGTTGACCTTATTCTCATATGGATGCCTCCTATTGGATTACAATTTATAGATCCAAAATATGGATGTGGTTCGCAATTAAAATTTAAATTGGTTTTACATTTACAGGATTACGTCATATATTGACTGAGGTGGTTTTAAAAGTTTGTGGCGGTTTAGTCAGAGAGTTTTTTCAACATCGGCATACATTTCTTAAGATATTCATCCTCGATCTTCAAGATCAATTTGGAGGTTGTCTCGACCTTTTTCAAAACCTCTTCCTCGTTGGGCGTAATGACGCCATCACCCTCGACCACTTCATGAAGTTGTTTCTGTAATCGTTCGATGTTCTCTTTCTCTTCCTTGGTGAGTATGCCATCTGCGATCGCTTTCTTCATCGTATCGAGTATCTTATCCTCAAGATCCTTCAGTAACTTGCGGTCTTCCTCGGTTTCTTCTACCATTGCCTAATCATCCCCTGATATGATTTTTATGGTTTTGTAGCTATATAATGTATAAAATATTAATAATTTAGGGAAATATAGTTTGCATAGGGGTAGGTGGTAAGATTGTTATATGAATGCCATTATGGATTGGAGATTACCTACGGAAAGGCGATAGGCGACAGACGATAGACGAAAGTTCTTTGTCAATGATCGGGAGTGTCGAAAGTCCTGTGTCCTATGTCCGGCGTCCTGAGTCCCGGTTCCCGGCTCCCGTGCTCCCGATGCTCCCGATATTAATTATCATATATCGCCTTTCGTCTTTTGCCTTCCGCTTTAAAAATCCTAGTGGGATTTTTAATGCGAGGTAACTTGGCGAAGCAAGTTACCGCAGGAGGCAATAATATTTCATCCGTCTTTCGCCTTTCCAAAAGGAATCACTTATCCCCCCTTCATTAACTTTAACTTTTTCTTTTTGGGCGGCTTGATGCGATGGCTGAGAAATGAATATTCATAAAATGGGTAGCCAAAACACACAGCTAAAAACGCAACAAAAAGACATGTACAACCATCGGATGAGGACTCGGTAGGTATGGCAAATATAATAAACATAATAATTATAAAGCCAAAACAAAAAAATGCCGCGCGTTTAAAGGTATTTTTGTGATATATTTCAAAGTGAAGCGAATTTATCTCAAACGAACCTGCTTTATTCTTATCAATATATTTATTGTATAATGCATTTCTAAATAACAACCCGCGAAACTTAGCATATTTTTTTCCGCCGACCGAGATCGCAAACACCACCATAACCATCAATATGACCATATAGCTAAGCGCTAAACTCGCTATGATCTTTATATGAATGGGGACGGTCTTATCATAAATATTTTTCTCGGGAAATATATTCTGAGTCCTTTAATCGATGATTAATTATTAGTCCCGCTTCAGTAAATTCAACTCTTGGTTTGCTGTCTGAAATGATTCTTATCTTTTCCATTGATATCATCAAAATTTTTAAATTTAAACCCTCACTAGCGATACCGTTGTTTAGGCAAATACGGCTCGAGCGTCCGCACGAACGACGGCAGCTCGCGGGTCTGCATGAGTATCTTACCGGGTCCGATCAGGTCGGTGACATACCCTTCACCGCTCTTCCAGGTGGTGCTCCAGGTGCCGATCCGCCGGACTGAATACTGCATGGTATCCGGGAACGCGACCAGGTGGCCGGTATCCACAGTCAGGAACTCGCCGGCCTGCAGCTTTTTCTCGATTATACCGCCAAAGGAAGTCACCCACAACTTACCCGGCCCGTATGCGTGCAGCATGAAGAACTCGCCTTCTGCAAACACCCCTTTGAGGCCCTGGTACTTGGTATCCAGATATACATACGGTGTGGATGCAAGATACGCACCGCCTTGTAGTATCATCCCGTGCCGCGAGACGTCAATGTCTTTAATATCGCCCATTGTCGGGCCGACCAGCGCGAGCTGGCCGGAGCCGTGAAGTGCGGTGAAGGTATTTATGTAATAGGATTCACCGCCGAGCCACGACGTCTTAAGGCTTTTGAGGATGCTGCGGTCGCGCCTGTGGCTCTGGATATCGATCGCACTGTGCATATACATCATGGCACCGGCCTCCGCGACCACGCTCTGGCCTTGTTTGAGGTCGAACACCAGCGCGGAGAACGACGGGGAATGCTCGATCTCAAAATCCAGGTCCGGCTGGGCGGGCGGTGGCGGCGGTCGTGCCTGGGCGGTCTGGTACTGGCGGCATCTACTGCAATACCATTGGCCGTAATGATAAACAAAACTTAACTGAGTTCCACATCTTGGACATACGCTCATTAAATCACCTCATAATAATTCATTCTGCATTGTTATTTAATTTTAATCCCCCTTTTTAAGCTTCATTATATTAAATGGGTTAAAATTTTTTGTTAAACAGATCAATTTATTTTTTGGATTTTTTAAGTTTATAAAATATTATCATTAGAATAATTGCAACGAAAATTATTATCATAATATCAATAAAATCAAAATAAAATTCGTCTTCTGAAGGGGTTGAGACCGTTGATTCTGGTACAAGCAGATAATAATTATTTGTTCGATTTACTTCGAGTAGCCAAAACTCTGAATCGAGCTCTACCTTCCAAATTTTAATTTCCGTTGTAATTTCTATGTTGGTTGATTTTTCTGTACCATTCCATACCTTGGTCTTTTTTATTGTTTCATTATTTGACAAATAAAATGTTATATCAACGGGCATTATTGCTTCATCCAAGCGCTCAATCAATACCTCTGTTTTATATTCGACACCTTCTTTGTTCTGATGAACTTCTTTAATGCCATAATCCAAATGCTTTGTGGTGTAAATCCATTGCTCGAAAAACCAATCGAGGTCTTCTTGACTTACAGTTTTGGAAATATCGATAAAATCCTCTAAAGTAACCATTTTATATGCAAAATTCTGGCAGTATGTAGAAAGGATTTCGAAAAACATCTTATCTCCTACTAAATATCTAAGCATATGAAGAACTACTGAACCTTTGCCATATACTATTAATTCTGCCTCTTCTCCCTCAAATCCAGTGGTTGCTATTGGTGTTTCCTCAAAATCCCCAAGCCACTCATTTACTAAAGCCCTATAATTAATAATGCTTGCATTTAACCATTTTCTCGAGTTATTATTGTCCATTTGGTAAAGGATTGAGGCGTATTTACCAAATCCTTCTAGAAGCCATCTGTAGCCAGGTTCATCAACAACAGGCATTAAAAGGTGTCCGAACCATTGATGAGATATTTCATGTGAAACTGTGAATTGAACTGAGGTAAAACCTTCATTGAATACCTGTTGATGGATGATTATATAGGAATCCACTGCATATCCCCTACTAGCTTGAAAAGTGGATTCTAAGATGACCAGATTAGGTATGTTCAATTCTGAAAACACCGAGAAATAGTACTCTAGAATTTTCAGGGATTCACTAATAAGCACATCCGCCCAGGCTTTTTCGGTATCTAATAAATAAATACTTATATTTATATCTTGGAAGGATGTGTAATATCCATTGTAAAGACCCCCGAATAGCATGACCTCAGGTTCTCTTGGGTAATCTATTGCCCATGCGAATGTTGAAGATTTGGTGAAATGGGCTACACCAAGCAACCTCCCCTGACAGACGACAGTAAGGCCTTTTGGGACTATAGCATCTATGATTATGGGAGCGAGTCCGTTCCATGGGAACCAACTTGCATTAGTATTATAGGGGTTATGTAAATATATGCCTTCAGGACCAATATAATGGTTCCAAATCATGGGGCTGGTGGAACCTATTATACCTTCATATTCAATGGTGATGTTAATAATATTTCCCGAGGCTAATGTATTATTAAGGGTGATCTCAATATCCCAATAATTACGTTCCCAGGATAAATTGGAAAAATCTTCATCATTGATTTT
>CBDVCJ010000134.1:0-10065 GCA_965372445.1 uncultured Thermoplasmata archaeon | reverse complement strand
TTTTTCATTGTAATGTTGAACATCGTGATCTGTGGTTTTGCAGGATATTTTGGAATTATCTCAATGCTCGCCAGTTTTAAACAGTTCCATAAAAAGGATAATTGGTATCCTTCGTTATTAATCGGAAGTTTTATAATAATTTTTGTAGGTACACAACTTGCATGGACACTCCGCCCATTTTTCCATGCATCCGCTCAATTCACGAGACCTATTTCTGGTAATTTCTATGTTACTGTTGGACGTATCATTGAACATAATCCGGGTGCTGCGATTGTATTGATCGCGATTTTTGCCTTTATCGGGGCAATAGTAACTATTTCACGGTTGATCACGGAACCATCATCAGTCAAAATTAAACTCCAAGAGCCAAAACCAGAAAATAAACTAAACCAAATAAAAACAATAGATAATAAGACTCCGAATTATCCGCCTTATTATTACCCAACTGGAGTTTGGGGACTGTCACAACCGTTACATTCACAAATTGAAAATAAACAAAAGCCCGAATAAAACACCCATTAAACCTATCACCTATCACCTATTACCTTCGACCTATAACCTTTTATTCTGATCTACTCTTCCAGTTCTTCCCCATCCAATATTTCTCCACATTCGGGACACACCACATCCTCTAATAAAGCACCTGCACCGCACCATTGACATTGTAAGTCTGCTTCCCCGGCCGCTACTTTTTTTGATCTTTTTGATGGTGCTTTGGATTTGGCAATCGATTCTTTTGAAATTGCCTTTACCCTTTTTAACATTATATATGCTGCAGCAAAAATTATAATAACAAAAATCAAAATAACAATTCCGACCATTGTAATGTCGAAGCCTTTTGTCTCCTCTTCGGGGCTTGGCTCCGCTTCGGCCGATTCAGTAATAAAGTTCCAGGTGAAATCTTGATCCAAAATATTCCCATTCAGGTCCCGTAGAAGTCTATTTACCATTACGGTGTAGTTAATGCCATATTCTAAATCGTTATTCGGTTTAAAAATTATGCTTTTATTGGAATATGTAATTTTACCGATCACAAAGGTACCATTGTTATGTTTCAAAAGTATCGCACTTGAAGTTATATATGACTTATCTAATTCTTCATTAAAAACGACTTCGATTGTAGTGGTTATTGGCACTTCGGTGCCATTTGGTGAATATGAAATCAATAACGGTGCAGTATAATCACCGATCGTAAATTCCCAAGTTAAGGGCGTTTCTATTGAATTACCTGCGAGATCAGTTGCATTGAGCCCTATCGAAACATTATAGGTTTGACCTTCAATCAATTTTTTACCCGGGTCAAATATGAATGTTCGCTTGTCAATTGACCATGAATATTCTCCGGGGATCGCAGGCGTAACCCTAAATGTGGCTTGTACTGAGGCTTGGTTCATTAGTTCACTAAACGTGACTTTTAGCTTTGTATAAGGATATACATTTGTTCCGTTAGGCGTAAAAGATAAAATATGTGGGTGTGTCAAATCTAGAATTGGCAAGGTTGTATTACTGATGATAACTGAAAAACTTGAATAATTCGGCACCTCGTCATAAGCCCTGATTTTATAAAAATAAGTTGTGTTACTTCCCCGTCCCGGATCTTGAAATGTGGTGATATTAATCAGTTGGGAGTTAAGTTTGGTATAGATGCCATCATAAGTGAAACTTCGATAAATCTCGTAACCCATCAAATCCGGATCTGGACAACGTGACCATGACAAATTTATCGTATCTATTGAAATTGCTGTTGCGGTAAAATTCAGAGGTATGGCTGGCGCGATCTTATCAATTGAGATATTACTAACCACATCCGAGAAACCAGAGCTTGAGCCAATAGCGTCCCAGGCTTGAAGTTTGTAATAATATCGCACACCGTCTGTTAAATTAAAGTCGATATATTCCGTGTTGGGGTGGCTGAGATCGACTAAGGGCTGCCATTCATCGGTTCTATTGCTCCAGAGCGTATAGTTAACCGTGTCGGCAATATTTTTATTCCAGCTGATTTTGAGTTCATTGCCGGTTAGTATTTGTTCGACCATTAAGCCGGAAGGTTTATCGGGTAGGCGGTCCACGATGATCTTGACGGTATTGCTCCATGGAGATTTACCGAACAGGTTTTGCGCGCGGGTGCGATAGTAATAAGTATCATCCGGACGATTTACTAATTGAAAAAACGTGGCTTCTGTTGTATAAACCGCTATAGGGGTAAATAAAAATTCGCTTGTGAATTCTTCAATAGTATAATTTGCTATATTAGGCTGCTCTTGCCAGGTTAGTGTGTAGGTACCCGTGGTGTTTAAGGCTTTAGAGGGACCTTTTAGGCTAATTGGCTCTTGGGGTGGTAACCAACCATTGGGATAGATAAATGGATACCAATCGTAAATTGAGTGTCGAATTTCATATTCATAATCGCCAATACAATCTTTTCCATCATTGAATTGACCTGGGCCATTGCGTTCATCTAAATTTGGATATTTATCAAGCCATTGTTCATCATAATCATTCCAATAATTACCGCAAATTGGATATTCTTTGTAAAAATAATTTAGTTCATTTTTTGAATAAGCTTGATAGTAATTTGAAATGAAATTGTTATGATAGATTAAATTATCTTTTGATGTAGGGTCAGCATAAACACCATATTCATTATTTTTTATTAAATTATTGCAAATTATATTTTCCTCTGAACTTCTCAGCCAAATTCCATCTTGAGTATTGTCTATAATTAAACAGTTTTCTATTTTTGATAAATTGTATCGAAATAATTCTAACCCTTTCAAATTCTTCGAAATGTTACAGTCTACAATTGTTACATTACTATTAAAAAATAGTTGCGTATCAAAATGATAAAGTTCAATACCATTTTCATTTTGTAAGATAGTACAATTATCAATAAGAGTATTTGAACCTTCTATTTGAATACCATTACGGGAATTATTTAGAATGTCGCAATTTAAAATATTGTTATTCGGACTTAAAATATTAATTCCATGTTCTTTATTTGAATTTATTCTTGAATTGATTACATTATTATTGCTTGATGTGATTCTCAATCCGTCCCGCATGTTCTTAATTATATTGCAATTAAATATCATATTTTTACTCGAGTCTAAAACCACACCCCATTGAGCATTATTTGTAATATTACATAACGAAATATTATTATTGGGCGATCCACTTAATTCGATACCGCCCCAATTATTATTTGAGATATTACAATTAAAAATCATATTGTTATTCGAGTTATATTTTATTCTGATTCCTTCATTATTTCTTTGAATTGTACAGTTTTCAATTTGTGAATTACTCGTGTTTAACAATAATATTCCTTGGGAATTGGAAAATGTTGATACATTTTTAATTGTGATGTTTTTTGAGTTAATTAACCCAATATACCCTGCATTTAATGGTACTTGTTGATCCTCTTTATTTATCCAATAATATATTGGTTTACCATTAATTAAATTGGTTGTGTCAATATTATTTACATATTCTAATAACGTATTCCCAGATATCCCGAAATTATATGTGTTATTATTTAGCTTATTGGCGGATAAAATATTTTTCACGCTTGATGAAAGATAAACACCAACGCTATTATTCTCAAATATACAATTGGATACGTTATTATTATTTGCCCATCCCAATTGTACTCCTGGGCCATTATTGTTTTTAAAATAACAATCTTTGATTGTATTATTATTAGAAAACTTTGTTCCCATCCAATCCGGGGTTAAATAAATTCCGCTCCAATCATTATATATTATATCACAATTCAATATTTTATTATAACTGGATGCTCCAATCATTAATCCATTGGTATTTTTAATAAAATTACAACGTTTAATAGTATTATTATCTGAAAAAGACAATTCAAAACCACTATATGTACTTTGATTGGTTATAGTGCAATTATCAAATAGATTACCATTTGAGTTATAAACATTTATACCTTCAAAATCACTTAATGTAACTGTCGTATTATTAAAAGTATTATTATTAGATGATTGTAGACCCATTCCATTAAAGTTATTTGAAATCGTATTATTTTCAAATACATTTAGGTGAGATTTAATTAAATTTATTCCCGACCCAGAGAATGAAATATCGCAATTAGTAATATTATTAGATAATGAATTTTGAAGGCCGATACCGTATCCTGTATTATTTATAATATTACAGAATTGAATATTGTTGTGATTCGATATAAAAATTTGAATACCGTAGTTGGTAGTGGAAATAGAAGCATTGAGATTACAATGGGTTACATTATTATAATGTGCATGATATAGTTTAATCCCATAATAAACATAATATGAAAGATTACAATTTTCAATATTATTATAGGATGATTGGTGTAAATAAATACAATAATAATTTTTAGTAAAGTTACTTGTTTTAATAGAATTATTTGAGGACGAAAGATAATAAATACCATACCCATTTAAGGTAAAGTTACTTGTTTTAATAGAATTATTTGAGGACGAAAGATAATAAATTCCATAATAATTACGAATGAAAGTAGAGTTTTCAATAATAGTTTTATTAGCCTCAATTGTTAACCCAGGATTTGAAGAGCCCCACCCACATTCATGCAGTTCACTATCCATCATAGTAAAATTCGAATCCTTCCGCACCCGGAACATATATTCGAAATCTATATTGTTAGATGTAACATTTGAACTATTTAAGATCCACATTGTTCCCCCAGATTGAACTTCTATGTTATATTCTCCATCAAAACTACAATTCATGATCAGAGTAACATTATTGAGCGTAAGATTCCCACCTGGCTCAACCGTTAAGTTTCCATCCAAAATGATTGTCTGGTTACCTCTATATTCTGTTCCGGTCACATTCCAATCGGTCCCGTAACTTACACCGCCTTCGTTATCCGGCGGCGGCGTTGCATTGACTTGGATGATCTCAACAAAGTCAAAAGAGATATTATTCAATATCGAAAGTAAAAGTAATGCGATTATTAATAATCCCCTTGGCTTCATGATATCATTAAGTATTATAGATGTAGTATGAAATATAGATTTTGGTGTTTTTTCGATATTCGGGGACCTGGACACGGGATTCGACACTCATGCCCCAATTTTAACCGCTGAGGACGCTGAATACGCAGAATTTATCAATAATTTGTTTATAGATTTGAGATAGCAAAATTAGTTGTGAGATGTGAGTACGGTACTTCGTACCTTGAATTGTGTGTTTTAGTCGGGAGTGGTGAGTCATGAGTCGCGAGTTGGAAATGGTCACCCAGTCTACCAGTCAGCCGGTCTTTCAGTCTGTTAGTTGACTGGTAAGCGGGGCCGACGGGTGGACTATTTAGACTCTCGACTCTTAACTTTCGACTCTCGACCGATTTCTCACAACTCACAACTTACTTCTGCGTTTCCGCGTCTCTGCGGTTGAAATAAGGGGCGGAAGTGACCGATTCCCGATTCCCGATTCCCGAACATAAACTTCGACAACCATTCCAAAAGCTTTATCTATAAATTAAACAAATATATCTATGGAATAATTTCCAAGGGGTGTCAATATCCGACGGTCAATAATACCGATAATAATTTTTTTCATGCTATTATCAGGATTCTTTTTTGGTACTGTAATAGCTGTAGATTCGGATGGAGACGGATTGGCCGATGACATCGAGATCGAACAAGGTACTTATCACGACGACGCCGATTCGGACGACGATGGTATTCTAGATGGCGACGAGAAAGATTGGAACACCGATATAGATGACGACGGTAAGATCAACGCTCGCGACCCGGACTCGGACCAAGATGGCATTTATGACGGAACTGAAATAGGTATCGATGATACCGACCTACACCCGGATACCGATATAGCTGCCGGCTATTTCGTTATCGACGAGGATAATACCACTACCACCGACCCCACCAATTGGGATACCGATGGTGATGGCGTATCAGATGGTGACGAAGATAAAAACCAAGACGGTGAATATGATGAGAATGAAGGTGAGACCGACCCCTTACATCCCGATATGGATCTGGATAATGACGGCATACCTAATGACTGGGAAGTGAAATATGGCCTGGACCCAAATAATAAGTTTGATGCGGATATTGATTATGATGACGATAGCTTAACGAATCGGGAAGAATATCTTAACAATACCCATCCCAAGAGCTCAGATACGGATAATGATAGTATCCCGGATGGCTGGGAGATCCAGCATGGACTGAACGCCTCCGACTATTGGGATGTATATGACGATTCCGATGGCGATGGCCTTACGAATTTAGAGGAATACGAACACAATTCCGATCCCAACCATCAAGACACCGACCGCGACGAGATGCCGGATGGGTGGGAAGTGGAGTATGGGCTCAATCCGATAGATTCTATGGATGCCAAAGCCGATTTTGACCAGGACGGCTATACCAACCTTGCTGAATATAAGGCCTCCACCGACCCCTGGGACAGTCGCAGTCATCCGGGAGGCTCTGAATACGATTCCGATGAGGATGGGCTGCCTGATTGGTGGGAATTGGAATATTTTGACAATCTGGTGCAAATGCCGTCGGATGACCCCGATAAAGACAGCTATACGAATAAGGAAGAATATCAAGGTTCAACCGACCCAAATGATCCCCGCAGCCATCCCACGGGTGTGATAGATGAGACCAAAGATAACGATAAAGATGGGATCTTAGATGATTGGGAAAATATGTTTGGCTTAGATCCATCAAACCCGAATGATGCCAATTATGATCTGGACAATGACGGCTTTACAAATCTTGCAGAATTTCAAGTCGGCACAGACCCCAGAAATGCAAATGATAACCCGGATTATTTTATCGATAGCGATCACGACCAGCAACCAGACACCTGGGAATATTTTTATGGCCTGGACAGCTCGGACCCTTCAGATGCTTCTGAGGATATGGATGGGGATGGTGCAACCAATTATGAAGAATATTGGGCGGGTACTGACCCCACTGATAGTTTGAATTCCCCGAAAAAACTGCCAGTTCCAAAAGAAGAAGAGACTGATGACAATAATCTATTATTCTTGATAATTGGGGTAATAATTATTATTGCATTTTTCATAATACTTTTTTTAATTATTACTACACTTAAGAAAGAAGACAATGTCGAGGAACTCGAACAAGAAAAAATTGAACAATTGAAAATGGAGCACACTAATCTGAGGCGCAGACAAGCACCACCAAGATCATCGTTGCCCCCGCAACATGGTTTTAATAAACGGTGTAGATATTGTGGTAACAGTGTGAAGTATATGACCTCGAATTACGGGCCAAGATGGTGGTGTGAGGTGTGTAATAAATATTTGTGATTTTTTTTCAATGTCATCCAGTCGACCTGTCGGCTAGTCACCAATCCGACCGGAAGACATGCACCCATTTATGATAAATTATTATTATATTAAAAGCCATATCCACTGTCGATAGAAAAATGTTAGAATTAGATCTGGATAAATGTATGCTCTGCGGGGGATGTGTGCCAGTATGTCCCGAATGTATTATTACTGCATATACTACCTGGCTGGATATCAATTACAACTTTTGCACTGAATGTGGTGAATGCATTAAGATCTGTCCGGTGGGAGCACTAAATATGGCATAAAGTTTCAAAGTAAGGGGTCAGGAGTCGGGAGTTAGGGAACTAATTGCCTTTGTACCCTGACCCTTATTCCCTAACCCCTGCTTTGAAAAAACCGAAAGGTTTTTCAAAGCGAGGCAACTTGACGAAGTAAGTTGCCGCAGACCCCTAAAATAACTTAATCGGTAATCAAAATGAAACTTACGGATTTAGGTGAAAGAAAATTAATCAATAGCATATTATCAATTCTCGGGGATGCGGATATTGCGGTCGGCCCGGGTGATGATTGTGCCGCTATCGAGATCGGAGATGAGTATTTATTAATTTCTACGGATATGGTGACACAGCGCACCCATTTACCCAGGAGCATTACTCCATATCAAATTGGTTGGTTCATCATTGCAATTAATTTAAGTGATCTGGCTGCCAAGGGTGGCAAACCGTTAGGCCTGGTCGTATCGATAGGCCTCCCAGAAGATTATGAAGTTGAAGACTTATCTAAGATGACCGAAGGTATGAATGATTGTGCCAGAACTTTCCAGACAAGAATTATAGGTGGTGACCTGAAATCGAACCCCGAAGTTACGCTCTGCGGGACTGCGATCGGCACCGTCCCCAAATCACATTTCATGGGGCGTAAAGGATGTTCACCCGGCGAGTTAGTTGCAGTTACAGGCGCTTTGGGCGGTGCTGCTGCAGGCTATTATTCACAAGAACATTCGGTCTCTAGTGTGGAATATGACGATGGGCTAAAACAGTTGTTTGAACCGTATCCAAGAGTTAATGAGGGCCAGACACTCTCAAAATTAGGTGCTGTGACCTGCAGCATGGATATTTCAGACGGGCTGGCAAGTTCAGTCTATCAGCTAAGCGAATTAAATAAGGTGGGTTTTGAGCTCGAGTGGGAAAAAGTGCCCGTTTCAAATGTTGCGCAAAAGGTTTCTGATAGCTTGAAGATCCCAATACAAGAGCTAGCATTATATTTTGGCGGCGAATACGAATTAATTGTGACCTTAAAACCTGACATCGCCACTAAAGCGATCGAAGCTCTACAGAATCAATGCAATACTGATCTTACTATTATTGGAAAGGTGATCTCAGACCAAGAGAACAAATTGGTCATTAATGGAAAACCTCAAAACTTGGAGAATCGTGGCTATGAACATTTTACCCAGCCATAAATATGATAACATAATAATATTGGCTGATATAAGGATTGCAGATTTCAGATTCCAGATGTTACTAAACAGGAAGATGGAGGTCAGAAGACACGGGTCATTTTCTACGAAAATAACCCTCGCTTTTCAGAAACCGAAGGATTCTGAAATGCGAGGCAATTTATATTAATAAATTGCCGCAGGTGTGTGCATGAACTTCGTTCATCCCCACACTAGAAGTCAGAGCTTAATTTCCGATTTCCAGCTTCTAACTTCAGACTTCACCTTCCTCAAATACCCATCTGGAATCTCGAATCTGTAATCTCGAATCTCCACCATCCTTTAATAACGAACTTGGAGCCCCATCATGATAAGTTGCAGTAAATGTCCCAAACCCTCAATTACATACATACGATATAGTGGCGCACATTTATGTAAAGAGCATTTCAACACTTTTTTTGAACAGCGTGTTAAGAAAGAGCTGTCAAAACAATTTAAATTACGGTCTGCAAGTAAGATCGCAGTTGCGCTTTCCGGTGGAAAAGATAGTACAGTGGCACTATATTTATTGAATAAAATATATCGAAAGCATAAAAATATTGAATTCGTAGCGATCACTGTTGATGAAGGGATAAATGGGTATCGCCCTGCAAGCATAAAGGTCTCCGAGAGAGCTGCAAAGGAATTGAATATTCCTCATAAAATTGTAACATTTAAGGATAAAATTGGATATGACCTCGACTCCATTATTACCCAAATTGAGAAAGCTGGTGGGAATGTACTTGCGTGCTCTTACTGCGGGGTGTTCCGTAGGTTTTGTTTAAATACCGAGGCCAAGGCACTGGAGGCAACAAGATTAGCAACAGGCCATAACCTCGACGACATATCACAGTCTATTTTTATGAACTTGTTTCGCGCGGACCTAACAAAACTGGCACGGCTCGGCCCCCATAAAAAGGTGCAAAAGGGGCTTGTACCCAGGATTATGCCGTTGAGAGTGATCCCTGAAAAGGAATCCTATTTATATTCGATGATCAACGGCATCGAGATCCACGATGGGGAATGTCCATATGCGATTTATGCACAGCGCGGAAGATATAGGGATGTACTCGCGCAGTTCGAAGAAGAATCACCAGGCACCCGTCATTCCTTATTACGTACCTATGAACAGCTAGCCGACCTCTTACTTAAAAAGTTCGGACCTATCGACCTGAATAATTGTGATAAATGTGGCGAACCAACTTCGGGTGTAGTATGTAAAAGTTGTATTTTTAAAGATGAGCTGGGTGAATATTTTAAGAATAAATAA
>CBDVCJ010000133.1:0-10069 GCA_965372445.1 uncultured Thermoplasmata archaeon | reverse complement strand
GTCGTGAGGGCTTTTCGGAGGGGACCGGTTCCCATTCCTCATAATCATCTTTTGGTGGCTTGCGTTTACCTCGGCGTCGTGAGGGCTTTTCGGAGGGGACCGGTTCCCATTCCTCATAATCATCTTTTGGCGGCTTGCGTTTACCCCGACGTCGCGATGGCTTTTTGGAGGGGATCGGTTCCCATTCTTCATCACGAGTACGTTTTTTACGCTCAGACGACTCTCTACGCCCTCTTTCCTTTCTTTTTTTGGATGCTTGCATTTTTTCCAGTTCTCGCTCTATCTCTCGTTTCTTTTTGCCTTTGGCCTCCCAATCACAGGCGTTACAATAGTTATACGGGGCGTAAATATCGTTTCCACAACTCGGACAGCTATCTATTGGCAAAGCCTCCCTCCTGATAATATATTTGATTCCCTAATTTCTATAATATTATATATTATTATTGTATTAATACTTTTGTTAATAGATTATATTATAAAATATTATCCATTAATATATTGCTTAATTCATTCTTATATAAATATAAAGGGTCGATTAATGTGACCAAATGTTACAAGTAATAGTATGCAGTTTTCAGATTTGAGTTTGCAGTTTGCCATGATTTATTTGTATGGACTACCAACTGTAAACCACAAACTGAAAACTTCAAAAAATGGTGAACCAAATTGACCAATAAATTTGTTTCAAAGATTTATAACAAATTCGGTATAATGAAACCGGTACTGATTGTGATCTCATTTGCAATGCTATTGGTATATTCAGCGTTACTTGCAAGAGTTACAATAGTCGCGGCATTATTTCCGGAAGAGGGTGGGGGGACTGCTCAGGCTTCAGCAGGGTTGATGAACGCGTTGATCTTCATTATTATTGCGATCGTGGGAGGTGCCTTAATTGCATTATTGTTCAAATATCATAAAAAACTCACACTCAAGTTTCTGTTCGGGGGTGCTTTATTTTTAGCAGGCACATTTATAGTTTATTTTTTTGGAGAAACAATATTATATTTGGTACAGATCAAAAGTGTCAAATTATTAGTGAATAATTATTATAATACCCCCGTTTTTGATAGTTTGGCTTTCTTAGGGCCGCCCCTGTATCAAGAGTGGTTTTATTATGTTTCAATTTTACTATTTATTTTTGTTGGATTCTATATTGCATACATTATCACCTCAAGAAAGGCTAATTATAATTCCAAGAACCTGGCAGTACTGTGCGAAGGCGCGTTCATGGGTGCATTCTTAGCAGTGATCTTGCCAACATGGACCATCCTTTTTCTTTTGATTGGGTTGTCTCTTTATGATATATATTCGGTCAGGCGGGGACCGATAAGAAATATAGTTGAACTGACAATGCAGGAAGAGGAAGAGCTTGAAAGGCGATTGATGGCTGCCGAGAACGATCCAGAAACCGGATCATTGGAGACCCTTCCGACATCTGAGGGTAATACAGAAACGGTTACTACCACAATTCCACCGCAAACACAACCACCAAGGCGGGTTCCATTAATTAAGAAACTTAAATTTGGCAAAGATGAAAGCATTGAATCAGAGTTTGAAGAGACGGATTTTATTTTGAATAGTATGACCTACGGAACTAAAGATTGGGATCTTGGGATTGGCGACCTGGTTTTTTATTCGATGTTGGCTGCACATCCTCTGAGCCCTTCTTTCGTTTTTTATTATGCAACAGATATTGTGGATAAATTTGGGTTAGCCGCACTATGGGTTATAAGTTTATTTTCAATAATTGGGGTCTTAATAGGATTTTTGATCACCTTGAAACTTTTAAAGACTAATACAATGTTGCCTGGCCTACCAATTTCAATTGGGTTAGGGCTAACTGGTTTTTTAGGGTCGTTTGGTGTTCTGACCTTGTTAGTTTAATAGTATTTTTCACCAGGTCCAATATAATCGCCGAAAACTATTTAAACCATCGGGTACATAGTGTAGCTATGTGGGTAGCCTAACTATATGCATAGGATGACAATGTAAACCGAACGGGCATGCCACAACCACATCAATAAGGAGGAAATATAAATGAAACTTGGTAGAAAATCCAATAATGGTGCGATATTAAAAACAATTGCGGTGTGCATAATTTTAATATTTAGCGTGATCTTGCTCGGCGCAATTGGTGCTATTGCGGAAAGCACCACCGAAGAATATCTGGATGGTAAATTAATTATGAAAACCGGGTCGATAGATAAGGACAATCCACCGCCCTGGGATCAAAAGAAAGAAAATATTAAAGAAGATGATATGGGCGATTATATTGCGTTTAGATTTAGCAAAGACGCATGGTTTTTTATTCTATATGGAAATGAAGAACATAATAATGGCGTTTTAATGGCAACTTTCCAGCTACGGTATTTGGGTGGGGCAACTGTGGCAGCTGAATCCGGAGACACGATCGTAGAACAGATCGGGATACCGGTTGTGACCGTATTTGGTCAAAAACTCATTACATTAATAGAATTTCAGGATGAAGGCTATCAAGAGACCAATATGTTCTTCGAGCCCGAGGGTGAATTACATGGTGCACATAATAATCTCTGGGATTTCCAGCGTAAAAGTGATAGAATAGATGATCTGAATGATAGCTTCGTCTATACCGAACCAATCATAAAACCGCTCAACCTTAATACTTCTTGGACCTTAAGTGAACTCGAAAAAACGGAATATGGAGATAGTGAGAAAATAGACATTGACTTTACGCTCTCTGCTACAGATCTTGAATATGGGGATGACAAAGGCAAGATCTGGGATACGGATTTTGTGAATGACGAAACCGAAGCAACTGAAGTTGCAAAAGTTGAATTTACATTCCATATTGAGGTAAAGGTCAAAAAGGAGAAGATAAAAGACATTCCATGGTATAAGGTAACAATAAATGCAAATGACGATGAAATACATGTCATCGATTCAGAAAGTAAAGATCCGCGTGATTTTAGCGGTTATGCAGTTAATGCAGAGTACAAGTTCGACCATTATATTGAAGGTTGGGACTTTAAAAACACCAGCAAAGATTCCAAGTTAATGTTGGAAACCTTCACGATTTTTGGTACTTTTATACCTGATATTGTCAATGAATGGTTTGACAAACAATTTGTTTCTGATATTGACGATGCACTCGGTGTTGTTGAATATCAATATGAGAATGCTGGCGAAATGACCAATGCCGTTATCTCAGATCAAGGTGAACTGCCAAATCATGCTCAGCTCATCTTTAAAGAGCATGTAAGGTTCAGAGATAATTGGCGACAAGTTGGCAATCTGAGCTGGGTCAACAAAGGTGATGTGGACGGGGTCACTAAAGATATATATTTCCAGATACACGCAGGTCAAAATATCTCCGGACGTGGCGAGAATGAAGATGGCTATTTTCATGCGCTGGTCATATTGGGTGGTTACATATATCCACAAGGCGATGTGATCTTTCATGACCCGTCGTTTATTGCAAGCGCGCTCGTTATACCCGGATTATCAAAAATATCCTTCAACCTATTGTCCGGTAGTGGGATCTGTCTGCAATTGATCATTGCAGTAATTGCAATTGTTGTATCATTGGTAATTCTGGTAAGGCACCGAGACCGCGAAAAACTACTCAAGACCCGCTACGAAACAGCACATCAATCAAAGAACCACGCCACTAAACCGGAACCGCCACGAACGCCACCCCAACCACCTTAAATTACAAATAAAATTGAAAGAATGGGAACTGAAATTGAGAGCATTTGCACAAGGATCCAAGGTAATATATACCAAACCCAGGGCAATATAGAATATTCTTGGTACCTTGTGCCTTTATTATTTTTTATTAGATATTGGTTGACAACTCCAATACAAATAAGTTAAATAAACACGATACGTGCAGACTGATGCTATGGCAACAAAACATGAATGGAGCGCAGAATTAAAAAAAGGCGGTGTCCAGCTCTGCATTATGGCACTTCTCAAAGAGGGTAAAAAATACGGGTTCCAGATAATCAAAGAATTGCGAGAGAGATCCGATGGTTATTTCGATCTTAAAGAGGGGACCTTATACCCCGCACTTCATAGGCTCGAGAAACGTGGTTATCTTAAAAGTGAATGGGTAACCGAAGGTGATAGGCCTCCACGTAAATATTATAGATTGACAACACAAGGTAAAAAGGTTCTAAGATCCGCACGCGCTGAATGGCTTCGAATGGTAGAGAGTACTAAAAAAGTTTTGGAGTAATATAAATGTATAATGCGCAACACCCAAATCCAGTTGTTCAGGATTACATAATGAGATTTCGTAAAGAATTAAGGTTTATGTCATCCGAAGATAAGAACAATATACTACCTGAGATCGAATCACATTTATATGAAAAGGCAGAATCGTTGGGTGGCTTAACAGACGATAATTTCTACCGCGCCGCCATGGATTTTGGACCACCCCAAGAACTGGGAAAACACTATAAGGAGTTATATGGTTACAGTAAATGGTTCATTTTCGTGTTGATGCTCATTGGTTTTATTGTTGCTGCTTTTTCTGTTCCTATTTCAGTACCAGGCATAAACAGTGGGCTTATTGCTTTGAACAATGTATGCTTGGGGATAAGCACAATACTTACGATCCTGATTTTCATTTATATAATCTATATTGGCAAGAATTTTGGTAAATGGCCGGCAACTTTTGTCGGGTTTGCATGCATGTTTTCAAGGGTGTTAATGATCTCGGCACTAGTTGGAATATTAGGCGCACAATCAGGCGATGTATCTATAACAGCGGACGGTGCCGTTTGCGTCGGGTTCGGATTGATCAGTATGTTCATGCCAATTGTCGGATTTCTAGTGGGTAGAACAACCTTTAAATTTAAAAAAGGGTTTGCACTCGAGGATAAATTGTAATTTATTCAATTTCCTCCCGGTTACGGTATTAGGTTGCGGTGTTGAAGCTAGCATCGAAGGGCGACCGCTTTGTTATAACATTACTTTAAGTCGCTTTGTGTGTGGCGTACGGCAACATAAGTAAAAATAATACCAATATTACAAATACTACCAATACTACCAATAAATTCCCAATGGGGCAAAATCCAAGAACCAAGAGACAAACTTTACTAATTCCGAAGGAATTCGTAATGCGAGGTAACTTGGCGAAGCAAGTTACCGCAGCCGTAAAAAAGCCGAAGGGTTTTTTAGGGCCAGGTAATTTGCGAAGCTAATTACCGCAGGGGTAAAAATTCTGTTAAGAACTTTTAGCCCGAGGTAATGAACGAAGTTCATTACCGTAGTTCCAAACAAATTCCAAAATTCAAGGCTCGAAATTCCAAACCCGTGTTTTGAAGTTTGGTATTTGGTGCTTATTTGGTTCTTGGTATTTGGTTCTTGGTACTTGCATAAATTGGTAGTATTGTCGATTGGGATTTTATTGGATTATTTGAATATTGGTAGTATTGGAAATATTTATGAAATAAATCAACCTATTCTCCTTTCGCCCTTCAATTGCCATAATTTCGGGCTTCTTTTAAAAATAATAATGTAGTACCCAAAGGTGACTACAAAATCTTATATAGTATTTTTAATATTCAATATTACGGTTTAACAATTATTAAAATAACAATAAATAACTATCAAAGTTCCGGCATCACGCTCTATTGGGGGGCATTCATTCATTAATATTTTCATGTGAATTTACTTTCTAAAAAAACTACATTTAACATAATTCAAACCTACACTAAACACAAATGGAGGTGAAAAATATGTGTGAGACCTGTGGATGTAAAGCATCAGATAAACCAGTACAATATAAATGTGAATGCGGCGATGAATGTAGTTGCGCAATAATAGAATTCGATGAAGTACCGAACACAACACCATATTGTTGTGGCGCACCTATGAAACGTATTAAATAAGGTGATAAACTTGGCTAAATGGAGATGTATAGTTTGTGGCTATATTCATGAAGGTGAAGAGCCACCTGCTCGATGTCCAAGATGTAATGCACCCAGAGAAAAATTTGTAAAGATCAGCGATTAAAATTACCGAGGTGATATGATGACAGAATGGAAATGTTCTCATTGTGGTTATAAACTTACAGCAGAACAACCACCCGAAGAATGCCCATCATGTAAAGACAAATGTGAGTTCGTCAATGTAACCTGTTACATTCCCGAATGCCAGGACTCAGGCACTGATGAACGGTTATGATTATCTGGATATCGTTGAAATCATATAGCCAAATTAATCTTATATTAATTAGTTATTATTATCGGTATTAAGATATTGAAACCAAAGGCATTTAAATAAATATTTTGGAGGGAGATGTGAAAATGACGAATAGAGCAGAAATATATAAATGTGGAATTTGTGGAAATATAGTAGAAGTATTACATACAGGTGAGGGCCAGCTTGTATGTTGTGGCCAGCCCATGGCACTATTGGAGCCGAAGACCGAAGATGAAGGCCAGGAAAAACATGTGCCGGTAATAGAAAAGACCGAAACTGGCATAAAAGTCAAAGTAGGTTCGATACAGCACCCCATGGAAGAGAGCCATTACATAGAATTCATTGAGGTTATGACTGACGAGACGAGCTTGCGCAAATATTTGAACCAAGGTGATCTACCTGAAGCAGAGTTCAAAGGTTTAGATGAAAATGTAACTGCGCGAGAGCACTGCACGGTTCATGGACTCTGGCGTTCTAAATAGTGAAAAATAATAACGCTCAGAGTTAATCCTCATTCGTGAGTCAAAGGTCGATTTTATTGGCTTTACATAAAATATTCCAGTTCTGTTTATTAATATGAGCATTGTAAGATTATTACAGGTGATAATATTGACAAAAACAGAGTTAATACAAGTTGGTAATACAGCACCCGATTTTAACCTTAAAGACCAAAATGAAAATGAGATTAAGCTGTCTGATCTAAAGGGCAAAAGGATCCTGTTATCCTTCCACCCGCTTGCATGGACGCCCGTATGTACGAAGCAGATGCAGTCGTTGGAAGCTAATTTCGATAAGTTTGTGGCTTTGAATACACTAGCTCTAGGCCTGAGCGTGGATTCGATACCCACGAAGAAAGCCTGGGCAAATGAAATTGGCATCCTAAATACACAACTTATTGCTGATTTCTGGCCTCATGGAGGCGTTGCAAATTCACTTGGTATCTTTCGTGAAAATTCAGGTATTTCTGAAAGGGCCAATATAATATTAGATGAGCACCAAAAAGTAATATTCGTAAAAATATATCCGATCAGTGAGGTACCGAATATTATCGAAATAATTCAATTTTTAGAAAATTTATAACTTTTCAGGTGAGATAATGTTAAAACTTGGTAACACTGCACCAAAATTTTGTTTATTAGATCAGATTGATTTTAAAACTATGGGGGGTTCAATTTGGATGTAAAGGATGCGATCGCAACCCGACGCGCATATCGCTCGTTGGTGCCTGTTGAGATTACGGATGAGTTGGTGGAAGACCTGTCAAAACATGCACAATTGGCACCTTCGTGTTTTAATAATCAACCTGAACAATATGTATTCGTGTACGACCCTGAGATTTTGAAGAAAATGCATGAAGCGCTCTCAAAAGGTAATGTTTGGGCACATGAGGCTTCGATGATCATTGCTGTATTTGGAGAGCAAGAATCGGATTGTGTTTTGGGCGAACGAATATATTTTCTATTCGATATCGGTTTAGCAACCGCATTTATGATACTAAGAGCCACCGAATTGGGGCTGGTCGCACATCCTATTGCGGGTTATGATGAAGATAAGGTTAAAGAGTTACTAGGTATACCGGGCAAGATGCATGTGATCACATTGGTGATCGTCGGCAAAAAATCCGATACAATTAGTACTGTACTTTCCGACAAACAGGTTGCTCAAGAGACGGAACGCCCGGAAAGGAAAGCAATTGATGAATTTGTTCATAAGAATCAATATACGGTAAAGTAATCAATGATGATTAAATAGTATATTTGGGCTGTGGTGTGAGGACGCCCCTTCGGGGCTTGTGGTGTTTGGAAAGAAAGTTGAAGCTAGAAGATAGAAAATGGAAGATAGAAATTAAATAATTGAATCTAGCTTCCATCTTCTTGCTTCTAATTTCTTTGTATTCCCACACCCCACACATCACACCCCACATCCCAAAACCTGACCAATACAATATAAATACATACGGTAAAAACTTACATGGTGTAACAATGTCAAAAAAATCCAATCGATTGATCAACGAAAAAAGCCCGTACTTATTACAGCATGCCTACAATCCAGTAGATTGGTATCCGTGGGGTGACGAAGCATTTAACACCGCCCAAAAGGAGCACAAACCGATCTTTCTCTCAATAGGTTATTCGACCTGTCACTGGTGTCACGTTATGGAGAGAGAATCGTTTGAGGACCCGGAAGTTGCAAAATTACTGAATGACAATTTTATATCAATAAAAGTCGACCGAGAAGAGCGACCCGACATAGACCATATCTATATGGCTGTATGCCAAGCGCTCACCAAAGGCGGCGGATGGCCATTGACAATAATTATGACACCCGCTAGAGAGCCGTTCTTTGCGGGCACATATCTCCCTAAAGAGCCGCGATTCGATCAAGTTGGGTTAATGCAACTTATACCTACAATACAAGATCTTTGGGTAAACCGACAGGCAGAATTATTAGAATCTGCAGACAATATAACCCAATCCATTCAACATCTTAACTCTACTGGTACTGAGGGTGAGGTATTGGATGAAAAGATTTTAGACCAGGCTTATGAACAACTTGAAAAACGATTTGATGAAGATAATGGCGGTTTTAGTATTGCCCCGAAATTTCCAATGCCCCACAACTTACTTTTTTTACTTCGATACTGGAACCGCACCGGCGAGACCAAAGCACTTCAAATGGTGGAGAAAACACTGCAAGCACTGCGGTTAGGTGGAATCTATGACCAACTGGGGTTTGGGTTTCATCGATATTCAACTGATGCGGTTTGGCTGGTGCCGCATTTCGAAAAAATGCTCTATGACCAAGCTTTGCTCGTTTTGGCTTATACCGAGGCATATCAAGCAACCCGGAACGTAAATTTCCGGAGAACTGCTGAAGAGGTATTGCAATATGTATTGAACGATATGACTTCACCTGAAGGTGGTTTTTATTCGGCTGAAGATGCCGATGCCGAAGGAAAAGAAGGTAAATTCTACCTGTGGAGCGAGGCCGAGATCCGTCACCATTTAGACAAAGATGAAGCTGCGTTCATTATTAACTTCTTTAATATTGACCGTCATGGAAATTTCATAGAACCTATTGTTGGCAAGGAAATGGGTAAAAATATTCTATATTTAAGAAAAAACCCTGCCGAATTGGCATCTGAACTTGGTATTCCTGAGCAAGAGCTGTTAAATCAGGTTGAGACCGCGAGGGCCAAACTTATGAAGCTGCGCTCAAGCCGCACGCATCCCTTCAAAGATGATAAAATATTAACGGATTGGAATGGGTTAATGATTGCTGCTCTTGCACTAGCGTCTCGTGCGTTTGGCAAACCGGAATATGGTAATGATGCGGTTAATGCCGTAAAGTTTATTCTTGATAATATGCGCAACTCAAATGGTAGGCTATTACATCGATATCGAGACCGTGAGGCAATAATTTTAGCAAATTTGGATGACTACGCATTTCTAATTTGGGGTTTAATAGAATTATATGAAACCACCCACGACCGTAAATATCTAAATTCTGCATTAGAATTAAATGACGAATTATTGACCCAATTCTGGGATGATGAAAATGGCGGGTTCTATTTCACTGCCGCCGATGCCGAAGTACTTATTCTACGGCGAAAAGATATTTATGACGGCGCAATTCCGTCTGGCAACTCAGTTGCGTTCTTAAACTTATTGAGATTAGCTAGGTTAACTGGTAATTCAGATCTGGAAGTTAAAGCTGAATCTTTGGGGCGGGTATTTTCCAATGACATTAAAAGATTGCCTTCCGGTTTTACTCAATTCTTGATGGGATTGGAGTTTGCGGTCGGGCCTTCTTATGAAGTTGTGATTAAAGGTGATGAAGCTTCAGAGTCTACCAAAGATATGATAAAAGCATTGGG
>CBDVCJ010000132.1:0-10097 GCA_965372445.1 uncultured Thermoplasmata archaeon | reverse complement strand
GGTGTATTATCATTCAGCGACCATCATTTAGACGAAAATTCGATTTTGAAAAATGTGGCGTTGAACAAATATTTTAAATTCACCGCCAAAGGTCAAAAAACTTATACATTTAGTAAAAAATAATATTCATCTAAAAATAGAAACCGCAGAGGCACAGAGTGCACTGTACTTTTCACAATAAAGGCGAAAGGTTGATTTGACTCTCGCCTCTCTATGTTCTCTGCGACTCTGCGGTTCATTTTATTCGAAAATATCGTAGGGGGGAAAGTCGATAGATAATGAAAAATTATATAATTCAATATCAGAATGAAAATCTAACCGCAGAGAACGCCGAACACGCTGAAAGGTCTTCAGCGTTTTTAGCGTTCTCAGCGGTTGAAATATTTGAAAAAAATTAGGATTGATATTTAATTTTAATACTTGCCTATTGAAAGATGGAATAAAACGATTAATATTAGAAAAATATACCTCCAATGCTAATTCAGATAAAAGGTGACAGAAACATATGGACAAAGATTGGACTCGCGAACATTTAGAGAAACATTATATCGGCAAAATGAAAGCTATTACAGTTTCAACTGATATAAACATAAGCGGCAAGCAAAGAATACTGGATCTCAGTGAAATGGAGAAATTACTTCGAGGTGCAAATAAGATCGCGCAGCAAGAGTGCTATTGTCGTAAAAAGCTCGGAAATTGCAGCCTTCCCTTAGACGGGTGCATAGAGTTAGATGAAGATGCTGAGAACTCGATAAAAAAGGGCGCAAAAGAACTAACCGTCGAGCAAGCTTTAGCTGCCTTAACAAAATCTTACGATGCGGGGCTTGTACATATGGCGTATGTTTTTTCGGGCAAAGAAAAGCCAACCTATATTTGCAGCTGCTGCAGGTGCTGCTGCCACTCACTAAGTGCAGCACTAAGGTTTGGCTATTCCGACCATGTATTTTACTCGGAGAAGATCGCCAACCAAAATGAGGATGAATGTACCGACTGTGGTGAATGTGTGGGTCGATGCCATTTTGAAGCACGAGCTATGGCGGATGATAAATTAGTATATGACCCTGACAAATGTGGGGGCTGTGGACTGTGCTTGAAGGACTGTCCCACCGGGGCAATTTCAATGGTAGATCGAAACGGTGATAGGTGATAGGGACTGTTGTCCTGGGTCGTGAGTCCCGAGTCCGATTCCCGAACCCCGAATCCCGAATCCCGATAAAGGCTTTCGACATATTTATATAAACATATACCAATCCAATCCACATGACATTGATACTTGAAACTGAGAATTTTTTAGTCGAGGCACCCGATCGGCCGCATGTAAATCGTGCTGATGGCGGGCATATCAAGATCAAGCCGAAGGTACGATACACAGACCGTCAGGAGCTCGCGCCGTACCAGGCAATAGAACTAATGAGGTTGACGATGGTCGTTGGCGAGGCGATGGGGATTGTTTTGAACAAAAAGGGGATCGATTTTGGGCGGATAAACTATCAGGATAACGGCAATTGGAGCGTGTTCAAACCCGAGGGGCCGTACCTTCATGTGCATCTATACGGGAGGTCAAAGAACGCCGAGATCCAGAAGTATGGCGATGCATTGAACTTCCCGCACCGGGAAACCGGTTTTTACGATGGGTATGAGCCTTTGACCGAAGATGATATTTCTGAGCTTCAAGCGGAAATTGAGACGTTGATGGCTCAAGAGCGATATTTGGACTCAACTTGGGGTTTCAAATAGATCAAGTGTGAAATTATGTTATTTTAGACCTATATTCGTCGGTTAAAAGTCGGGAACCGGGAGCCGGAACCTCCACCCCCCTTTAAAACCGCTGAGTACGCTGAATGCGCTGAATTAGTTAATATGTATATCGATTAGAGATTCAAGATTCCAGTTTCTAGATTCGAGTCCCTCCCCCACCCCTCTATCGCCTCTCACCTTTCGCTTTAAAAATCCTAGGGGGATTTTTAATGCGAGGTAACTTGGCGAAGCAAGTTACCGCAGGAGACAATGATATTTCTTCCGTCTTTCGCCTTTCCGAAGGAAATCTCGAATCTGAAATCACGAATCCAGAATCCACAATTGAAAATAATTGTTTCAGCGTCTTCAGCGGTTGAAATAGGGGGGGTGGGGAGTTAAATTGCTCCCGATGCTCCCGCACTCCCGAATTTTGGCTTTCTACCATAGACATTCGAATTATTATAAAATTTTAAATACTACTCCAAATATGTACCAAACCGCCCCCTTATTCTTGGGATCCACATTTCAGGCAGGAGATAAATCTATGGCCTATCAAGAATACACTGAGGTATCTGAAGCTATATCGGTTCAAGAATACCATCAAACCCCGGCAGATGATAGAAAATGGTTCGGTGTACCTGCAGTAGGTACGAAACCAATCCCGGGAAAGTTTTTATGGGTCTTAATAGTTGTAACTGTGATCATTATCGAAATCTGTATCTGGGCTGTATATAGGTGGTATACGGCCCCGATCTTTGTACATTTTGGTACCTACGAGTTCTATTTATTTCACATAATTTTCGCACCTTTGATCCATTTAGGACCGATATTCTTTTTCTGGTGGTGGATATGGAGAGAACCCAATTTCTTCGAGATGAAGCGAAGGGGAGAAAACTTCTTCATGGCATTAAAAAAAAGTTTCCCTTTTGCAATAACAAAGAAATTTCTTTTAAGTGGAATGATTATTGGATTTACTGCCGCTATCATCTGGCGGTTATTTGAAGAATTTCTGTTCGATGGTTTCTCCGGGATGGTTGGGGGGACGGTTCCGGGAACATTTACATTTCTAAATGTGATCGAAACTGCAGATATGGTCATTATAATGACATTTCTCATGTACATTATTGTTGGACCAGTTGAAGAGATCGAGTTTAGAGGGTTCCTTCAAGATCAGGTTGCAAGAGCCACACCCAATTGGGTTGCAGTTACCATTTCTTCAATACTCTTTGGCTGTAGTCACATTCCAATAGCGATATTTATTTATCAACTTAGAGGACCTTATTTTGTTGGCGCGTTATACAGCTGGATCGCGGCGGGGTTTACATTTGGTGTGTTATATATGTATTCACGCCAGATTTTTGCGTGTATCGTAATGCACGGCATGGGTAACTGGCAGCTGTCTATTTACTATTTCATGAGCCAACCCAGCGGCGTGGACCCGATGGTTGCTATGTGGGTTGATATTGCTGTTGCAACTATTGCGAACGCGTTAATGATAATGATCTTTTACCTGATCAACGAATTTTATTGGCAGCCGCACCGGCGTGGTGAACCCGCGTTTGGTGGCGCGTTTCTGCGAATTCAAACTTACATCCATGAACATGATTTCGGTAGGAAAACGCTAACCCAAACATTTACAGTTGCTATTGCGTTCATGTTCGTTGTAAGTGCAATCATTATGGGTCTAACTGCAGCCTTTGGGACTAGATTAGATCTTGAACCTGGTCCGATAGGTCCTAGTACTTCGGTCAACCTTAATGATTTTGATGATACTCCAGAACAACTTTCGGGATCCGAATTCCTGGATGAAGGTGATTCGAGCATTATCGAATTCGATTCAGAGCCTGGCACAAGATACCCTAGATCTATTTCGGTTACAATAACATGGACCGACGAAGCTGACCGTAACGTCAGGTACGAAAACCAACCCGACATGTTTTCGATCATGATCATGGGTTTTAACGGAACTGGACCAGCTGGAAACATGGGTCAAAATCCACAGGGTGGGTCAGGTAGGTTGTCCACAAAATATGAATTAGTGGATGATGAGATCCAGGATGCTATTGACAACGATGCGGATAATTTTACGATTACTGTTGATATAACTATGATAGAGGCCGGCAACCAGGAGAAGACAAGTGGTTTACCTGGGTTGGCATGGCCGGATAGTGGAAATCAATATGATTATACAATAGATCTGATCTGGCTTGTTGCTCTAGAAGAATGATCTGCGTATTTTAAAAAATCAAGGTGTACTATTATGGCAAAAGCGATCTTTGCAGCCGGCTGTTTTTGGGGCGTTGAAGCGGCATTTCAGAAACTGGATGGTGTGATCGCGACGACGGTGGGTTATACCGGTGGCACCGTGGAAGATCCGACCTATGAAGAGGTATGCAACGATAGGACCGGCCACGCGGAAGCTATATTGATAGAATATGATCCTGCAATAATAACTTACAAGAAACTCTTGGATGTGTTCTGGTCAATGCATGATCCAACCCAACTTAACCGTCAAGGGCCCGATGTGGGCAGACAGTATCGGTCCGCGATATTTTTCTACGGTCCCGAGCAGGAAGCCGAAGCGCGCGCCTCGAAAGAGGCATTGCAGAAATCTGGTAAATACGATAAGGAGATCGTCACAATGATCAGACCGGCAGTGAGGTTCTATCCTGCGGAAGAATATCATCAAAAATATCATGAAAAACACGGTCTAAAAAGTTGTAAGACTGACTGAAAACAAAATTCAACAATTAATCGATCATATTGGCGAATTTATTTGGTGACGGTTTCAAATTTTTCAAAAAATACTTTATCTTCTGTGCATGCGATTTTCGGCGGTTTCTTAGACTTTGGATACCCAATAGGAATGATCACCTCTGGTGAAAAATTTGCGGGAATACCCAGTAGGTCTTTTAAAAAACCAATATTAGGGGGGGTATAGGTCAGAGAACCCAACCCTTCCGATTCGATGGCCAGAACAATATACGCAATTGCGATCCAGGTCGATTCTCGCCAGCCCGGTATATTAGTGTCTCCGGCAACGATCAGCAGTATCGGCGGCTGTTCAAGGAACGGTTTATTAATAGTTCTACCGAAATTTCCAAGATAATCTTTGGTCTTTTCATCAACGGTTTTATGTAGATCTTTTTCATATTGTTCAGACTCGTCTCTTATTTTTTTCTTCATTTCGGGAGATTTAACCACTATTAACCTGTATGGGAGCGCATCAAGCCCCGAAGGGCCAAGTGTTGCAGCTTCAAGGATACGGGTCAGGCTGGTTGCGGGTAGCGGTGTGGCTAAAAAAGCGCGTTCGCTGCGTCGTGCGCGCATCAATGCGAGTAATGACTCGGGGCCGGGTATAATTGGGTTATTATTAGTATCAGTCATTTCCAATCGCCGAAAGTTAATATATATTGATTGAAGGATAAATTATATATGATTTAAATAGTTTTTTCATTAAGTTACCTTAATTCTCACAATTTATAAATATATCAAAAGTCAGTTATGATATAATGTCAAAAAAGTTAAAAACTAACTTTGGCACCTTATCTGAACCGCCATGGGTCTGGGGGCCGACAGAGGGTTATCAATGGGCAAAGTTCGCATACGCCGGCGAACGAGACCGTAAGCCCAAACATCGTAAAGATCGCAATATTATTCATGACCCACATCTAATAATTGATCTGGATGTTAAGACGAATATTCTTTTACCCGGCGGGACTCTACAGAGGATGCTCGCGAAAAAGCTCAAACTTGGTAAACTCCAGGAGCATTTTGATATTGTTGTTACCGCCGAGAAATTTTTAGAAGCTCTGGCTCGTGCGCAATTTAAAAATATCAATGAGATCAAGATAGAAAATAAGGTTATATATTCACACACGGAGTGCAATAAAGATGTAGATGAAACCATAGAAATATTAATGGCACAAGGTGAAGCTTGGAAAACCTCAAGATCTATAATGATCACTGCAACCACCGCAAAGTTACGAGGATGTAAAGCTATAATTGCGATAAAAAGAGTGCATACTAAACAGGAGCATGCGATTGACGTTAAATTTAAAGGTGAGCTCAAACGCAATTTATTTAAACAATTTGTGAGCTATCTAACAATAAATTTAGAAGTTAAAGATATAGTATGAATTATGGGGTGGATTTAATGGATAAGCGAAGAATAAAGTTTTGCCCTCAATGTGGGTCGCACAATGTCGAATGGGAGCTGCCGCAAACTTGGTCTGTATGGAAATGTATCGATTGCGGGTATGTTGGTGCTTTTATTGTCGAGGATGGCAAGATCGCAGATGCTATACGGGAGGATTATATTAAAAGCAGGTTGAAAGACAAAAAGAATAGATCTAAAAAACCAACTTAAATATTATACATCTCATGGGTTTGATAATAATTTTACATTTTGGGCTTGTTTGCCGCGCTCGGTTTCGACGACGTCAAACGAAACCCTATCTGTTTCTCTAATAATCAACCCATGATCTAAATAGGAATAATGAACAAAATAATCTTCTTCATCATCCCCTGTAATGAAACCAAACCCTTTTTTGGTATTGAACCATTTAACTGTGCCTTCCATACTAAAGCCTCCAAAGAATAACACCAAGCCTAACATTTTAGTTTATAATTTCTTTCCCTCAGTATTATTCCAAATCTACAACAGCAATAAAGCTTTATTGGATATTTAAATATTTAGGTAAAAGTCAATCTTCTTTTTTATTTTCTTATAGGAATTTCAATGTATTCATATGAGGATGGAGGATGAAGGGCAATGGAAAGGTTCGAGATTACAGATTGGAGCGATTAAAGGCACAAAGGCACACGAGTAAAATATGCTATCAATCAAAATATTCTTATTTTACTAGAGGTCTCTCGTACTTTGGACATCGAGACCTAAGGCACAAAGATTAGGTTCATTTTAATATGGGGGGGTGGGGACTTTGTGCCTATGTGCCTTTGGAACTTTGTGCCTATTTTACCTGAAAACTGGAATCTATCTATCAGCCACCATCCTTTGTCCTTCATCCTTTACAAATTGCCTATAAATTCAGACTTTTTGCGAAGCAAATTTTTTTATGGTTTAAATTAATTAATAATTCAGTGACCTTCATCCAAATTATTATATAATAAAAAAGCCATCCGCAGCCCAAGAGACTCATAGAACAAATATCAGGGTTTCAAATATATATAAATAAGGAAGTTTGTGATGAACAGAGACGATAGATTCGGACGAAGGAGTGGCGGATATGATCGCCCCCCGCGAGAGATGCATACTATCACATGTGCGGATTGCGGTAAAGAAGATCAAGTGCCCTTCAAGCCCGATGGTACCCGACCCGTTTATTGCCGGGATTGTTATTCGAAACATCGACCCAGAAGATTCTAATTGCGAAATGAATTAAGTCAAAAATGAAATTATCGTTTGTGAAGATCAATTTAAATTTCAATTTTTGATAAAATCTTATAACCTATGATTTAATTAATGGCATGGATAGATTTAATACTAGATGTATTTAGAACTCTACTAATGTGCCCAAACGGATTTTTTTAGTATAAAAAATGTAATCGCTGCAATTTAATCTACCCGAGCACAGATCACAAAATGCCCTAGGAGTTGAGATTATTCGTGAGCTCAAATTTGAAAATTTAATTTTTATTTTCATTTACATTTTAATCGCAATCTATATTTTAAGCTTCAGGGTACTTTACGATCTGGTAGGTACCAGCGAGCCTGAATATTATCCTATGGAAGTTATAACAACTATTGCTATTGTATTATCAATAGTATTGTCATATTTGATCTATTATGAGCATCGGAAAACAACCGGAGAAAAAGACAGTGTCTATATATTATTACTAATTTTCTTTAGTGCCTATTTTCTAGCGGAAAATAACTGGTTATTGGGCAGAGAATTCCGAGAAGGGACTGTTGTTTATGGAATATTTGCAATTATTGTATTTATAATGGCATTGAAAAGGACCTTCGGATTAAATGAAACCGTATTTTATTTATTTTTAATAGGTGTGGTTAGTTTAGGGCTGGGCACTTTCATGGATGCAATGAATGATAACCTCTTACCATTTGCCTTTAAACCCCCAAACCGTATTTTACTTGAAGAAATACCGGAAATTTTCGCAGCTCTATTTTTCTTACATTCGATGCTACTTCTTTATTTACATATTATTAAAGATAAATGCTGGTTTATTCTGGATAAAGCAGGCGCTGCCATCATAATAACTGCTGTGATCATTATCGGATATGGGAATACCTTTTTACTTGAAGATCACGACCAACCAATCCCATTTGTCCGGGTCATGTTCGGGATGATAATATGTCTCGCTGGCTTATTCATACCCTTGCTTTATTTTCTATATTTCAGATATAAAGGCCGAGAAAAATATTGGCAGCCAACCAATTTAAAAAAATGATATTATTTATCTTCATCTTTTGGTGCCTTTACAGTTGGTGTTGGCTGTTTTATTTGGGGGTGGGGTGTTGGATTTGAATTTGGCAACAGTTATGCCAAAGTCGTGTGTATTCGTGGTTCCGGATTAATGATTGGCTAAAAATCGAATAGAACAAATCAATAATGGGGCCTCAGATAGAACACACCAATAATAGAGCTTTAGGATTGAACACATCAATAATAGGGCTTTAAGATAGAACATATTAATATGTGAGCAGAAATGTACAACAAATCAAGAATTTAACATCCAAATACAACAACTCAAGCGTTTCTGCGGTAAATAAAGTCCTTTCTTCATTATCTTATTTCGTAATTTCAAGAATTTTCATTAACCGATGTAAAAAAATTTTAATTAATTTATTGGTCAGTGTACAGAATAAATCACCCGCCGCAAGTTCAATCCTTTTTAATGGTCTTACGTATTGAAGAATGGCGAAGTTCCCGGGGCGGTTCAGTATCATTATCTTCATTCAAAACTTCAGGGGGCTCCTTAAAACGCTGCGGCGGAGGCGCGCCTTTCGGTCTATAAGGCAATTTAGGGGGCGCTTTATCGGTCATTTGTTCCTGCGATACACGCTTCACCATCGGCCGTTGGGGGCCTTTGCGAGCTTGCGATTCTGCCAACTCTTCCTCTTCCTTTTGGGCGGCCTTCTTTTTCTCGCGAAACGATAGTATCAGATCCAAACTTAAAGGTATGGCGATGATCAAAATTAACGAAATTATAAGCCCATTTACACTTGCGGGCGGGGCCGGATTGGCTTCCTCGTCCAGATCGTCACTGATCCATAGTTTGATCAGTCCAAACCAAGGCAATTCACCCTCTGCCTTACCAACGATCCATTTTGTCTTCACCGGCTCAACTAAATTACGGCCGACCCGTAAAGAGTTCTGGTCACAGAAGATGTTGTCCTTACTGTCGCCTTTTGTCAAATAACCGCTATGCGGCATTGATCTTAAACCACTTCTTAGACCGGTATTGGGATTTGAAACATTTGCAAAATTATCCAAAATCGTTCTAAAATCGATCATTAAAACCGTTTTATCAGGTCCATAATTTTGGATTTGATATACACCCGTGAGCCCGTATGCATCGAGGTCCGGAATGTCATAGGCGCCACCGCTCCATCTTTCCGTTGAATTATTATAACTAAATGTAGTGTCGTTGAACTCGACCCAAACAACCGCACGATGGATAACCGGTGTCCCTTTACCACCATTTTTTTTATAGATAATTACATCACCATAGGTACCATAAGTTTTATAATCCTCATTTTTACCTTCGATATAGCTGTTAATTTCGGATTTGCTGTTGATCTTTTTGACCAGCACCAGGTCACCAGTATCAATAACGCCGATATCGCTATCTTCAGCATGCATCATACTGCGTGATTCTACGACTACCATTGGCGGCCAGTTCTGAGTGTAAGCGAATAAACTACCTATGATGATCACAAGAATTGTTATGGCAATTGGTATGTCCTTTTTCAGCAGTTCAAGTGCAAATGCCTTTGCCATTTTTTTTCGATCTTGGGGCTGCTCGTCATCCTCGTCGGGCTCTTGTCGGCCCCTCACGGGCGGTCTCAGATGGCCGTCCTTATTGGGTGTTCGGTCCTCCATTTTTATCACTGGCTTATTCGAATAGTGGCGATACGACATTATTATATTTATGTCTTTACTTTTTATGTGGTATCTCATATATATTAATTTAGTATGTAGGAACAGTTTGTGTTATTTTTGGTTCGTGGGATATGTTTGTCTTAACTTTGGTTCGTAGGACATGTTTGTCAATGGAATGGTTCGTGGGATATGTTTGCCTCAACGTTAGTTTGTAGGAAATGTTTGTCTTATTATTGATGTGTAGGATTACATTGATAACCAGTTGGTTCGTTT
>CBDVCJ010000131.1:0-10274 GCA_965372445.1 uncultured Thermoplasmata archaeon | reverse complement strand
GGTGGGGGGACTGCAAACTAAAAACCACAAACTACAAACTTCTAAGTTACCGAATCCCGACCAATGTAAATCAAACGTTTTATATAAAAAGTAAAATTTTGTTCAAATATCTATATATAGCGATAATTCTTTTTAGAGTTAGAACGCCCAATCGGGTTGTGGGTAGAGGGAAAGTATGTATAAAAGAAATCTTACTATTTCAATAATTCTTCTAGTTCTATTTCAATCAATGATTATATTTGGGCCAATGAACACTATCGATTCTGAAACTTCAAATGATTCAACTCAAAATAATTTTTCAAGTAGAAATTCAGGTTATCAAAATAATGAAACTCGATTAGAACAGAGCCTTTGGCCTTATGATGGATATACTCTACCAGTAATAAGGTATTCAAATAATATTCTTCATCTAGTTTATTCTTACGAAATCCCTGAAATTGCTCCTTGTTATTGGTTATGTTATAGACGAAGTTACGATTATGGAATGACCTGGAGTGATGAAGTTAGATTATTCGATTATGATTGGGGTTGTATGGATATAGATTTGATTGTAAATGGATCCGATCTATATTTAATATGGTGTGATGATGACTATGGACTACATTTTCTAAAGAGTAATGATAATGGTACAACCTGGGGTGGTTATAGAAGGTTATATGATAATTTTTATTCTGAGGAATGTTCTATTGGTCATTATAACAATAATTTATATGTTATCTTCTATTATCAAGGTTTCAATTATTATGATTTGCTTTATTTAAAAAGCAATGATTATGGTGCAACTTGGTCTAATGCCATTAAATTAGTAGAGGGAGAATATGGTAATTATTCATCTAAACCAGATCATCCGGAAATAATTGCTTATGAAAATAACGTTCATTTGGTTTGGGAAGATACAAGAGATGGGAATAGAGAAATTTATTATAAAAAAAGTATTGATGGGGGTACAAATTGGGGAAATGACATTAGATTGACTAGTACTTCAAATGACTCGTTATATCCAGATATTGCCGTCGACGGAAATAAAATTCATATTGCATGGGCTGAAACTGATAATGGAACTGAAGAGGTATTTTATATTAAAAGCATTGATAATGGGATGAATTGGAAGAATAAAATTAATTTATCAATAAAAAATAACTCAATATTTGATCCCTTAATTAAAGTTTATAATGGATTTATTCATTTTGTTTGGGAAGAGTCAGGTGACATTTATTATAAAAAGAGCTTTGATGATGGAGGAAATTGGACAGATGAAATAAAAATTAATAATTTTGATATATATACCTATTTTGTATCATTTACAAATTATTTCAATAGAACATTTTTTACATGGGAAAATGGATATGGAATTTATTACAAATCAATCGATCACTTACCATTAATTGGTGTAATTCCGAAAAATAATGCAATTAATGTTTCAATTTCTACAAATGTTATCGCTACTTTTAATCAACCAATGAACCATGATTCTGTAGAAAATTCATTTTCAATCTCACCTTATCCGACAGGTTCGTTTCAATGGGACGGTAATATTTGTATTTTTATACCAAGTTCAAATTTGAGTTATAATACAAAGTATACAGTAAAAATTGATGGCACTGCTTGTAACCTGACAAGTGGCACTTTAGATGGTAATGGAAACGGTATTTCCGAGGGTTCCCCAATTGATGATTTTATTTCGAGCTTTACAACTGAAAAATATATCAACCCAGATAAAACACCACCAACAATTATTTCCTTTAATCCATCTAGATTAGCACAAAATGTTCCAATAAACACAACCGTTCAAATAATTTTCAACGAATCAATGAACAAAAGTGTTACTGAGAGCTCATTTTCAATTTATCCGAATATGTACGGCTCTTTTAACTGGACTGGCAATGGCAAAATAATGAAGTTCATTCCATATTCATTTTTAAATTATTTTGAAACATATAAAATCACAATCTCAAGAACTGCAAAAGATCTTGCGGGAAATAACCTAGATGGTAATTTTGATGGCAAAGCCGATAACTCACCATATGATGATTTTATATGGAGATTCACCACTGAAAAATATGTACCATTTTCTATGTTGTTATTTCCTTTGGATCAAGAATATATAACAACACCTATACCTACATTGGAATGGGAGCTTGGAAACGGATTTTCTAATATGCCAAATGTGTATTATGATATTTACTTAGATACTAACCGTAACAATGTAGAAAATTTGAATAAATCTGCCCGTGTAGCATTTAACCTAACAGAAACCAATTATACCGCAAAAACACCATTGGAAATTGATTATTACTGGACTGTAATACCTCATACGAACGATACGTATGGTAATTGTATATCCGGGGTTTGGCAATTTCAAGTTGATCATATTCACCCAGAGGACTTAATACCGCCACAAATCATTTCAACAATACCAAAAAATAATTCAATTGATATCAATGTTGATACAAACATTCAGGTTATTTTTAGCGAACCAATGAACCGAACCTCAGTTGAAAAAATCTTTTTTATGGATCCATTTGTTAATGGTGAGTTTAGATGGTCGGGGAATGATTCTATATTAACATTTTATCCTCAAAATTATTTGAATATATCGAAAAATTATACAGTTAATATATCAATATTTGCCTTGGATGTCTCAGGTAATCCTTTAGATGGTAATAGAAATTTTAAAAGGGATGGCTCACCGCTGGATGATTATATTTGGTCATTTACCACAGCTTCTTTTATAAATTTAAAACCAAGCTTAATAATAGACTCCCCAATAATTAATTCTACCTTCTATCTCAACGACACCATCTACTTCGACTGCCTCAACACCACCGACCCCGATGGAGACCTACTGGAGTTCTTGTGGGTTTCCAACATTTCCGGCATCCTGGGTAAAAGCCCCCAATTTTCCACAAATCTACCGCTTGGCCACCACCAGATCACGTTGTTCGTCGATGACGGCCACGGCCATAATATCTCAAAATCCGTCAACATCATCGTCATCCCCTGGAACCGCCCACCCATCGCGGTCATCAGCACACCTCGCAACAATGCGGTGTTCAATATTACAAATATGATCTTCTTCGATGCTGCAAACTCGAGCGACCCGGATAACGATCTATTATATTTCTACTGGCATTCGAACGTATCGGGAGCACTTGGTAATTCTCGCCAGTTCAACACCACGCTCCCCGCCGGCCATCATGTGATCACGTTATTCGTCAACGACGGGCTTTACCACACCGTTAATGTAAGCATCAATATCTATGTGCTAAATGGAAGTACCGGCCCGCCAACCAATGGCAACGGCCACCCGCTCAAGCCGCCTGGCACCGAAGAGGATACCGGTATCCTTACTGGTTTTGCGTTATACGGTGGGATAATCTTGATTCTAATTATTATCATTATTACTGGCTTTGTCACCGCCACCGAGGTCGGCAAATACGGCTTCCTGGGTTATGTGATTCCACTCTACAGTAGATTGCACGGCAAGAAAGTGCTGGATCACGAGACCCGCGGCCTGATCCGGGGTTATATCATCGCCAATCCGGGCGAGCATTACACCACCATCAAACGCGAGCTCAACCTCAAGAACGGTACGCTGAGCCACCACCTCAAGGTTCTGGAGCGCGAAGAGCTGATCAGATCCAAACGCGACGGTATTTTTAAACGATTCTACCCCATCGAAGAACGGGTACCGTCGGATCTTATGCGTGTCAGCAGGATCCAAGAGTCGATATTGAACAATATCATCGAACACCCTGGCATTACTCAAAGAGGACTGGCTACAAAGCTCGAGGTTAGCCATCAGGTAGTGAATTACCATGTTAAAAAATTAGTTAGTTCACGATTAGTAAAAGCTGAAAGATTGGGAAAAATGACCAAGTATTATGCTGTTGACGAAAGTGATTAATATATGAACGAAACCAACCGCAGAGACGCAGAGTACACGGAGGCTGCCATATAGTTATAAATTACAAAAAATTAAGGATCACCCTTTATCAACCTCTGCGTCCTCTGTGACTCTGCGGTTAGAATTTCCCCACAAAAATCAAACTTTCTTACCAATCGCATAAAAGCACACCGGAAAATGAAAGCACAGCCCTTTTTTGATCTTTTCGAGCTCGGTCCGTTTATATTCCTGGATCTGCTCGTCGCTCCACCCGTTTTTCCTGAATAATTTTTCATATACCCAGAACATTTTCTCGAACTTCTCCAGATATTTTTCGTCGTCTCTACTATATATGAAATCAGACTCGGCATCCATTCCAACCTCAGTTTCCAAACCTGCGTTGCTAAACAAATATTTCAGCTTCCGGCCTGTGCAAAGGTCCGCGCCCAGCTCCTCCATTTGCTGTAGGATCATCCGTCCGATCGGGTTTTCGGGATAATCGATCCGCGCGGCATAATCGGGTTCCAGGGTGGCCAACACAAACCCGCCTTTTTTGGTAACTCTTGCCATTTCCTTTATTGCACGCTGCTGGCCGCGAATATAGGTCAAAACAATATTGAACACCACCAGATCGAACGTTTCGTTCTCGAACGGCATGCTCAAAGCATTTCCGTCCATAATTTTGACATTTGGCACGTCTGCAAGATTCCGACGGGCCTCTTGAAGCTTGACCTCATCGATATCGATCCCAACGACCTGACCGTTCGTGGAAAGTGCAATGTCCAGGGTGATCGCGCCAGTCCCACACCCGATATCCAATATTTGTTGCTTATTTTTCAGATCGACTTTCGCATATAACTTGTGACGATATTCCCTACTATCCTCTGCCTGCTGCTTTAATTTCTTTGACCAGTCTTTTGGCCCCCAAGTTTGCTCTTCCCCCGTCATGTTATCAACTTTTTTACCAAACGTCGGGAGTACCGGAACTTCTAAGTCCTTTGCTATATATCGTCATATCGTCCTAAGTCCATTACTATATACTTCCATATTGTCCGAGGTCCCTTTCAAGAACCGGATTCGGAACTAAGGACTCAGGACCTAGGACTTAGGACACCGGACCATCGTTACTCCCGACATGTGGCAATCATGTAATGATTTCGCACCCATCCTCGGTCACGATCACTGTATGTTCGGCTTGGGTTATTATTCCCCCTTCTCGCTCGATTAAGATCGGGTACATTGAGATCGCACGCACACCCCTGAGCTTGCTCAACGCCGCTTCGGGGCGCTTAACGAACCTTGTTGCAAACCGTTCCGAGAACGGCAATGTACGGCGATATTTCTGGATGACGCCTAACAGTTTATTTGCCTCGCGTGATTTGGTCAGCCTGGTTTTGATCAAGCGATAGATATTGCTGTTCTTCGAGCTTTTTACACTACCCGCGCCGTTAGTTGCAAATGGCTCAATAGCAAGCACATCACCGTGCTTGACCTTATGGGTATTATATTCCTCCACATTTGGTATACTTATACCGGCATGAAGTTTGTACTGCTCTAAACTATGTCCCGTAAGATTACTTATTGGTTTGTACCCATAAGAATTTATGGTGGTCTCGACCATTTTACCAACCTGCCCGAGATCCACACCGGGCCGTATCATTTCGATCGCGACCATCAGCGCCTCTTCCGAAGCTTTGATCAACTCGCGCCAGCTCTGGGTACCGACCTCGATGGTAACCGCGGTATCGGCAATATAACCATTTATATGTCCCCCGACATCCAATTTAACTACATTTCCACGTTCAAAGGTCAATTTATCGGTATGCTTTGGTGTGAAATGCGCTGCAACGTCATCAATTGCGATATTAACCGGAAACGCAACTCGTGCACCTTTTTTAATTATATAGGACTCAATACCATTAACAACATTTAAATAAGTCTCGCCCGCCTGTATCAATTTCTTGCCATGATCTCGCGCTTCGGCCGTGATCTTACCAACGTGACTATAGTATTTTAAGACATTCTCATCCATTGATAGGTACCTCCAGTTGCAGCTCCAGTTCACTTCGCGATATTACGCCTTCACGGATTAATTTTATGGTATCATCAGCTACTTCAAGTATAGTTGATTCACCCTGGTATTTACACTCCCCGCAATTCAGATAAATATCGACCGTTTCATCCAACTGCTCTATTGAGGTTGAAATATTTATGGGTATGGGTTTATTATGTAAATTTGCGCTTGTGGCTGTGAGCGGTTTACCAAAACGCTTAATCAGTGTTAAAGCTAAAGAATGTTTTGGTACTCTTATACCAATTTTATTGGATTCGGATACTATCATTTTTGGCAGTTCGAGCTCGATATCCGGCCGTACCTCAAGTATGAGCGTAAGGGCTCCCGGTAAAAAAATATTATAAATATCACGCACTATTGGAGATATAACTGCTATCTTTTCGATCGTTGCCAGATCGGCAACGGCAATTGATATCGGCATGCTGCCGGGTCGTTGTTTCAAGGCCGGTATTTTCTCGAGCGCCTCCGGATCCAAAGCGTTGACCCCGAGCGCATAAATCGTATCGGTTGGATAAACCAAAACCCCCTTATTTTCCAAAACTTCGATACTAGGCTCCAATATATTCTTGAATACATTAGTATCTGATTCGATAGCATTGAGGTTATCTAATTGATAGTAATTGCCAGGGTCGATTATAGCATTGCAATCAATAATCTTCATAATACCGAATAATTAATCGTACAATTAAAAATATTGGTACTTTTGGCTAATTGTCTGCTATATTTAGGAGTCAGGAGTCAGGAGTTAGGGAACTTATTGTCTATATATCATGGATTCCAGATTCCAGTTTTCTAATGGCTGACCAATAGGAAGATAGAGGCTGGAAGTAAGACGATAGAGTTAAATTTCTAGTTTCTATCTTCTAACTTCCTTTTAAATAACTTGCCATCTGTAATCTCGAATCAAATAAAAAAAGGGTATCCTGACTCCTAACATTTGACATTCAAACCCAAATCCTGACTCCTAACCCCTAAAAAAAGGCATTAATCTTTAATAACGCCGATAGCTTCACAATACGGACATTTAATTGTAATGGGTCTTTTATCCGAGGTGAGCTTCAACATTCTTTTACAGCGCACGCATTTGACATGAGTGGCGGGTTGGGTAGTTGATGTCGTAGGGGGCGGTACGGCTTCTGCCATTATCCACTGTTCTGATTGCGTGGGTTCCGGATAAGGCGCAGCTGCAACATTCTTGATAGCTCTTGGCCTTCGCTGGCGGCGCGGCGGTATTGCCCGGGCCCGTTCGATCTCCTCACGCACTGCGCGAATGAACATCCGGTCCTGTTTATCATCGACAAATTTTATCGAATTATAAGAGAACGACCCTGCTATTACGATCACAGACCCAAGAGATATTAATAGGCTCTCCAACCCCTCTATCTCTTCATCTTGGTTTAATAAACGGTCGTGTAAAAGTGCCCCACCAACGATCGCGACTCCAAGTACAATAAATATAAGAGCAATGGCGCCTCGGGTCGCCCATTGAGGTGCCTTGTAAAAATACCCCAACATCAAGGATGCTATTAGTAACGCAATTCCACCAACAAATAATATGTAAATTAACCTGATCTGTAGATCAGTTAAAGGTGCTGAATCTCTGTAATCGTCGAAGTTAAAATTCTTTAAAATGATAAATATAATTAATCCGAATATTATGAGAATGAAATGAAAGAATATCAATCCCTGCCTATTCATTTTTGCCATTAAAATTCACCTAGTAGGGAATAAATCTTCTTATTTAAATATATTGTGTGGATAGCTAATTGTTTGGCCACTAGCCCAATGATTTGGCAGAGCTTTAAGACCATCCTTAGAAGCTGAGATCGGTAACGAAACCGTGGTTCTTGACTTGAAAGGTTATTTTAGAAATAAATATATATTATCCCTCCAATGTAGTACTGTGTATCACTATGGGGATAATGGCTTTCACCGCATTTTTTATTTGGATGATCATATTGATCCTGCTAAGTTTTTTGGTAGATTATTTACTTGCGCGAATTTTCACGGCTGGCAGCCACAAATTTATCGTAAGGTTAGGTGTAATAGTCCACGAGCTCAGCCACGCTATTGCATGCCTGATCACCAATACCAAGATCAGTGAGATAAAATTATTCGAAGAGACCGGCGGGCATGTGACCCATGAGAAACGCAACCCCATCATCATGGCAATTATCGGGATGGCGCCTTTGTTTGGATGTTCACTTTTTCTACTATTATTGGTTTGGTTGTTCAATTTTGCAGGTGTTGAATTTTTATTCTTTGGTAAAAGTTTAGGGGATACCTTAAACTTTGTCAGCACGTTTCGGAACTTTTTTGTGGTTATTGCCGATATTTTCTGGATCAATATCTATGTTAACTTCGGGGTGGTAACGGTTTTCTTTATAATATTCCTGTATCTCGTGGGCTCTGTAGCAGCTACTATCGCACCCAGTGGTACCGATTTAAAACACGCGTTCTTAGGGCTGGTGATCTTCGCTGGGCTCGGGTACTTGGCGATCTTGATACGCCCGTTTTCATATATACCGGGCATTGAGGCCAATACTCCCATTTTGGATTTTATTGTGCAAAATTTGACTGTTGCGATCGGTGTTGGGATAATCGGTGTACTGGTAATACTGGCAGTTTTAATACCAATAGCGTTCTTAAAAAGCAGATAATTGGCGATTATTAATAGCAAATTATTAATAAGAATTAATTATTTTGGAGATATATTGAATATTATTCGCTAATGGTTATAAAATATCACGATGATATTCATTGGAATATATCGGGGGTACGATAAATATGACAGATAATCATACATTGATGGTAGAAGGCGCTAAGAATGCCTTGGGGTCGATCCTCAACATGCAACCACAAGAGCCGGTTTTAATAGTCACAGATGAGGTCTGCTTGCCAATAGCAAAGGCTTTCGATACCGGCGGTAATCAACTTGAAGGTATGGTGAAGATCTATCGATTACCAGAGGCCCTGCGACCATTAAAAGAAGTTCCGGAAGATTTTCCTGAATATCTCGAACATTGCCGCGACGGCGGGATAATCATAAATTTAATCCAGGCCAATAGCTCAGAGACACCATTTAGGATCAAACTTATAAAATCGGAACTGGCCACCAAAGCGCGTATCGGCCATGCACCTGGCATCACGATCAATATGATGACTGAAGGGCCAATGAGTGCCGATTATCGCGCAATTTCCACCCAGGTCAACTATTTGATAGGGCTTTTTGAGCATGCCAAAAAAGTTAGGATTACCGCGCCTGGCGGCACAGACATCGAACTTGATATCGATAGCCGCGAATTTGAAACTGATGTCGAGATCAAACCAAATTCATTTGGCAACCTCCCGGCGGGCGAGATTTGGTGTGCGCCTGTTGAGGACGGTGCAAATGGAATTATTGTCTGTGACGGCTCGATCGGTGATATTGGCAATGTATTGAAGCCATTGAAGATCGAGGTGCGTGATGGCAAGATAGTTGCTTTGGAATCTAAAGATGGTGATCTGGTAACCGAAGTCCAGAAGTTGACGGCTGTTGATGAAATGGCAGCCGTCATCGGCGAACTTGGCATCGGCCTGAACCCAAAAGCTCGGATCACTGGCAACCTGTTAGAGGACGAAAAAGCGGGCAAGACCGCACATATCGCGTTCGGTAATAACGAGAATATGCACAGTGGTAAGAACAATTCCAGCACCCATCGTGATTTCCTGTTTTTCAACCCGACCTTTGAGGTCGAATATACTGATGGTAGTAACAAGACCATAATCAAAGCGGGCGAGGTTGTTTGATTTTTTTATGATATTTGCTCTCGGCTCAAAGATTCTTTCGAATTTCAGTTTCTCTAGATAAGAATCTTTGAGGCTGCGGGCTAAAAATGACTTTTAATCGCCATTTGCTTTTTTAGCCCTAGTGCTCAACATCCAAGTCACAAAAATGTGTTTATTTGGATGTTGACCAAGGAGGGGATTTGAACCCCCAGTGTTGGAATTCTGAACCTAATATAAATAATAGAAAGAATTCTAACTCCAAGGGCTAAATAAGATATAATCAAACCACTGACCTATTTAGCCCAAGGGGATCGAATTCCCTAGGTGAGAATCTATTAAATATTAATAAAAAAGCGCCGAGGAGGGGATTTGAACCCCCGGTGTGTTAAAGCCGCCGTTGATCAATTAATACCAAAGGGTTTCACACACCTAGGGCTAAATAAGCCACAATCGTAATAAAGACTTATTTAGCCCAGGGTGTTCGAATCCCTTAGGTGAGAATCTATTAAATATTAATAAAAAAGCGCCGAGGAGGGGATTTGAACC
>CBDVCJ010000130.1:0-10310 GCA_965372445.1 uncultured Thermoplasmata archaeon | reverse complement strand
CGCATTATAGCATACCTAAAACAATCCTACGCTCTTTTGCAATATAAAAACAGTCCCACAAACACTCACAACTTATCGGACTCCACGACTCCATAACTCTACGACCCCATAGACTCGAGCGCCTTTCTATTGGTAATCTCTAAACCAAAAACACAAGTTAAAAAAAATCTAATTTCCAAATACCGTCATTATTCCTCATTGCCCTCAACCGGCTCTGCCGAAGGTGCGACATTAATTTCGTCTGACAGGCTCGCAGGTTCTTCTATAGACAATTCAGGGGTTTTTTGAGCCTCATTTCCATTTAAATCCGGGTCTATAGTGCTGTTTGTGCCCTCTAAGGGCTGGGTAGATGATGTTTGTTCTTCATCCGCACCCCCCGCAGTGTCTTCTGATAGCACTTCTGGTTTCGGCATTACTGGCTTGGCAAGCGGCGCTTGTAACGGGTCCATAATATCTACTTCGGGTGCGCGCGCTTCAACTTGGGGTTGGGGTGGTGGCGGCATTACATAATCTCTTTTAGATCTTAGCGATCTCATTAAAAATATAGAAAATATAATGATCAATATTAGTAATAATATAATAAACGCCCCTAATAACGCCAAAGCACCGGCATTAGTATCATCTTTGACCTCTTGCCTGGTTATTTGCGGGTCTGACGGATCTGTCGGGTCCGACCCTACTAAAAACTCCTGGATATTGGTTAACCCATCACCATCCATATCTTCATTTGCGTCATCCGGGTTAGTCGGGTCGAGACCATGAAATACTTCCCAACTGTCATCCATTCCATCGCCATCTAGATCTGTAATATTATCGGTTGGCTCGTCATTTAAGACTTTCAGTTCGATATTAATACTATCCGAAACGCTGTGGCCATGGCCATCATTTACCGTAAGGGTTATCTGATGAAAACCTTCAGGTAAATTAGCGCGAAATCTTGGCGTATCTCCTAAAAAGCCCGAAATATTCGAAGACCAATAGAAATCCAACACATCATTATCCGGATCGGTTGAATTAAATCCGTCAAAATAAATTTCGGATAATGTTGTATAGCTCATGATGCTATTGGGGTAATCGATAATAATATTTGGTGGCTGGTTGGGAAGGATATCTGTTGTTTTTATTTTAATTTGAAAATCAGGTGATATTGTATAGCCATTTCCCGCAATATCTATTGTGCGGAATTGTATATAATTATCTTCACCCTCGTCAAACGTGATGCGTATTGAGATCTTAACTATCTCTGAACTTTCAGTTGCACCAACATTCAACCAGTTCCCATAATTAGCTTTGCCGTTAGTTGAGGCTCGATATTCCATGCTACAGCCGTCAACCCCACTACCACCCATATCTGTGACCGTTATATTGAACAAAACATTTCTATCTTGAAGCCAAACATTAGCTGAAGGATAGATGTCGGTGTACTCTACCTCTATTAGGTCGAGTTTTAATTGATATTGTTCTGAGTATTCAAAACCATTACCCACCAGATCTTTGGCGCGCCATTGTATGTAATTATTCAACCCTTCTTCAAAGGTGGGAAATACCGAACAATTTATTTGCGGGCGATCTTCGGTGATATTTAATTCTGTCCAACCTGTATACTCATTTGCACCCTCTACAATAATCCTATAATCGATACTGTCGGCCCTAACTCCACTGCCATTAATATCTGCGATCTTGATGCCGCATTCGAATGTGGTGCGGTTGAGCCAGGCTCCCGGTGCGGGATATGGGTCGAAATAGGTTATGGCATCGCCATCCACTTTTAATTCAAATGAGATGTTACTCATATCGGAATTATTGGAAATGCCTATGATCTTTAGTTCATGGAGATCACGTATGTCGGTTGATGGGTTCGTTAATGATCGAATTGAAATGCTCTTGCCGGAACTATTTGTATCATACCATTCCTCACCATCATCATTATTGATAACAACCTTAAAATCGTCATTTTTGGGATATATGTGATCTGTACCCTGATATACAACTTTTAAGCCAGACCAGGTGATGCTCTCATTTGACCTAGCCCAACTGCCATTTTGCAATTCGTTATTGTATTCACCATGGACTGACAGGTTGCCTGCGAAAGCCAGATCATTTTCGATCTGAAAGATATTATTATGGTCTGTTATAATTTCAAATCCATAATCAGAAACGCTATGCACTCTACACGAGGCAAGATCTTCGTTGGGATAACTCCAATTGAAGTTTAGTTTGAAATCTAATGTCCATGTATCGATATTATCATTCAAGCTGTCAGATGGATCACTATTGATGGATGCAAAATTGTTTGGGTCATAGCTTTCAATAAATGTATCTGTCGATCCCTCCCAGAAATAGGTAAGATTAGTTCCCAAAGGGTCCAATTGGAGTATAACCTTGTCCAGATCATTCAATCCATTATTGTCATTAACCTTTACCTGAAAAGTATAGTCAGTATAATTTGCAAAGCAAATGTTTTCTCCATAACCGTCGAGCAGACCAATAAACTCATTATTGATTTTGATCGGGAGGTTGGGGGCGCCTGGTGTTGGATTGTCAACATCTATCCCACAAGTGAGCTCCCAATCGTTAATATTATCCGCATCGTTAGAGTCACGGTCTCGAGCTATAGTATCTCCAATTTTGAAATTGCCGGTATCAACAAAAACGCTCGAGCCCCACTGGCCCGCATTGTAAGCCGTTTCAAGATCTTCGGCTATGTTTCCACCCCACGCTACATAATCGATCATCGTACTTTTACTGTGGTTATTATTGAAATATAGTGCACATTGGTCAATATCTTCAAAAATTGATGGTGTTTGGGTATAGATATGTTTTGAATTGGGTTGGGATTCTCCAAAGTTGCTATCATTGATCCCGGGTCCCCAGTGTATTGTCAGATATTTACCGGTTGGGATGTATGTATCAACAGGAAATGCGTAAATATTGCCGTCCTCATCTGTCAATTCCCAGCCCGAGATATTTACAGGGCTATTGCCGGTATTATACAGTTCTACCCAGTCCTCTTCAGTTTGGGAATTGAACATTACTTCATTGATCACAACCTTATCAACCAACCCTGCTAATTGTACCAGCATAGCAACGGCATTCATCGTAACATTTTCTATTAGATACATATTGAGTTTATCAATAGTATCTGTGGCCTTGTGGTAATGGGGATTGGGGTCGCCCCAATCTTCACCGAAATAAAACGCGTCATAACCCTGGTTCCAGAATGATGAATGGTCACTTGCGGTCATGCCCGGATTGATCTTCGGGTCGACATAAAGCCCGTTTTGATAGATCACATTGGTGGCATAAGCATAATCCACCAGCCATCTCGAGGGGTCATTCCCAATAACATCCACTGCAGGAAGCTGGTCCGGTCCAGTATAACCGATCATATCGTAATTCAACATTGCAATGATATTATCGCCACGGGTATTGGCGTTCTGGGCGTAATGTTTGCTGCCGTGCAGCCCCTGCTCCTCGCCGCCAAACGCGCAGAACACGATCGTTCTTTCAAACCGATGATCCCTAAGCACCTCCGCAGCTTCCATAACTGCGGCAGTGCCACTTGCATCGTCATCCGCGCCCGGACCGGCAGCGACAGAATCGAAATGTGCGCCCATTACCAAAATTTCGTTATTTGATGCATTCAAACCCGGCAGCACCCCGATAACATTCATCTTATCTATATTGAAATAATCCAGATTGGTCTCCAATGGCGAGGTCTGATTCATTTCATTTAGAATATATCCCGCGGCTGCGATAAAAGCCGGATTGCCAGTAACTCTCGGGCCAAAGGTCTGGAGTGTCAATAGGTAGTTGTAAATGTCGGTTCTGGAAACTTGTGTCACAATATCGTTGATCTCGTCCGAATAAAATGGGATATAGCCCGGATTGGCACGGCTGCCTCCCATCAACGGTTCCGGGGGTTGTGCTTCGGGTGTCTTCCCTAAATAAGCCTGCACGTTAAAAACTGAAGTGGAACAAAGCATTAATAGAATAATTATGACTGCCATTATTGACCGTACATTTGTCTTTAATTGATCATTCAAGAATTTCATAAGGAAAGCCACACCCTTTTTTTTATTTTATAAGTTCAATTGAGCATTAATATAAGTTATGGTTTATAAATATTGATAATAAAATTGCATAAAATTACTGATTTTCAAATTATAAGCATATTTATTCTCTGAATTTAGGTAAGAACACACTTATAGTGGTAAGAAAAAGATTTAACAGGAAGACAGAGGTTGGAAGACAGAAGTCAGAGGTGAGAGCTCAGAGGTGAGAACCCAGAATTAAATCTTGCAATTATTTTTCTCAGCTCTCATCTCTCGCCTCTCTCATTCTATAAATAATGGGTTTCTGACTTCTGATTTCTGACCTCTGACTTCATTAATGAATATATCGTTTCTTACCACTTCCGTCAAATTGGCTTGCCAATTTGAGGGGCACATGCAATGCTTCTCATTGCATCGCATCATCAGACTGCTACGCACTCTGATAATCTAGGGCAACCCCGTGTTGCCCGGGTCACCAATTGCATAGCTACCACTTACCACTTTTTAGATTGCTAGAAAAACCTACAAATTAACTGGAAAAAAATAAAAAAAAAGAGAGAAGATGATGCTATTTGGTCAATGAGCACCATCAATGTTGGATCGCTCTGAGCGTGGCAATACCCTCGAACGAAGTATCGCCCACATCGCCCGAAACAGCGAGCTCGACGGCATCGCCGGGAGTGCCAATGGCATCTTCAACTAGCAATCTATCGGCTTTACAGATGAATTTATTCTCGTTCCAGGTACCAAATTTCAGATCGACTCCAATGCCTTCAATTTCAACTGTGTCTCTATCAACCTGTACAGGTGAATATTCAGGGTTCTCAGGGAAATCTTCGACTTTAATATTTACATAATTACCCATAGAATCAAGGTTTAATGTGGTGGGCTGTATATCAACAGTTGCAGGAATGCCGGATTCTGCTTTGATATCGACATCATCGAACGCAAAGCTCCACCATCCCGACCAACCATAACCAAGATCACCGCCGCCGAATCTGAGCTTGAATGAAGATACAAGAAAATCATCCGCGAAAGATACCGTATGCGAATTCCAGCCAGTGTGTAAACATGTGTGAATTGATGTCCATGACATACCGTTATCTTTAGAGATCTCCAGATGGAAATGCAATATAAAATTTAGTTGACCATAACATCTGAATGAGATTTCGCCGTTCTTAGTACCCGCTGACAGATCAATTGTTGGCGAGTAACACCAGCTGATCTGACTGCCGCTGGTCGGTCTGTACCATTGCCAATAGCTTCCGGTCCAATACCAATTTACAGGTGCCGAGTAGCCGCCGTTGTTGTAATTAAAATCCTCTTTGTAAATTGTTTTAAGAGTACCTCTATCACCACCAGTATCTTCAGAAGTTGTTTGTGGTATTACACTCAGTACCATAAGCACCACAACTAATGCTGCTAGTGCACCAATCGTTATTTTTCTCATATTTTGCCTCCCTCCTAAGGCTTATTGTTATTTATATCGCGCCACACCTTAGCGCTTTGCGCCATTATCGCTTTTGCACCAGCAAAGCGATGAGGTAGGGCTGTGATAACAGCCGAAACCTTGGCGCCCTTTAAAGGATGCTATGTCTTAACAGCGCACGCTAATATCGATAATGCGCCGTCTTATAACTTTTTTTTCACCCCTTAATATCAACTATAATCTCTTGTATATCATTTATAATATAAAAATTATTTGGGCAAAATTACATATTTAATAGTAAAATTACATTGAAAATGTAAAACAATGTCTAAAGATTTAACAGAGCCAGTATAATTAAATTAAATTAAATTTTTATTATGATCGTTATACTTATATAAAAAAAAAAGAAAGGATGATACTTTTAATTTATCGTGTTTGTCGTATCATCAATTTTAGATCGCTTTTATTATGGCATCACCTGTAAATGGTGTAGCGTCGTTAAGTTTCCCACTTACACCAACTTCAACTTCTTGACCGGGAGTGCCGATCGCATCTTCAAGTAATAGTCTGTCAACTTTGCCGATCCATCTGTTATTGTTGTAGGTGCCGTATTTTAACTCACAGCCGATACCTTCAACTTCAACTGAAGTGCCGTCAACATCCATTGGTGAGTACTCCGGATTCTCTGGGAAACTTTCAACTTTTACACCTACATAATTCCCCATCGAACCTAGATTCAATGATTGCGGCTCAAGTCTCACATCAGTTTCGATGCCAGCAGATAAGTCGTAATACATTTCGACTCTACCGATATTACCATTTGGCTCTGTCCAGACCGTTACTGGAGGTGTAGAAAATAGATTAGATTGAAAACCACCTCGGTATATTGTTACGGGAAAAGTGCCGATCATGGTCTTATGTTGGACATTGCCATATGAATTAATACTATTCGTGTTTCGACAGCCTATGATCAATATATATTCACCTTGCAACACTGGAATATTAGCTGGGATCATACTATAACTGCTTACACGTTGCCATATGCCCAAAATATTGAAGTTATTAGTTTGGGTAGGCCATGTCCAAGTAGATGGTGGTTGGTTCACTCTCAATACTGCAGCGCTTTGATATATGGATGATGATGCATCTGTTGGTACCCTTACACCCAATATTATGAAATCACAAGGCGCTTGGAACCAATAACCTCTAGTCATGCCAGAATAGGTTCGAATTTGAGGCCCAATGTCCATCATTGTTATTCTAGCGTTACTATCTGTTTTTTCTTCACTCGCAGTTACAGACACCGCCATCGTAAAAACCGTGCCGATCATAACCAGGCAGAGCATAACGACCAATATTTTTCCTAGTTTCTTCATTTGTTTGCCTCCCTCCTAAGGCCTATTGTTATTTATTACGCGCCACACCTTGGCGCTTTTTCGCAGAAAAAGCGACATGCAAGGGCTTTGATAGAAGCCCGCTGCTTGGCGCTTTTCCGTTAGGAAAACGACGAGGTTAGGCCATGAAATGGCCGTAACCTTGGCGCTTTGCGCCATTATCGCTTTTGCACTAGCAAAGCGATGAGGTAGGGCTGCAAAGCCAGCCGTCACCTTGGCGCAGTTGCTATTAAAATTTTTATTTAAACCCCCTATATAATAATTATAACTTATTCTATGTATATTATATTATAAAAAGTATTTGTGCAAATTTACATCCGGTCAAGTAAATTTACCTAAAATCGAAGGAAAAAATTGCTAGGTAAAAAAGTGATTAAATGCTCAGTTTTAAGGATTAAGGATTGAGGATTGAGGATTAAGGGTTAAGGATTGGAGATCCCAGTTTGCTACTAATTTCCATATAAGTTTGGAGTTTTCAGTTTACAGTTTGTAGTCACCCCTCCCCCCAAAATTGGTTGAAAAAATAATTTTACGCCATATGCTCGTAAATAGGGTAAGAGGTGGGGACTACAAACCGAAAACTTCCATTTTGAATCCTGAATCTATAAAGACCCAATCCTTAAAAAACAAATCAACTAATAAAAATTTTATAAAAAATAAAAAAAAGAGAGAAGATGATGCATTTTTTAAAGTAATTACATCATCAATTTTAAGTTGCTTTTATTATGGCAGTTCCAAGGAATGGTGTGCCATCATTGAGTTGACCATTGATCTCAACTTCAACTTCTGCACCAGGTGCACCAATGGAATCCTCAACCAATAATCTATCAGCTTTACCGATGAATCTGTTATTGTTGTAGGTGCCATACTTTAGATCAACACCGACACCGCCAACCTCAACTGAGGTTCCATCGACATCCATTGGTGAATATTCTGGATTCTCTGGGAAACTTTCAACTTTTACACTGACATAATTCCCCATCGAATCTAGATTCAACGATTGCGGTTCAAGAACAACATTTGTTGGGATACCAGAGGTACCTCCAGCCGCCCAAGCCGCAGCGTTTGCGATAAGTAGATTACTATGAGCGCCGCCATCAGTTCGTGGGTATTGATTTAGACCAACAGTTCGTCCCGGGTTAATCTCCTTTATCGCGCAGCCAATATAACCACTAGTCCAATAGAATATGGGTCGTGCACCTGCGTTCATTGCTGATGTATAGAATGTAAAGCCAGGTGTAACGGAACTGACCCCTTGCATAATCGGATGGCCTGGGTCAACAATAGTTCCGATCGATACACCTGAAACAGAACCATAGCTGTTCGTGGGTCGTATCGGGTCGTAGTTATAAGTCTGGAATGTTCCGCCAATATTCCATGTTGACATATGATGTGCAAATGTGAGTACAACGACACCGCCACCACCATCCACATAATCTTTTAAATTGTTGCCAAAGAATACCTTGTTCTGATATTGATAATTCGTCCAGGTCAAAACAACATTATAATTCTGGAGTGTTGAGAGTGATGGTGTGGTAGATCGCACATCTAACATGTCTGCCTGAATGAATCTTGAATCTGCATTTAGATAGGCAGTCACGCCAGAGTCGTCAGAATTAGCGTAACAAACTAGTGCTTTAATTCCTGCAGCGCGTGATGAGCTTGTAGAGTTACCTGTGGTTATTGGTATTACACTCAATACCATTACCACAACAACCAAGGCAGTTAAAGCCCCTAACGTTATTTTCCTCATTTTTTTGCCTCCCTCCAAAGGCTTATTGTTATTTATTACGCGCCACACCTTGGCGCTTTTTCGCAGAAAAAGCGACATGCAAGGGCTTTGATAGAAGCCCGCTGCTTGGCGCTTTGCGCACTTGTCACTTTTGTACCAGCAAAGTGACGAGGTAGGGCTGTGATAACAGCCGAAACCTTGGCGCTAAACAATTATATTAAACCCCCATTTAATAGTTGTAGTACCTACTATTTATATTATAGTATAAAAACTGTAGGTGTAAATTTACATTATTAATTGTAAATTTACTTAAAATCATGTGATTATGTAACCTAAAATAATTGAAACTTTAAAAAAATAAAAAAAAAAGAGAGAAGATGATGCATTTTTTAAAGTAATTACATCATCAATTTTAAGTTGCTTTTATTATGGCAGTTCCAAGGAATGGTGTGCCATCATTGAGTTGACCACTAACTTCAACTTCAACTTCTGCGCCTGGTGCACCAATGGAATCCTCAACCAATAATCTATCCGCTTTGCCGATCCATCTGTTATTATTCCAGGTGCCATACTTTAGATCCACACCAACACCAGCAACTTCAACTGAAGTGCCGTCAACATCCATTGGTGAGTACTCCGGATTCTCTGGGAAATTTTCGACTTTAACACCTACATAATTACCCATCGAATCTAGATTTAACGATTGCGGTTCAAGTCTCACATCTGTTTCGATGCCAGCGGGACCACCCGGAAAGACCTGCCATTCACTGAGTGAAGGATTGCTTACCTGGCCACTAGGCCATGCATAACCGATCAGATCGACCAATCTGAATTTTGTGGTGGTGACTGATTGAGGTAATTCTTTATAGTAGGGTTGGCCGACTGTGTAAATATTCTCTTTGATTGCATGGTATCCGCCAATACTGACCCATGATGAGCCACTCCAGTACTGCATATCTGTACTGCCGATCAATTGGCGTGTGCCGGTTGGTCGGAACTGCCAGATCGCGAAACCACCGATCGTAACCGGACTAGGCCATGTATATTCCATCCAATTGCCGCCATACCCTAATCCATTACACCAAACGAACGCGTTCTGGCCAAATAAATTTCCATCGTTCCATCTTTGGACATTATAAGGTGAATATCCGGTGTAGGGTGTTGTACCAAGTGAGCCAGCAGCTTTCGCTAAAGGTGCGATATTATTATTCCAATCAACACCGCGAGCACCGCCAGTACTTGAATCGGTATCCGAAGTGACTACGGGTATTGTACTTAAAGCCATAAGTAGAACTAAAAATACTGCCAAAGCACTTATGATTGCTTTTTGCCTCATTTTCTTGCCTCCCTCCTAAGGCTTATTGTTATTTATTACGCGCCACACCTTGGCGCAGATTCATAGAAGCTGCGACGAGGTAGGGCTGCGTAAGCAGCCGAAACCTTGGCGCAGTCGCTATTTATATTTTTATTTACCCCTTTTTAAAAGTTCTGATTTCTTTTATATATACTATAGTATAAAAACTGTTTGTGCAAATGTACATTATTAATAGTAAACTTACTTAACTCGATGGAAAGAATTGCTTCGCAACAAGATCGAATAGATATGTGATGTTTGGGATTAAGGGTTAAGGATTGGATATTCAAAATTTTAGACTGCGGTAATGTACTTCGTTCATTACCTCGGGCTAAAAATTCCTAAC
>CBDVCJ010000129.1:0-10334 GCA_965372445.1 uncultured Thermoplasmata archaeon | reverse complement strand
TGTCCACATACTACATCCCAAACTTACCACTAAAAATCGCCATTAAGACATTCGTTATAAAATTCTATTTCCCCAAAATCGGGAGAAGTACCATAGAAATTAACTATTTATCCAGTTCCCCGTAGCGCTCCCTTAATACACGGTGTAGGATCTTACCACTTGCGGTTCTTGGCATTTCGTCAGGTTTTACGAGCGCAACTGATTTTGGCTTTTTATAGCCTGCCATTTTGTCTCGACAGAAATTGATCAGCTCTTCTTCGGTGACTTGTGCACCTTCTTTCAAGATCGCAACCGCCATTACGGCCTCACCCCATTTATCATGCGGTATTCCGATCACCGCGACATCGAAAATACCGGGATGTGAGGCTATTACATCTTCGACCTCACTCGGATATACATGTTCACCGCCGGTTATGATCATATTATCTTTTCGGTCGACAATATAGTAGTACCCTTCCTCATCTTTCTTGACCATATCGCCGGCACTGAAGAAATCAGCGATAAACGAAGATTTGGTCTTATCGGGCAATTTGTAATATTCGTCAAACATCATAGGTCCGCGCGAATATAATTCACCGACCTCCCCCACCGGCACCTCATTGCCTTCCTCGTCAAGCACCCTGAGTATATCGGTACCTGCGCACTCCTGACCGATGCTGCCGAGCTTTTTCAGTTGGTCGTCCGGTTTGAGCAAGGTGACCAAGCCCGCCTCGGTCGAGCCGTAGGCTTCGAACAATTTGGCGTTGGGAAACGCTTCCATTATGCCTAATTTGGTCTGTTTACGGGCTGGGGCGGATGAACATAGCAATGAATTAATCGAGCTCAGATCGTATTTATTGCGCTCTTCTTCGGGTACTGTAAGCATTAATGCATAGTGGGTTGGTATCAACGAAGTAAATGTGATCTTTTCGCGGTCAATGATCTCAAAGACCTCGACCGGTTTGAAATCGAATTCACGGTGTATATAAACGCTGCCGCCGATATAAGTGAATACATACGAATAGAATGTTGAATTGACATGGCAGAATGGCATGATTATCAGCCCGTAATCGTTTTCATTGAAGCCATAATCAACTTCGTTGATAAAAAAGAACGCAATATAAGATTCATGAGAGCGCAGTACTCCTTTTGGTACACCTGTCGTGCCAGAGGTATAAAGCAGTATCCAAGTGTCTTTGGGTTCGACCTCAACGCTCGGCATTACATCTTCACCGGTCTCCACTATGTTTTCGTAGGCCTGATAGCCTTCGAAGCTTTGGTCGCTGATCGAGATATAATTCTCTGACGCGATCTTTGGCAGCTCGGATCTTATCGAGTTCACACCCTCAATAAAGGGTTCGCCAACAATAAACATATTGGAATCGGCATTATCCACGATATATTGGATCTCCTTGCCAACTAATCGCCAATTTATTGGGTTGACAATAAAACCTGCCTTCGCAGCTGCGGCATATATCTCTGCAAATTCGACACAGTTTTGCAGTAGAACCGACAGTCTATCGCCTTTTTGCAAGCCCATTTTAATTAGGCCATTCGCCAATTTATTAGTGCGTGAATTGTATTCGGCAAAGTTCAATTCTTTTCGGGCGTCTTTGAACGCTAATTTGGTCGGATATTTCTTTGCATTTACAGGTAGGATCTGCCCTAGATTTAACCATTTTACCAACATATTACCCCCCACTACTCCTTTTTTTGGTTATTATCAATAACTACGCAAGGTTTGAATTTTGGGAAACCTACAAGGGATTAAGATATTTTATATTTATCTTAATATGGTTTGGCATGGCATGAACCCCGTATTGACCAGATAAAAAATCTCAATATTCAAATAGTATCAATACTACCAATAAAATCCCAATATGGCCAAATCCCAACTTCATTCGTTTTGGTTTCGGTAATTTTCTCGGAAAATTACCTTTACCCTCAAAATCCCTCCGGGATTTAGACGGTTTCGGTTGCGAGGCTAGTATCGGCTGATGGTTGCGAAGCTCGTGACGAAACCGATAACCGAATTACGACACGGGCACATTCGTGCCCGAGGGCTTTCGTCCTTATGGACTTCAAGCCTACGGACTTTGGACTTCGTCCAAAGACCTCGGGCCTCGCTTGACTTGATTTCTACTTAGATGTCGTCAAGCTCAACCTACGAGCATCCCAAACGTAACCTAATAATCAAATCTCAGACTATTACAAGATTTACTATTGGAAATTGGGATTTCATTGGATTATTTGATTATTGGTAGTATTAGATTATTAAAAACCTTTACGACCATCATGTATCCTCATAAATTTTTATATTTGGTTAAGTATTCCCCCTGTTATTAGTGAATGTGATGAATTATGGCTAAATATAAAATTGTCTTGCTTCCCGGCGACGGTATCGGCCCTGAGGTTATAAAAGAAGCGGAAAAGATCCTCGACACGCTCTCAGCGGCGGGCAGCATTGAATTTGAATTAATTGAATTCTCGTGCGGCTACGGTTATTTTCACAAAACCGGCCGACCTTGGCCCGAGGAGACCTTTCAGGTCTGTAACAACGAAGCGGATGCAATATTGCTGGGTGCAGTGGGTGATGTTGATTCCAACCGTACCGCGCCTCGTATGGAACGAATAACGCCAGGCGGCAAGATCGTATTCGGCCTGAGAGCGGGTTTGGAGTTGTTCGCGAATGTTCGCCCTGTAAAGCTCTACCCTAATATCCGGCAAAGGGTCTCAGATGAGTTCAACCAGGTCTGGCAAACCGAAAATGTAAATTTGGTGATCATCCGTGAGAACAGTGAAGGTCTTTATGCGGATGTGATGGCGGCAGCGATAGATGATATTCCGATCCAAGAGTTGGAATTTGGCGAGACGGTCGTAGATTCACGGGTTACTACCGAAAAGGGTGCGCGTAGAATAATCGAGTACGCTTTTGAATATTCACTTCACAGAACGGAAGGTGCGCCAATTGATAAAAAACGCGTGACTTGCGTTGATAAGAGCAATGTTTTGATCGGTTGTAAATTATTCAGAACGCTATTTCACGAAATTGCCGAGCGATTTCCAATGGTGGAAAGTGACTATGCATATATAGACGCCTTCGTACAATGGTTATTACGCAAACCCGAGCATTACAATATAGTTGTGATGGCCAATATCTTTGGCGATATTGCCTCAGATCTGGCGGCAGTGCTCCAGGGTGGTATGGGAATGGCACCCTCCGGCAACATTGGCGAACGCCATGCGATGTTCGAGCCAGTACATGGCGCAGCCCCTAAATATGCAGGCCAAGATCGCGCGAATCCGCTCGGCATGATACTTTCGGTTAAAATGATGCTCGATTGGCTCGGTGCACGAAAAAATGACGATGAACTTTTTAACGCCGCTAAAAAATTGGAGGAAGCGGTAATAGAAGTATTGGGAACTGGTAAAACTATGACGCCTGATATTGGCGGCAAATCGAAATGCAGTGACGTTGGCAATGCAGTGGCTGACCAATTAAGTCAAAATTTAGTGAATTAATCATTAAACTTTTATACCTCTAATGATTTTATCTAATTGTAGTTTCAGGGGAAAGTGCGGCAACATGAAATGTCCAAGATGTAAAATTGATGTCATTGAAAATTCGGAAAGGTGTTATAACTGTGGGGAAGTCTTAGCCAACCCTCATTCAAGTGATCATCACCAAAGGTCTCAACCGTATGGCCACCCACCGCCACCGCAATATAGTTCTCAACCGCCACCACAGTATCCATACCCTGCACCTTACCCTCCTTACCCAGCTTACCCCGCGTATCCATATTATCCGCCTTATCCTTATTATCCTCCACCTTATGCTTTTAAACAAACCCATTATCCGGGTTTATATCAAGAGCAACCTCAAGCTCCAAGATTGAGGTTCGATCTATTGTTCAAGGTTTTAGTTTGGCCCAAGAAGGCTTTTGCGGAGTTATATCATCAAACAACATTAAGAGAGGGTATCATTATTTTTATTTTAATTACGATTTTCTCAGCTATTGTTAATTTAGCATCTCAATTACTTCTTCCTACTGCATTGTTCGGGGGGTATAGCACATTAGGCTCATTTAATAGTGAAGTGGGTATTTATCTATATATAGCTCCTATTATCGCAATCCCTTTGGGATTGTTAATGTTATATCTTACAGGTTGGTTAAGTGCAAAGTTTACCAAAAGCATTGGCAGAGGTTTCGGTGATGTTGAAAAAACTATCGGGTTCTTTGGATATGCTGCTGTTGTTGGGTTGGTAGTTGGAATTATTCAACTTATTATGATCGGTGCAATAATCTTGGCACGAGGTCCGATACCAGAGAGTGCTGACGAACCAATGGGAGCATTTGAGAATATGTTTGCAATTCTGGCTTTTATGTTAATTATTGGAGTAATCAGTTTTATTTGGAGCTTATATGTTTACGGGTCAGCTGTATCAGTAGCTAACGACGTTTCACTTGGGGAAGGGGTGGTTTCTTATTTTCTAGCTTCACTTATTATTGGAATGATAGTTGGTGTAATATTCTTCGTGATCTCTATGATGGCGTTTATGGCTGCTGGGCCCATGTAGTGGATTAATTTTTAGAACCAGATGGTTATTTTAGATACCATGCCAAAATATTTTCATATTGATACCTTGATGACAAATTGCCACTTGGATACCAGACCATATTTTAAATAAAAAGATACCCTGATTGTTAATTACTCTCGGGATACCGAGCTATTTTTTTCTACTAGGATATCCTGGTTTGTTAAAATAGATACTTATTATTTTCTATCTAGGGTATCCGAACAAAAGCCAATTGGCCTGGAATCCAAAAGGATACTGAAAATCAAGGTATCTGAATAGCAATAAAATAGCAAGATGTCCAATAGTATTTTCAGTTTACTTCATCCCATGTTTATATTTTTCGATCTCGAAATCAATAAAATCGCAGTGAAATATCACAATTGCTTCCGGGATCCTCCGCACCATCTCGCCTTCTTTGGAATGCGCGGCGATTATATGTACGATCTCCTGCGGCAGCCCATTCTCCATCGCGAGCGCCGCGCCCGAGACCGGATGGCGCACAAGTTCGCCGAACTCGCTTTTCACGATCTTGGTGCCGTCCTCATCTTCAACTTCGGTATATTCCAATAATTTGCCGATATCGTGCACGAGCGCGCCTGCAATTACTAAGTCTCGCCTAAGATCCTCACGAAGAAAGGCTATGTTCATTGCCATTTTGGTTACGGTTCGGGTATGCTGCACAAAGTTCTTTTTCAAATCCGGTATTAGCAGGGTGAAGGGAATATCGTCGAGTTTCTCCCAGCCGCCTTTTATCATCACGGCAACCCATAGATTTATTATCTGTTCTCTTAGACCTTCATTACCAATATCAAAAACTTCAGGAAAGGTTTGCTCTACATAACTTCTATCTGGCATGTTATCGCCTCCATTAAGCCCCTAATTTATTTACAGGTTACGGTTACGGTTGCGATGCTCGTATCGTTTAACGGTAAGGGGTTGCAACTCGATTATGTTTTTCGTAACCAATTCACTGGCCGAACTTCGGAACCGCAAACGAGTTTCGAAACCCATTAACAATTATTTATCCTAATCGCTGCCTTTCGGCCGCTCTGAATGGTCTTATCTAAATTAAAGTATTTCCATTCCCCCCACCTTCCGGCAGCTATAATGTTATGCTCCACCAGGAATTCGTGTATTATATTTACATTACGCTGGCGGGTAAGGTCATGAATAACATATGCATATTTAAATTCGCTGGCGCTAATAACTTCGACCTCGTCGGGTGTAATTAATATTCCAGCCTCTACCAAACCCTCAATTACTCTCTCCTGAGTTTTAGATATATCGATTGTTGTACCTTTTTCAAATGTAACCTCAGCTAAGATCGAACTTTTGCACGGGGGTGTGGTTGATCTTGATAGGTTCATCGGGAAACTAACACGATTGAAGATGTATTTCTGCTCCGGAAAATACAGCCAATGTTTATCTGATATATTTTCACGTGCAACTCCAAGCCCGATTGATAGCAAATGTGTATAATTCAGTTTTTCAGCTGCCTTTTTTATCTCAACAGGCACATCATTAATCATGTAAACCAAATCCGGCAAGGGTATTGTGGCTATAACAGAGTCCGTCGTTATTTCTCGAACACGCCCATCAGTTCGCACTTTCAACAAAACCCCATTACTATTGTTAGTGCTTGTTAATTCGAGCTTTAATATTTTTGAATTTGTATTGATATTTTTCAACGAGCCCGCAAATGCATTTGGAATAGCTGCGAACCCGTCTTCTTTGGGATAGCTAAAATCTATATTGAACCCGAATTCCTTATCCAATTCACCTTTACTACCTTTAATTACATCCTCAATTGTCGCGCCCGGCACCTTATCCCCGATCCAGTCTATATCCATTCTCTCCAGCGGATATTTCCAGATCTTGCGGGCGTACGGCACCATGTAAAGACTGGCAATACCGTCCCCGAAGCTATTTAACAGCCACTGTTCAAAATTATCCGAGCTTGCAGTCGGGTCGCGGCTCTTGATCCCCTTAATACACTTATCAATAATTTCAGGCGCAAGCGCGTGTAAATTCGTTTCAAAGGGGTACTTGATATAATGCCCGTTCATGTATACATAAGCCTCTCTCTTATGTGAAACCATAGGCTCGGGAAGTAGATCGTTCAATAATTCGGTCACATATTGGTCCTGTGTGAAAAATGTATGCGTCCCGAAATCAAAAATGTAATTCTCGACTGTTTTACTTGCGCAGAGCCCGCCGATCTGGTTTTCCTTTTCTAGAATGATATAATTATCGTTATCAAGGTGATAGGCCGCGGCTAAACCAGCTAAACCCGCCCCTAAGATCACGGTATCATAAATCTCGCCCAAACTGCCCCTCCATTATTTTTCAGATTTGCGTAACAGGCCCCGATAGACCTTCAATAATTTCGGATCTTGGGCCTCCCAAACATATTCTTGCTCGGCAGCCTTTCGTGCATTCAAACCGATTCGTTCACGCTTTTCGGGGTCTTCAATAAAATTCTCTAAACCTTTAACGATCTCTTTTACATTATTATGTACTAGAATCCCGGCTTGTGACTTTTCGATAATGCTCTTGAGTTCCGGAAATTCGGCATTGGCGATAATAGGTATACCGACCGCCATCGCCTCGAAGACTTTGATCGGGGTGCTTAGGATATATTGTTTGGTCGGTCTCAATACCGAATAATAAATATCAGCAAGTTTGAGATATGACGCGATCTCGTTATATTCAACCGCCCCAGTGAAAATGAAATGGCGTTCTATACCTTTTTCTTTGACCCTCTCCAAATATTGCTCATATGCGGGCCCGATAACAATGAATTTTAAATTATCATGATCTTTCAATAATTGTGATGCTGAAGCGATCAGTTCAATTATGCCTTTCTTGTCGCTGATTATACCATGATACATTATTACAATTTTATTTTCCAGTTCGTATTTAGCTTTAAGTGCGGAGACTCGCGCTGCACTTTCTATAAAGCTCTTACTTGGATAATTGAACAGCACTGTGGTATTTTTAAATTTTGAAAATTTCTTTTCTAGAGTTCTATTCACTGTAATTATATGATCGACATGTTTGAGATGCCTTTTCTCATAATTTGAGGTTAGGTGATACATCAACTTTGAGCCTCTCGCATATTCCAAAGCCGGCCAGTCTTCATGTGAATCATATATCAATGGTACTCCCAGTTTCTTGGAGGCATTTACACCTTCGCGCAGCGAATCCAGGTCATGGCAATGGATAATGTTCGGGCTGAGTGCGATTATCTTTTTGGCAACAGACCGTGAATTTCTGAAATTATACAAAACCTTTAAAAATCGTGGCAGACCCGGTGACGGGAATTTGCACGGCACTCTATTTATCGTTACACCTTTGTAATCCTCTATCTTTTTGTATTTGTTTTGCGGCCCGACTCTACAGACCACCGTGACCTTGAACCCACCATCCACCAAAGACTTGGCTTCGTTATAAACCCGCACATCCAAATGTGGTTCAAAGATTTCGTGGGTTAGCACCATAACTACCCGAGATTTCGCCAGAATAACACATCCAAGAATATAGATTCCATACCGGTTCTTATTCAGATATGAACAAATAACCTATTGTATATAAATATGTTTTGAGAAATTCAAATTACTATATTTGCCTGGTTCATTTCCAGCCCGTCCCAAAATTCTCTCAACCGGTAAAAATCTCGCGATACCAACTCTTGAGGGTTCTCCGCAAACCAGTGCTGGGGAAAAAGAGAGTTATATTGCCGATAGGCAAATCTTGTGCCTAACAGTACGATTATACCCTTATCCTTTTCCGATCTGATCAACCTTCCCGCAGATTGTACAACCCGCACCATTCCCGGGTAAAGATACGCATATTCGAAACCTTTGCCGTATTTTTTGGAATAATATTGCTTCATTAGCTCGCGCTCCAGCCCCACCTGCGGCAAACCCGGCCCGACGACTATCACCCCGATCACCATCTCGCCAGGATAATCCACGCCCTCCGCAAAAATACCGCCTTGGACCGCTAGTACTAAGTGGTCATTATTTTCTTGACGCAATAGATCCAATACATACTCTCTCTCAAATTCCAACATAGTCCTATGCTGCGAAATGACCTTATAACCCGAAACCGGCAATAGTTGCCGCACCTGCTCAAGAAACTTAAAGCTGGGGAAGAACACGATATAATTGCCCCTTCTGAACGATATTATCTCTTGAATTGCATCCGCGATCCGTTGATAATTATTCTCACGGTCGCGATATTTAGTTGAGACCGTCGGCACCGCCAAAATACAGCGGTTCTCAGGCGGGAATGGCGAGCCATAGCATGCAAGTGCAGTTGTCGCAGCGTTGAACCCCAACACATCCTGGTACCATTCCAGCGGCTCGAGCGTGCCCGACATTCCCAGCACAACCCCAAACTTGGTAACGGTTTTTCGCAGCTGGTTGGCGGGGTCCATACACACGACCCTGAGCTTATAATCATCACCCCCTTCAACCTCAAAAATATCTGTAAACTCCTCGCCTTCCTGAGAAACTGCAATGCAGAACCGATTAAAATTAAAATAGAACTCTTCCAGCGGGTCATCCTGAATAACTAATTCACGCTGTTTTTTAAAAATGTAATATTTCAGCATCAATCTCTGCAGTTCGGATTTCATAGCTTGGAAATATTCGTGGTTCAGTTTTATTTCGGATGTGACATTGCCAGCATCCAATTTTTTTGGTATTGCAACTATACCATTCAATAATCTCTTGAAAAAATTAAAAAGCTGTCGATAGATCTGTGCTCTTTTTCGTGCCAAATATCGGAGCAGCTTTTCCACTTCGGATTTGCGGATATCCTGTGAATAATAGCTTCGGCCTCGCTCGTATAAATTATGTGCTTCATCGATAATGATCATACATTTTTTAGGGTCGTTCATCAAAAAGAACCTTTGCAGTGATACCACCGGATCGAAAATATAGTTATAATCGCAGACCACGACATCGGCATAGAATATCAGCTCGAGCGAGAGCTCGAAGGGACAGACCTCGATCCGTTTGCCGGTCTCTATGATCTCGTCAGGCTCGATAACATGCGTTTGTAACAGCTTCTCGATGGTGTTCGTTTTGGCTAGCTTATCATAAAAACCTGCAATATAAGGACAAAAAGCTTCGTGGCACATAAAGCATTCGTTAATACACATCTTGCGTTTGGCACGAAGTGCAACTGCAATAAGCGGAACTTTAGGGCTTTTAATTTTACGAAGGGTCGCGAGCGCAAGTTTTTGCTGGGTGGTCTTAGCCGTGAGAAAGAAAATCTTGCGACCATCATAAAACCCTTCTTTCAAAGCGGGATATAGCGCCGCAGAGGTCTTGCCAATGCCTGTTGGGGCGTGGATCAACATGTTTTTGTGGCGCTTTATCGAACTGAAAATTGAGGCGATTATATCATCCTGATATTGCCGTTTTTGTGCAAATGGGAATTGTATAGAACCCGCCCAACCCCTTTTCAAGCGCGCACGCTTGGCCTGATGCTCGAGGTATTTAATAACTTCGCGAAGCTTGGCAATAATGAAGCTATCGATCTCTTCCAGATCCAACGCGATCTTCAAGCGCCGAATTGTTGAATCAATTAGATTGATGAAAATTAACGAGCCTTGGACCTCCAGCTCGGGATTTTGGGCTTTGATCAGATAACAATACACTTTTAATTGGTTAGTGTAATCTTTGAAATTATTAATATCAATTTTTCTAAACTCAGCACGCATCATAAACACAGATTTTATTTCTTCTACCACCGCAATTTGTTC
>CBDVCJ010000128.1:0-10360 GCA_965372445.1 uncultured Thermoplasmata archaeon | reverse complement strand
AAGTTAGAAGATAGAAGCTAGAAATTTAACTCCAGCTTCTAACTTCCAGCCTCTAGTGTGGGAATGAACGAAGTTCAAGCACACACCTCGGGTATTTTCGTAGAAAATAACCCTCGTCTTCCTTTTTGGTGATCATCTCGAATCCAATTTTGAAAATATATTACTACATCAACCATTAGTTATACGTTCACGCGTACTGGTGATCTTGTAATAGCTCCAGGTCGGCGCCTGGGCTTCGCCCTTGATGGTTTTTAATAAAATTGCGCAATCATCGTACGAAGACACACCCTTTTTACCATCGGAATATGTAACTGTAAGTACAGTTTGGAAACCCGGTTGTGGACCTTGTTTTAGGTGTAGATCGTCGAGAACATTGCTGATACCGTTTACCCAAATATGGATTGTCACAATAGTTTTACCGGGTAACGACTCCATACGTTCTCGTACACCTATGGTTTGGATGTTATGCATTGTTGATTCATGCTCGATCTCAAACTTCGCCATATTCGGCTCTTCCTTACCGTCAAACGTTACAGTCGTATCTGTAGTTGCAGGCATACTTTTTCACCCCCCTTGGTTTTTTTTTAATTTATTTCCCTGTTTAGGTAATGGAAATTTCGGTATAAATAATTAGTGTTAACTATTTGCTGGATTCGAGATTGGAGATTCGAGACGGGTGGGGATATCGACTCATACGGTAACTTGCTTCGCCAAGTTACCTCGCTTTAAAAATTCCTCTGGAATTTTTAAAGTTTGAGTCCCGCCCCTACCCCATTATAAGTCCACTGCAAACTGTAAACAGAAAACTGAAAACTTAGAGACAATTAATAACTATATCAATGATACTTGTAGAAAATCTAATAATTATCTTTTCAAACCTCATTCTCTCTTCTTAAGGAGCATATATGAATCCTTTTTTTCCAGTAACTATTTGCCAACCATTTATTAAATGATAACTCAAAATTTCTGTTTTTCCAGCCCCACTTTTATAATTAATTCTTTCACCGGTTTTTTTGTTTATAACAGCAGTAACACTATGAAATATTATTTGCAGCGAGGAAATATTTAGATTCCTTTCGTGAGAATTAATATATACCCAATATTCCCTGTATCCTACTTCATTTGCAGAGTAATTCCTATCTAACATGCTTAATCGATATATAGTAGACATATTCGATGTAAATTCTACTTCTGCACCCATATTCTGTTTTAAGATTATTTTTAAAGCAGGTCCGTACTGTGTATTAATCGGTTCAAATGCTCCATAACCGTTCCTAAATATAAAATTGTCAATTAGATCTGTTGGAATGGTATTATTTTCTGATATTGGGACAGGGATGTTTATTGTAAAATTTTTACTCATATAAGTATGTAACCCTAATAAGTATCTGTAGTGTCTCTCTTCATACGTTTCAATTTTTTCTTCCTTTTCTTCCTCATTGATACAGCCACTATTTGATAAAGTAGCTATAATTAAAATGCCACAAACGAACATTATTATTGGTTTAGATTTGAAATATGACCTATTCATATTAACCACAGGGGCAATTAAATCCCAATTTGAGTTATTCTAATATGAAATTATCTGAAAATCAACTTTCTCCCTTTCATAACTCATTTAATGATTATATGGACATATATAATTATTTGTCATATTCCTTTAACATTACGGAAATCGCAATATTTGCCATCAAACGTTACAGTCGTATCTGTAGTTGCAGGCATACGTTTTCACCCCCCTTGGTTTTTTTTTAATTTATTTCCCTGTTTAGGTAATGGAAATTTCGGTATAAATAATTAGTGTCACTTTTAATGGATTCGAGATTCCAGATTCGAGATGCGAGATTGCCCTTGGAAAGGCAATAGGCGATAGGGGGGCGGGGGGAACTCTAATCGCGAATCTCGAATCTCCAATCCCCTTTAAAAAAAATTAAGGTCGTATCCGTACCAGTCTGATATAATCAATATCTCCTTTTTTACCTTTGGGTATTCTCGCAAACAGCATCTGCTTGCGCACGCCATGTGCCAACCTTACCGCTCTGCTGATCTCTTCCCAGGTGGTCTCAAAATCGGCTGGGACCGCATGCAAAAGATATTCTGAATGTTCGCAATCCGGATCGCCCTCGTAAACCCTGAAATGCGTACCATATTTAAAGCCGGTCTTGACGATGAGTCCACGCCTTTTAAGGTCTTTATAAACCGTGAATCGTCGTTCGAATTCGGGTTGGAGTTCAGCAGCGAGCTTTCTTAATTTGGGTAATGATAATCTTTTTCCGCTTTTGGCATCTTTAATTGTCAAGATCTTATTTTCTAATAGATAGGCGGTTTCAACTAACGAGATCTGCAAACCGTTACCGATCATTTTGCCGAAGAACTCGCTGGTATGCAGCCCATCAGCTAATTTTTCATCCCAGAGCATAACCCTATCCTCTAACAGACTCGCTTTGCCTTTGTATTTTGCAAGCTTTTTCAAGCCCTTGCGTTTTGACCTTCGACCCTTCGGGACGAGTTTCGTGACTTCATAATGGGTCAGATCGCCTTCTTCATCCACCACGCCAATAATTAGCTTTTTGCGGATATTCAAGACCGATTCTATATGATTCTCCAGTTCGATGAATTTGACCTTAGCACGCTCCGACACAGCATTGGCCCAATATTTTGAAAGTGTTTTATTCGGTGCACCGCCGCGCTCAAAGATCCTGAAATCCAACGGGCTGGAGGGTTTGGCGATATAGCCGCGCTGCCTGAAATCGCGGTACACGATATATTTTATCTCGAAAGTCGGTAATAGCTTGGTTGCATATTCTATCAAATTCGGGTGCGCCATTTTTTTTGATCCTCTGAATATTTCCAAGCGCTCGGTCTCTGCAAGAAATATAGCTTCGATAAGCTCTAGTTTCAGGCCGCCACCTGATAATGGCTCCCCATGATAGCCGCGGTTATAAATGCGGCTGGATTGCTTGGCGTCGTCGATTACGACATGGTCATTTTGTAGTCTACCTTTAGCTTCAATTGGCAATTGGGTGCCTCCGTTTGGGACTATATAGAGTAATGGTAATTAATCATTGCCATTTTAGTGAGAAGTAACTATATGATTCCGATTCGAGCATTTTATTGTGAAGTTTTCAGTTTGTAGTTTTTGGTTTGCAGTACCCCACCCCACCTCCCTCCTTAGTCCGAAATCCTAACTTAATTTCAAATTCAAATTGGATATTGAAAATTGTAAATTTCAAATTTACAATCTCCAATTCGAATATAAAGTTGTTACGGTAGTATTTGAGATTGGGATTTTGGATCTTGAAATTAAATGGGGGGGAGGGGGGACTACAAACTGCAAACTGCAAACTGCAAACTCCAAACTTATATACATATTAATTACAAACTGAAACCTCGAATCCTATATAATTAGAAGAAAATCATCTTGCCTCATTAAAAATTGCGGAAATTATATATTTTCCTACTTTCATAATAGACGCGCAGGAAGGGGTCTGAACTTGCGTAAAAAAATATCTATTCTATCCATTATCGTATTACTTTTACCGTCATTAATATTGATCAATAGTCTTGAAACTGCCGAAGGTTATAACCATGACGTCAATTTTAATTACCAAGATGATGAAGTAAACGCCACCGAACCCAACCGTCTCGTTAATATCACCACCAATTGGGGCGATATCTCGTTCGAGCTCTATGAAAAGCGGGCACCGATCACCACCGCGAACTTCATCAAGCTCACCGAGCAGAAATTCTATGACGGTATAAAATTCCACCGTATCATCGACGATTTCGTTGCCCAGACCGGCGACCCGAACACCCGAGACAACAACCCTTACAACGACGGCATGGGCGGCTCCGACCAGACGATCCCGTTAGAGATCCACGAAGAGCTCACGCATGATGACGGCGCTGTCGGGATGGCGCGCGGTACTGAAGAGGATAGCGCCAGCAGCCAGTTCTATATCTGTGACGGCCCCCAGCACGGGTTAGATGGCGATTATGCTGTGTTCGGAATCGTTATCGCGGGGATGGACACGGTGCGTAAGATCGCTGCTGCGGAAACCTATGGCTACCGCAGACCGCTGTTGCAAGACCATCCGGTAGATGATATCGTCATGGAAAAGGTCACGATCGAGCCCGGAATACCGGAACCGTTAAACGACACCGAGCCCGACGATGCGGGAAGGAGTGACATTAAGCCCGGGCCGGGGTTTGAGGCGTTACCAGTTTTAATTGGGATCGTAGCATGTGTTTTCATTATACGTTTGAAAAAAGCTAAAAGAAAGCCTTGAAGGATGTGAGTTGTGAGGACGGAATTGCTGCGCAATTCCTGGAGTTGTGAGTTTTTAGTAATATTATCATTATGTGGGATTGTTACCCATCGCTACAATGCGTAGGTTTGATATCTTTTGCCAAAGTGCGTAGGATTGCCAAAGTTATGGCCACAAGGCGTGGGACTTGAGTACCATTTAGTTGATTCGGGGGATTGCCTACTGGTTAATTTAATGCATTCGATCGTTTTTTCGTTTGATTCGCACGGTTATTATTTATTTGAGCAATCCAACGCCCTCTTGCAATCAAATGGCGCTCCCACGCATCAATCATTAGACAATGAATCCTACGCATAATAGCAACCCTAAAACAATCCCACGCTCTCAAGCGTCATAATACCAGTCCCATGAACACTCAAAACTCAAGCGACACGTGGTATATTTACCCAGAGCGCCCTCACAACTCTATTCGCTCAATTCACTCTTCCTCATCTTCTTCAAACTCTTCGCCACATTCAGGACACACGTCGTCATCGGCACCCAGTATTGCACCACAGCTCGGGCACTCGAACTCATCTTCCTCGTCTTCGCTATCCTCTTCTTCGTCTTCGCCTTCTTCACCCTCCTCTTCATCGAGTGTTTCTCTACCCTTGAACTTCTCGTACTCCTTGGTCTCTTTCATGCGCTTGCGCAGTACCGCCAGCACGATGATCAAAATTATGATAATAATTATTACGATGATTATCGACCAAAACATTGCCTGATCCTCTATCGTACCGGTTTCCTCTTTTGGTGTGACAGTCACCTTCAGTGTATCTTGAGCTGATGCATCCTGGTCATCAATAACGGTTAATGTTACAATGAATTCGCCGGTTTTGGAGTATCTCCACGAAGTTGTCTCACCTTCGGTATCTCTATCATTATCGAAAATTCCGTCCCCATCGCTATCTACATCTGCATCCATATCCCAATAATAGGCAGCGATCGACCCGTCCTCATCATATGATCCCGAACCATCCAGTTTGAAGACCATGTCCTCCTCGACCCATATATCTTCACCCGCCTCTGCGACCGGTGTGCCCAACTTCACGACCGGCCCGTTTTGTCCCGAAATATCACCGATCGCTTGGTAAGTGCCATCGTGGGCTGCAAAATAATGGACGTTGGTCGTGCTTATACCTATTTCCGCGCCTGTAATTTGGAATTGGTATTCTTTACTGTTGGTGTAATCAGTATCGTTAGTATCGGTTTCTTCCATTATATACGGAATTCCATTGATGTAGACCCAGATGTTGCCGCCTAACGTGGGTTTTGGCCCATCATTATCAATATCAGTATATTTTACACGGTATGTGAAGGTATCATAATCCGAGCCCTCCAGCGGATATACGCTATCACCCACAATTTCCAGTTCCGGCGGTGAATTGTCATAAGTTCCAAGTGAATAAACAGTAATTTGGGGTGTGACCAGATCATCCGCCTTTGCCCAAACCCTAAGGTCGTCAGCGCTTAAATTTATCAGGCCGCTATTTGGAAGTTTCACCCAATTCCTATTTACTATATCCCAGGAATACATGTTCAATCTTGAAGTATTCAATCCCTCTGGCATATTGGCATTCTTGAGACTGATCGTTATATTGGACCACCCGATCTTATAACGGGGCGTAAGGCTTTCAAATCTGAATGTATCAAATAATCCGATACTACCCGTAGTTATAGAACCCGGGTTGGTCGTTGCCGAAATCTCGACCGTGCCCTTTCCACCGTAATAGATCGTACAATCTGCGGGGATGGTTGAGTTCAAGAAGTATTCGGTCTTAGGTTGGAATACCGTAATATTAGTAGTTGCATTCGAGATGCCGCTCATTGGGTCCGTAACGCGCAAAATTATTAAATGGTCGCCTTCGGGCAGGGTTGCGGTAATAACCGGGTCGTAGCCGTCATAGATATAATTTGTTAATACCTTTGGAAGCTCGCCAGGCAGCTGTACCACTCTTGCGGAGGTCCAGTTATAGCGTAATTCAATATCTTCCAGATCGGTACTTTCAGTGCCATTGAAAGTGATGTTTTCGTCTCTAAAGAATACAGATTGATTTGCGGGCGCTGTAATCTTTGCCTCTGGCGGCACATTCGGCGACCCTAACCTGAACAGCATGCCGGACTCGGAGCCAATATATAATCCGTTATTTGAGATCATAGGTGACGCCAAGATCCGCTCGTCTGCCTTGAAGCTCCAGATCAGGTCGGTCGTGCCATCCCCATTTCCGACTTCGTCCAATGCGTAGACCTTCATGTCCTCAGAGCCAAAAAATGCCCTGCCGTCCGCAATGACGATCGCAGACCGTACAATACCTCCGGTATTATAAACCCAGAGACGTTCACCGGTTGTGGCATCGTATGCATAGACGTTACCATCATCGCATCCCACGACCGCAACATTATTTTCGGTATCTATCGCAGGTGATGAGCTTATGATACCGCCGGTCGTGTCGGACCAATCAATACTGCCATCCTCAGTCTTCAATGCATAGAACTGGCTGTTGCCCGCCCCGATATATACCAAACCGTCCCCGATCGCAGGAGAGCTCTTCAGCGCGGCGCCCGCACCAAAATCACGCACCCAGATCGTGGCGCCGGTGAAGCGGTTCAGAGCATAAGCTTTGCCCTCGTCGGTACCAACATATAATTTATCTTCTGCGAGTAATGCCGCCGGCACCGATGCACTTATCGAGCCAATTGACCTGCTCCATAGCAGGTCCTCGTTGGTGGTCGCATTGTCATCAACACCCTGGTCGCCGTCAAAACTTCCATCTTCATCCAGTGCATAAAGCTTGCCATCGGTCGAGCCGATATAGACAATACCATTGATCACCATCGCCGACGCTCTTACCTTATCGCCGGTCGTATAGCTCCAGAGTATCGACCCGTCATTCATATCAAACCCGTATACCACCCCATCATCCGCCCCTATGAAGATCTTGTCGTATTTACTATTATCACCACCGCTTGCAATAAATGCTGGTGACGTATAGATCGGTGCACCCACCGAATAATTCCAGAGATCACTGCCGTCCTTCTCGTTCAATGCATAGATATTGCCGTCCAGCGATGTTAAAAATACACGATCCTTGGCGATCGCCGCTGAGGATTTTATTGCAGCGCCGGTTTTGTAGGTCCATTCCGTTTTATTGGTGCGTGGCGCAAGCCAGCTCAGGCCGGTATGCGCGGTATCGTTCTGGAACATGCTCCAGCCTTCGGAATATAGCGGCGGTATCGGTTCGAGTATCCAAGCTGCAAAATCGTTGCCATCGTAACTATCTGCGGGCGCAGACCTGTTTATTTGTGCTATTATATCGTGCTGACCCGCAACCGCCACCCAATCGGTCGTGAATGTGATCGCCTCACCGACATCGAGTGTAAAGTTATGCTCCTCGATCAATATCTTCTGCAGTGCCCTTAGATTGCCCGAACGGTCCCAATCGACAAATTTCAAGCTTCCTGTGAGGTTGATGGAACCGTTATTATAGACCGTAGCTCGAATTTCAACATTTTCGGTGGCAAAAGGGTTGAGGTCGTAGACCTTGACCTCATGATTGTAGATCCCCAGATCGGTAGATGCGATCGCCCACAACGATCCGCTGTCGGATGCGATGAACACAATACCGTTCGCGACCGCCGCCGAACTTTCGATAAAGCCATTTGTCCATAACGGGTTCTCCCAGATCTCACGGTGTTGGGTAGATAGTGGTTGAGGGGTGGCATTCAAAGCATAAAACCGCTTATCATAAGAGCCGATAAAAACTTTACCATCTGCGATCGCGGGCGAAGAGTGGATCTTATCGGCGGTTTCATAGCTCCAGTACATTTCAGTAGAATTGATTTTACCGTCGCCATCCGGGTCCGTCATTGGCAGTGCATAGAGTTTATTATCGTCCGAGCCGATATATAACACGTCATTCCCAACATCAAGTGCCGGCGACGAGTAAACCGAGTTGCCGGTAGTGAAATTCCATAATTGCGCACCTGTGCTACGGTTCAGTGCATACACCTTACTATCCAGCGCCCCGAAAAAGAGCTTATTACCGCCGACTGCAATTGAAGAAGATACGCCTTGACCTGTTGCAGTCGTAAAATTCCAAATTTCATTTCCGGTTTGGATATCCAGCGCATATACGCAAGGGTCGCCCGCGCCAGCAGGTGATTCGGTGCCAAAGAACACCATGTTGCCCACGATAGCCGGGGTCGACCGGATCTTATAGCCGGTCCAGAACTTCCACTCCACTTTACCGGTTGTGGTCGCGAGCGCATATAAATATTTGTCAAAAGAGCCGATAAAAACTTTATTATCGGCAACTGCAGGTGCGGCTTGGATTGGACCACCGGTTGTATAATTCCATAGGAATGTGCCGGTCTCGGCATCCAGCGCAAAAAGATTCTTATCGCTGCACCCGATAAATAAGATCCCGTTTGCCACCGCGGCCGACGACACGATCTCGTCGCCTGAGAGCGGCCCGCCCAGGTTCGTCGTGCTTTTGCTCCAAACTATGCTGCCGGTATAGATGTCCGTTGCATATATCGTACGGTCGAGACTACCGATATATACTTTATTATTTGCAACCACCGGTGAAGAATATAATTCAGATTCAATATCGAATGTGCGTTTCCATAATCTATTGTAGACATTGGTTGCTTTTGAGGTCGAGTAACCGGTATTGCTGGCATCGCCGCGGTTCTTCCACCAATCTTCAGCACGCCCAGTGGATCTTGAGCTCGCATCGATTATAATATTAGAGCTCTCAGGTGTTGGAATATCCTGATGGGTGTCAGAATTTATAGCGAGTACAGGATAAAAATTTGCCAATAAAAATAGCGCAACAATGACAATACAAAGAGTAATGTAGTATCTATTAGTTCGAGTTCTGATTGTGAATTTCATAACAATACGCTCCCACTCGTTAGATATTGGTTAGTGTAACTAAATTATGGCTATTTAAAAGTTATTGGGTATTTTATATATTAAGGTTATAGTACATATGTCGAATAGTATCGCAAAATTAAATCCCAATATTACCAATATTCAAATAATCCAATGAAATCCCAAATGACAATACTACCAAATTATGCAAGTACCAAGAACCAAATACCAAGAACCAAACAAATCCCAAATACCAATGACCAAAATAATAATTTAAATGGAATTTGGTGTTTGGAGTTTACTTGGAATTTGCATCTTGGCTCTTGGAATTTTGCCATTGGGATTTGTTTTGAAATTGGGGTTTACCACAAAGGGAATAATTGTTATATACTAGATGACAATTATTCCCTTTGTGGTTAGGAGAAGGTGGGCGACTGACGGTAGTGCTTTGGCACAGCTGAGGAAAGTCCTCCCTCCATCGAGTATGTGGCCCTGTGCAAGCAGGGTGCCTGAGAAGGTAGGCTCTGGAGCAGAAACGACACAGTTATTTCCATATTGGGATGATGGGGGCCGCCCCGGACGACGGAGATGGATTTGTTGAAACGGCCAACCCCACAGGAGAAAGTCCAAACAGATCGGGATGATTTACTCATGACCGACAGGTAGGACGAATAGTCGAATGTCGTCAACCCTGGCAAGGTAACAACCCGGGAGTAACAAAAGGAGGCTTATGTCCTTGACCTGGCCACATCCGGGTAATTTCAAAATCCCAAATCCCAAATCCCAATGAAATCCCAAACCCAAATGACCAATAGTCTACGTGCGAACGGCGGTTTTACGAGGCTCTCTTGATTGGCTTTGTTTTGATATGGTTTGATAACCGAACAAATCGCGCCGGTGTGGCGATATGTTGACGAGCCTCGGAAAAAGGTTATTAAAAAACCAAACAGCCTAACACCCCGTTATCGAGTTTGGATTTTGAGGTTTGGATTTTGGGTTTATTGGGTTGTCCACCATCAACCACCCCACTGACAACCCAATTAGGGGTGAACCACTGACTCTGAATTTCAAATTTTTAATAAAATTATATTATTTTTCTGCAATTACTAACATCTCAAAATCTTCTGTCGTTAATATATCTTTTCTGGAATAAGCCCCCAGTTTTGCACCATAAATT
>CBDVCJ010000127.1:0-10451 GCA_965372445.1 uncultured Thermoplasmata archaeon | reverse complement strand
TGTTATGGTTTTCGATTGTAAAACCCTTCGGCTTTTCCAAAGTAGGGGTCAGGATGGGAAAAGGGTGTTAGGGCAATTGGTTCCCTGACTCCTTATACCTGACTCCTAAGTTCGAAATTGGGATTTTCAACATTGGGAGGAGAATTTCCAGATGTTATCCACCACCTCTTTGGACTGGAGAGTACCGTATCTCGACAGGAGCGTCCCGCAGCCGGGCCATTATGAGCACTGGCGCCCTTATCGTGCACATCGTGCGGCGCAGGGGCAAGAGCACGCTTGTAGCGCCACGCACCCAAGAGCGTCCACGGGCATAGCCAGGCTCGACCGCTTTATCGCGGCCAGCACCAAGGCGTTTCAGCCGGCGACCATTACATTGCTCGACGCGCAAACCGAGTTCCTGTTCCCGCTGGTCGCACAGATCATTGCAAAAGCGGTACAGAGGTTTGACAGGGACGTGGTATTCATCGACGGCGGCAACTCATTTGACGTCTATGCGCTCACGGCATGCTGTCGAAGGTTCAAGCTTGACCCGGAATACATACTCAAACGTGTAAAGGTCGCTCGTGCATTCACGGTCTATCAACTGGATACACTCCTCACACGCGACCTCGAGAGATCGGTTTTGAAGCACCAGCCCACCGTGGTCATTGGCGCATGTATATCCAATTTATTCCTAGATAAAGATGTGAACTGGTCAGAATCGAAAGTGTTGCTGGAGAACGATTTTCAAGAGCTGCGGAGGGTGACCGAGAAATACGAGTTGATCACCATCCTTACAAAATATGGCAGGTCCAAATCACTTCACAGGTTCGAGCTGAACAGCATCCTCCGCAGCAACTTAGAGTCAGACAACATTCTCGGGCTCAAAGCCAACACAAAGCGTCAATTACGGTTTGTAACCGGCACCGGTAAGATCATGGATTATTACCCCTTGCCATTGTATCAGCTGAGCCTGGATGATTTTTGTGAAGGTGGTGATATCTATAGGTAGGACAGTACCCACATTCCGATGTGTGCTGGAACTCACGGTTTCTGAATGGCGCGAATTTCGAAAAGCGTTGCGTGCCAAGGACCGTGAAGCGTTCGATGCACTGATGAAAAAAGCACGGTCGCACGCATCTGCGGCGAGTAACGCAGCACGTAGCAACCCGACTGAAGCTATGATAATGGCAATACTGGTTGAGCATGAGAAAGAACTCGAGAAATTGAAGTCGAATAAAAAGAATGGGAAAGGAGGTGAATTAGATGAAAAATAATATTATGCGAAATTCCAAGATGCAAGAACCAAACTTTACTAATTCCGAAGGAATTCGTAATGCGAGGTAACTTGGCGAAGCAAGTTACCGTAGGGGTAAAAATTCCTCTAGGAATTTTTAGCCCGAGGTAATGAACGAAGTTCATGACCGCAGTTCCAAACAAATTCCAAACACCAATGTTCAAAACTCCAAAGTCTATGATTTAGGTAAACGTACTTTAAGCTTTTCTAAAGATGTTATCAAATTTGTAAAGCCATTGCCATTAACAATTACAAATAAGGAGATATTAAAACAGGTTATCAGATCATCCGCATCGATAGGGACAAATTACATTGAAGCAAACGAATCATTGGGAAAAAAAGATTTTTACATGCATATTAAAATTTGTCGTAAAGAAGCGAAAGAAACGGAATATTGGTTGAAATTGTTAGATTTTAATGACAAAATCAGTGAGAATAAATGTAACACTCTTATTGAAGAAGCAAATCAATTAAAGAAAATCTTCAGTTCTATTGTCCAAAAATCAAATAATCTCTGAGGTTTGAAATTTGAATTTTAGGATTCATTTGGGCCTTGGAACTTGGCCCTTGGAGCTTGTTTGGCTCTTGGAATTTGGTTCTTGGAATTTTCATTAAATATAAATGGACAGTCATGAGGCAACAATATGACAATAGAGGGTTATCTGCTAGACGTATACCCAGATTACGACCACAACCGGCTCATTTCGTGGATCAAAACCAAAAAAGGGTCTACGTGTATTTCAGAGAAGTTCTACCCGCGGTTCTATATATATTCTAGCTACGAGCGGCTCAATAAACTTGCAGATTCGCTAAAGTTCCTATCGTCAATTGAAGATCTTGAATTCAAATATCGGCGTATCGATCTGGTCGACCCTAAGCTTTATAAAGTTTTGGAGCTCACAATGAATGATTATCAAGCTCTCCGTGAAATTGCGGATATGGTCGATAAAAAAGGCAAATTTTCAGAGTATCAATTGTTCAACGTTGACCTTCGATTATCACAGAAATATATGTTTGATAGAGAAATATTTCCATTGGCACATATTAAATTCGAGGCGCCTCGAAATTTCCAGCTCGTGGACGAACAATCTTCTACGGACTACGATATCCCGGAGTTCCTGGGTGTGGAGCTCGGCGTCGAGATCGACCGCAAAGGCACATTCGCCACCTACGACGACCCTTTAACTGAGGTCCACATAACACCGATGAAGAACTACGTTGATGAGGGGTGTATTGACAAAGCTGATAGCGGTATTGTGCTTGAAGACCGTTCTGACGAAGCTGCGCTATTGAAAGCGCTTGTGGATACGATCAATATCCTCGATCCCGACATACTCTATACAACTGGCGGTGACAAGTTCATTATGCCGTACCTCTATCACCGTGCAGAAGTCAACAAGATGCTTGAAACGCTGCAGTTGGGCCGCGCACCACAGCGTCATCGTGGGAATGCGCCAACCCGAGCAGGCAAATCGTATTTTACATACGGTCAGATAAAATACAAACCTCCGTTTTACGCGTTAAAAGGCCGAATACATATAGATCGGACCTCGTCGTTCATGTTCGCGGCAAGTGGGCTGTACGGGCTGATCGAGATCGCGAGGATTTCCAGCATACCGCTCCAGACCATCTCGCGGTTATCGCCAGGCAGTGCGATCAGTGCAATGCAGATAAACCAGGCGATGCACGATGGGGTGCTGGTCAAATGGAAGAAGAACATGCCAGAAGGCTTCAAATCGGCACGAGGCCTGTTAAATGCCGACCGCGGCGGTCATACCTTTGAGCCTTGTGTTGGCGTACATGAGAACGTAGCAGAACTCGACTTCATATCGCTCTATCCGAATATCATAGTCCACAAAAATATCTCGCCGGAAACACTGCTGTGTAGATGCTGTTCACCGGATAGCTCTATAAGCGAGACGGCACCCCCAAATATCGTGCCTTCGATCGGTTACCACATTTGCACGCGCCGCAAGGGGCTAATACCGCGTGTGATCGAGTCGGTTATTACGCGCAGGATGGATTATAAACGACTGATGGTGGCGGAGAACGATATGTACGACCAGCGTCAGAAGGTGCTGAAATGGTTGCTGGTGACCTGTTTCGGCTATACTGGTTACCGCAACGCGCGGTTCGGGCGGATCGAATGTCATGAATCTATTACTGCATTCAGCAGAGAGATACTATTGGACACTATGGAAATTGCTGAGGGGATGGGCTATACTGTTCTGCACGGCATTGTTGATTCGCTTTGGGTCGCAGCCGAAAATGGCAAGTGTGAGAGAACAGCCTGCGAGCAGTTATGTGAGTCGATCTCGGCAAAGATCGGGATACCCATCGAACTTGAGGGCGTGTACAAATGGATCGCATTTCTAAACAATAAGGGGACTGAGGTGGGTGCACTGACCCGTTATTATGGGTTATTGGATACAGGCGAATTCAAGGTGCGTGGGCTGGAGCTGCGGCAGAGGAACACGCCTGAGCTCTTCATTCGGTTCCAAAACGATATATTAGGAGTATTTTCCAGGGCAGGCACCAGATCGGAATTGACCGCCTCGCTCCCGGATGCGCTTGAGGTTTTGAAAGATTACGCTGCACAGATCCTCGAAGGTAACTGTGACGTTAACGAACTAATAATAAAAACACGGGTGTCCAGGACGCTTGAAGGCTATCGGGTATTCAACGACCAGGTCGCAGCGCTAACCCAAATGGTGCAGGAGGGTGTACAGGTCAACCCCGGCGAGAGCGTAAGGTATGTAATACTCGACCATTCCTCTAAAGACCCGCAGAGACGCGTGAGGCTCGCCGAGCTTGTGCGGGGTGACGAGCACTATGACCGTCATCGCTATCTTGAGCTGCTGCTTAGGGCCGGTGAGAGCATCCTGCGGCCGTTTGGATACACCGAGCAAAAGCTGCAGGAACAGTTAGATGCAACACGACAAATTCGATTAGCGGCAAGTTGCTAGGAGTCAGGGAACATATTGTCAATTTACTGTGGATTGGAGATTCAAGATTCCAGCTAGCTACTAATTTCTATATAGTTTGTAGTTTTCAGTTTGTAGTTTGTAGTCACCCCTCCCCCCCAACATTGGTTAAAATAATGATTTTATGTAATGTGGATATAAATGGGGTAGGGGGTGGGGGAGTACAAACCGAAAACTACAAACTGAAAACTTCCGTCTTGAATCTATAATCGCCCCAATCCAAAATCTTTTATCCAAGATTTCATTACTATGGAGCATTATGATCGCACGAAAAACGTTTTTAATTATGGTGGTCCAAGCATTAGGGGGCTTATTGGGTTTCGTAGCGTTATTTTTCATTGCAAGATATATGGAGGTTGAGCAGCTAGGCATTGTCGCATTTGCCTTGTCATTTGTAACAATGTTCGGGATCATCAAAAAGTTCGGGTTTGACCAAGCTCATATCAAGCGCATTTCTGAGGGCAAAGATCTTGGTGAGTGTGTTGGCACATTTTTTACGATCAAAATAATTCTTACGACTGTTTTCGTTGTCATAGTACTCGGTGCAATATATATATGGACCGATATTCTCGGACGGGGTTTTGAGACTCCGGAGCATGTTATTGCAATTTATGTAATTTTAGGCTATTCAGTTATCGCTTCGTTCACAGAAGTCATGAAAATGACGTTCATGGCAAAAAAAGAGATCGCCAAGCTACAAATATCTATGTTTTTGGGAACTGTAATGAGGGTTTGTGCAACTATTTTCGTAGCTCTTGCTGGCAAGGGAACCATTGAATTGGCGTTTACCTATATAATTGCAGAGACCACAGTGATGATCGTTGCAGGCATGTTTTTCAGTGGCTTTTCCATAAAAAGACCGTCGATGAAATTGTTTAAAAGTTATTTTGTGTTTGCTCTACCGGTAGTAATAACGAGCTCGATAGCAGTAATAATTACTAATATCGATAAAATATTTATTCAGCTATTCTGGGGTGCGCAAGAGGTCGGCTATTATTTTGCGGTTAATAGATTTTCTATGTTCTTAATCACATTTTCCGCGGCGGTGGCATTGCTGCTGTTCCCAACAATTTCGGAATTACATGTCAAAAACGATAAAAAGCAAATTATCTCGATAGTTAATAAAGCGGAACGATATCTGAGCATGTTCACGTTCCCAATTGTTTTTTTTATGATCGTTTTGCCTAGACCAATAATACACATTTTGCTGGCCGACAAATATTACCCGGCAGCACCGGTTTTACAAGTGCTGTCAATATGGGCGCTGATATCAATCACGACGAGGGTCTACGGGCCGTTGGTTTTCGGTATGAATCAGCCTTGGCTGGCGGCTGTGGCGGGATCCGTTCGCGTTTCTTTAAATATTGTACTCAATCTGTTATTAATTCCTGTTGATATAAAAATCCTAGGCATACAGGGTTTTGGGCTGGGGGCAACCGGTGCAGCAATTGCAACGTTAGCGGTCGGAATTTTCGGGTTTATTTATTACAGGGTCGTGGCCTGGTACATTATCGGCCTAAAATGGAACCCAAAATACATTCTTAAACATTTGATGGCAGCATCAATTATGGCATTTTCACTTTATTATATAAACACAATTTTCGAGATTGCCAGATGGTATCACTTGATATCGATATTTTTTATTGGTGTTGGAATCTATATTGGAATCTTGTATCTGATCCATGAATTCAAAAAAGATGATTATAACTTCATAATGGACACAGTCAACCCCAAGAAAATGATCAGTTATATTAAAGGTGAATTGAAAGGCAACAAATAATTTCAGCTCTTTTATCTTGCTCTTAATGCCTGAATTATCTAAACTTTTAAATACTGAAGGTTATATGCCTACTCTAAAATGTATTTGATAAAGTTCAAGTCTACTTGAGCTGAACCGGAGATGGTTTAAGATGACACGTAAAAAAATCGCAATATTACTAACTTTGATCGTGATCACCGCAACTTTGGTCGCAGGATGTATTAATTCTAATGAGAATGACGATGAGGAGACCCAAGAGACAACAGTTACGGTAACCGAAGTATTAGTATTGAATGTATCAAAAATTATTGAAGTTGAGGATTCTAAGTATAACCTAACGGTGAAAAAGATCGAGAACCAAACAGTGATTTTTGCACTGAACTCGAATGATTCATTGATAATGGCTAAGAAAGGTGAGCTGATCGAGATCGATAGTGATCTTGATGGTGTGAATGATATTAAGCTCAATATTACAGAGATCACAGGTCAAGAGGTTACAATTGATCTTAAACTAACAACAACGACCAGTGTATTCAACTACATAAAAGACGACATGGGCACAACAGTTAAGGTCCCGAAAAAGCTCGATAAGATCATATCAATGGCGCCTAGTATTACTGAGATATTATTTAGTTTGGGGGTGGGGAATAAAATTGTGGGTAAGGATAGCGCATCAGACTATCCTGAGGAATGTAAAAGTATTGAGGTGGTTTCAACATATGAAGGTGTAGACCTCGAAAAGATACTTGCTGAGGACCCTGACATAATAATAATGGACAAATCTCTGGATTTCTACGATGTGAATTATAATAAATTGAAAGATTATGGGCTTTCTGTTTTTCGGCTATATCCCAGAACGCTGCAGGATGTACTGGACAATGTTGAACTTCTCGGCAAAGTCACAGGTACCGAGCCGACCTCGCAAGATGTAACAGCAGGTTTGGAGGCGCGAATAAATACAGTGAAATCCTATGAGACCTTGAACCCGAAGATATTATATATAATATATTACGACGGCGCCACCAGCCCCTGGGCAGGCACATCCTCGACCTTTTCAGGTGACCTTATCCAAACCGCCGGAGGCCAAGTCGCGGTTGTGGACGACAAAGGTATAGCGATCCAGATAACAGTTGAGCAACTAATCGATCTTAATCCGGACATAATATTTACGTCGCAGGATGAGACCTGGCCGACCCCATCTCGTGATTCCATTCTAAATGATGACGCATTAAAAGATGTCAATGCAGTTAAAAATAATATGGTGATAGATGTAAATGCAGATCTAATAGACCGTCCGGGGCCGAGATTGGTGGATGGCCTAGAGCTGTTCTCGGGCTATATAACTGCATAGGTGTGCAAATGCGGGCTAAAAAATTTTTCAAATGGTCAACGATAATTATTATACTGTCAATTTTACTTTTACTATCTGCGATAATATGTTTAACTATTGGCAGTGTGACCATCCCGCCCGATGTGGTATTTCAGATACTTATAAATCGAATATTCGATCAGGGTATGACCTTTGAACAGAACTGGGAGATCATTGTAATAGATCTACGGCTTCCTGGGATTATGATGGCGATACTGGTAGGTGTGGCACTCGCGACGGCAGGTGCAACGATGCAGGGGCTATTCCGCAACCCACTGGCCGACCCTTTCATCATCGGGGTATCGTCCGGCGGCGCGTTCGGCGCGATCGTCGGGCTGATCGTACAGCAAAACACTTTGGATTACATCCCAAAAGAGTATATTCTGCCGATCTGTTCGTTCCTAGGCGCTATTGGTACAATATTTTTGGTTTATACATTATCAAAAAAAGGCGGCAAGGTATCTGTTACTACAATGTTGCTGGTCGGTATCGCACTTTCGTCGTTCTTCTCGGCGATCACATTGTTCTTGACCTACCTAAAAGTGGGCGATCCCCGAAGCGTGCTGTTCTGGATGATGGGGTCCTTAGACAATATCAGGTGGTATAATGTCGAGATCTCGCTGCCGCTCATTATTCTGGGTGTGGTGATCTTGGTTATTTATTCACGTGACCTGAACGCATTTTCGGTTGGTGAAGATACTGCAAAACAATTAGGCATAAACGTCGAGAGATCCAAAATAATACTGTTAGCTGCCGCAGCGCTAATTACCGCAATCGCGGTCGCGTTCACAGGCATAATCGGGTTCGTGGGGTTGATCATACCGCATATAATGCGCAAATTTGTCGGGCCGGATCACCGTGTTCTCATCCCTACTTCCGCACTTTTCGGTGGTATATTTCTCATTTGGGCGAACACCCTTTCAATAAATTTTTCAAAATTTGCCGAGGCTTTGACCGGCGAGACCGTGGGGTTAGTTATACTTCCCGTTGGGGTGGTGACGGCACTGTTCGGCGCACCGTTTTTCCTGTACTTGTTATTAGTAAAGAAGTGACAATTATGTTAGAACTAACAAATCTGCATTTCAATTATGAAAAAGCCAAAAAAGTCATTAAGAATATCAACCTGAAATTCGAGAAGGGCGAGTTTATTGGCATTATCGGACCAAATGGCTGTGGTAAGACCACATTAGTGAATATTCTGACGCGTGTATTAGTACCCCAATTGGGGTCGATCGCTATCAATGGCCGGAACCTTCATGAGTTCCCTCAGAACGAGCTCGCAAAATTAGTGGCGGTCGTGCCGCAGGAATCGATGTTCGAGTTCGAGTTCACGGCACTGGAGATCGTGCTCATGGGCAGGCTGCCGTACCTTTCGCGGTTCCAATTAGAAGGCCCAAAGGACCGTAAACTGGCAGAAACGGCAATGAAAAAGACACAGTGCTGGCAGTTCCGCGATAAATATATAAAAAATCTTAGCGGCGGCGAGAAGCAGCGTGTGATCGTCGCGCGGGCGTTAACTCAGGAACCGGAATTATTATTACTTGACGAGCCCACCTCACATCTAGACCTGAATTTCCAATATGAGATCCTGGATCTGATCGCAGAGCTCAATAAGACCAATAGCGTCACGATCATCAGTGTCTTCCACGACATCAATCTTGCCTCAAAATACTGCTCACGATTGCTGATAATGAAAGAAGGTGAGATCATTGCTGATGGGCCGCCGTTGAAAATTATCAACCGCAATAATTTAGCAAAGGTTTTCGATTTCAAAATCATACTTAAGCGTCATCCTAAGGAAGGGTATAAGTATATACTTCCTGACATTGTTAATTTAAATAAGACTTCATTGACTAAGGGTTAAGTAATACGGTTATGGTTACGAGACCCGTTTCGTTAATACTGCTAATAAGCAAATAATACCAATACTACCAATAAAATCCCAATAAACCAAACCACAAAGGCAACGCTCGTTTGTTTTTTTGGGATTTAGAATTTTATTGGATTATTTGTTTATTGGTAATATTGGTTGTATTACAAAACAAGGTGATCCACATGCGTGTACTTAGAGACCTCCGAGCGTTTACCAAGCTCCTTATATTACTCGAGCTAAAATCGCAGCCGCGAATTAAAATGAACGAGATCGCAAAAAGGTTGGACGTGACCATCCAGGCGATATCGGAATACATTAAAATCATGATGAATGAAAAGATGGTGCTCAAAGTTAACGGTGAGTATAAACTTACACCAGAGGGCGTGGAGTTTTTACACAAGAATATCTCGGAGTTGAAGGAATTTTTAGACAAGAAGGTTGAAGGTTTGGATATTATCAATGTATGTACTGCACTTGCAGCTCAAACTCTTAAGAAAGGTGAGGCAGTCAATTTATCAATGAAGGATGGCATCCTCCACGCCAATAACAAGAAAGTGCCCGGATCAAAGTCCACTTCTAAGGGTGTGATATTATACGATGCTAAGAAAGGCGATGATGTTGCGGTTTATGACCTTGATGGGATAATGGATTATGAGTTCGGCACCCTCACGGTTCTTGCACTCCCCACAACAACCGAAGGCGGGTCACAAAAGATAAATTTGAAGAAATTTCAGCATTTTTTCAAGAAATCCAGGCCTGAAAGAGTCGCAGTTTACGATCTGATAGGGTTGAATTTGCTCAAAAAGCTCGGCAAGAGCCCCGATATAGAATTTTCGGCGTTACCGGCCTCGATCGAAGCCGTACAGAAAGGGTTCGATGTTATGCTATTGACTTCGACAGAATCGTTATCTGATATAATCTCGCAGGTTGAAAGGGTTAACTCGCAAACGAAAAATATTATCCAGTATTCAGTTGTGGATTGGAAGAAAGCTTTAATATAACTGAAAATAGAATCGGCTCGGAACGCTTGAGATTGGCCATTGAAATCTCTTCAAATTCTATAAGCAATTCTTTTCATTAATGACGGTTTCACTAATCCTTTTTTGTAATCATGATATTCTTTTTCTAATGTAAGAATTGATTTTTCATCAGTTATAGAATTTATTGGAAAATGCCTTTTAATAATTTTC
>CBDVCJ010000126.1:0-10538 GCA_965372445.1 uncultured Thermoplasmata archaeon | reverse complement strand
CCCAGTCCCAAATAAAAGAAGGGATTTTTAAGGGAATTCTTTACCTTAACCTATTACATTCCACGTTTAACTAATCGCTATTCGATCTTCTTCGGGTTGCACAGCTGGTCTTCCCTAATCGCCATACGACCACAGGTGTTGCAGACATAAGAAACCTCTTGAAGCTTATCATTACACATGTGCCTTTCATTGATGATCATCGAGCCGCACCATTTACAGGTTTCATCATGTTTCTCCAAGGGCACGCACATATGACCGTCCTTACCGGTGGGTTTATTACAACTTGCGCAGCATTCCTCACCACCTTCATCAGTTACAACGATGTCATCGTCACTCATAACCTCACTCCCTTTTTTTGCAGGCATATGACTCAAGGTTTATAGCTTTTCTGCATGTATGGCGAATTTCATTATCCTTCACCGGATTGTGAAAATAATCGTGTTTCAAATGACAAGTTAGATTAAAGTATTATTATTGTGAAGTTTTCAGTTTGTGGTTTTCGGTTTGTAGTCCCCCAACATAATAATGAATAATTGATAGAAGTTGGATATAAGGTTACGGTTAAGAAGTTGGGCTACTACCCAACATCAAATTTCGAACTTCGACACCAACCTCATAACCCAGCATCTAAACTGGCTTCCTAACCTTAACCTTCGAAATCTTGAAAAGATTTTGAAGGTGAGGTAATATGCGCAGCAGATTACCGTAACCGTCAAAAAGCCCATAAGGGGTTTTTGAGGGTGAGGTAAAATGCGAAGCAATTTACCGTAACCTATGTATCAATATACAATCAAAACTTCTTGCTTCTTGAGGCTTTAATTATTGTTAATAAGTGAAACTGCAAACTCCAAACTGTAAACTGAAAACTCCAAACCACTATGGTAGTTATTTCCCAATTTTACCCGCCACAGCCTGTATGAACAGCTCCTTATCATCAGGACTGATAACATATTTTTTTTCGGCATGGAGCATAACATAATTATCGTTCTTGGCATAGATCCAGAAATTACCGTGAGTTTTATTGTAGAAAGAACCGGACACCGAAAATAGACCGCTATTACCCCATTTTCGGAGGGTTTTGAAAATATTGAGCTTTATATCCTCGACCTTTTTGATCTTTTTCAATGGAATCGTGATCGAATTTATCGGCCTGTCAATTCTAATGCCTTTATCAGATAAAAAATACGTACGAGGCGAGTACGCCCATGCACCGGCTAAGATCGCAGAAAAAAGCATCGCAAACATGATCAATAGCATCAACCAAACATAGCTTCCTTCTTCCTCATAAATATATGTCATTAGTGGGATAATGATGGCCATGCACAATAACATTAAGGATAGACCCCAAGTCATACCATTAACTAATCTGTTTGGGGTGACCTTGTACTCTGTTTCGAAGGTGGTGTCCATGGTTACAGCATTGCTATTTGGAATTAAAGCTTTTTCGATTTTTTTTGTAATAAAAAAAATTTACCGCAGAAGCACAGAAGCGCAGAAATGTATCTTTCTGCGTTTCTGCGTCTCTGCGGTAAAAAAGAAAAATGTTATATTTTATATGCAATTAAAAAAAAAAAGAGAGAGGGTGTGTGTACATATGGTAGGTTTAATGTTTTACCAAGCAGATCAATCACGATAGGTAAACTTACCGGTATAAACAACATTTCCAGTTCGTTCGTTTTTGATCTTTACTTCGATCGTATTACCGTCGGTAATATCCTGCGCTTTTAAGCCGGGTGGCGCATCGAAACCCATGCGTTCGGTCGCTTCCCACCATTCACCATCATCAGGCGTTAATTTGGTATCTATTGAATAACTGCTGTTACCATCTTCAGGCCACCTTAGGGCTATCAGTGATTTACCTTCGGCACCCACTCTGATCGTATAATCTCGGATCCTTACACTTGAGCCGCTGCCTTTCGTTAATGTGAATAGACACCCTGAGGTCATATTCCCGTCACCTTGATCCAAGGTAGCTAAGATAGCTTCCACATTACCATTATCATGGTCCCAGAGACTCCACACCCATGCATATAGTACACCTGCGAGCACCACGGTAATTGCCACCATTAAAATGACGGCAATAACCGGTGACACCGCTTTATCATTATTGCGGATCGGGTTGGTCATGGTTTGGTCCTCCGAGTAAATAATATTCACACTCGGAGTATTAAAAGGCAGTTAGAACATGTAAGGTGCATGTAATTTGGCACCATAAGTCAGGGTCCTGAGTCCTAAGTCCTGAGCCCGGAGTCCTGACTCCTAACTCCTAACAATTGAAAAACAAGCCCAAATCCTGACTCCTAACTCCTAATTATTGATAAAGAGTGTTTTCGATCTTCGCTAATCTTTTTTCAAAATCAATAAAAATATCGGCAACTGTATCAAGAATTTCATAGAGTTCTATCTCTTTTTCTGGCAATAATTTCTTCTTTCGAATAATCGATTTCTTGATCTGTTGGCATTGCTCTTCGGTAGAACAAGTCCTATCAATCTTCAACATTTGATCACCTTGGTTAATGTTTTTATTAAGGGTATATTGTTTACAACATTGTTAAATGATTATCACTATTTTAAAAGTTTTGGACAATGGCTGTCATCTCGGGAATGGGGAATTGGGAATCGGTGATCGAACTATTGTTAAAGGGACCTTCGACCTTGGACCATCTCGTTCGTATCCCGAATCCCGTGGTACGAATCCCGAGTACGAGTCCTGAGTCCTAAGTCCTAAATCCCGCAAAAAGATCATCCAGTCATTATCCGCCTAACCTTTTCCACTTCACGTTTCGCCCCAAGAGCCGTATAGAGCTCCAACGCTGACCTCAGGTACTCTTGACTTTTATCGCTATCGGTACCTTTATGTAATTCCCCAAGATTACAATACACTTCTGCGATCTGCCATTTGAACCCGAGCTCGGTTGAGAGTTCCAGGCTTTTCCGATAGAATTCTTCGGCACGTTTTTCCATACCTTTTAATCTGTAGGCTTCGCCAAGATTATTGTATAAGATCGTGATTGTGTGCTTATCACCCAAAATTTCCGAAAGCTTGAGGCTTTTATTATAGGCAACGATCGCGTCATCGAATTCGTGCTGTTCCCAATAGATAATTCCTAAATTATTATAGGATCTTGCAATACCTTGTTGGTCGCCCAGCTTTTCTGATAATAACAAGCTCTTCCTCATCAGCTCCTGCGCACGCGCCAACTCGCCATTCCTCCAATGTACAAGTGCGATATTGCTGTAGATTTTGGAACAGTTATGCTCGTCCGTTTCGGCTTCGGCATATTCCAGGCCTTTACGATAACTGTCCATGGCCTTATCGAAATTGCCTTGATGAAAATAGATCGAGCCGCTCGCATTATAAGCTCTTGCCAACCCATTGCAGTCCTCAATATTCTCACATAGCTCCAAACTATCCAGGTAAATGCGTAATGCATTATCCCATTCGCCATTAACAGTTAAAATCTGGCCTTTGTGTATCAACAACTGTGCCCAGACATGGTCCTCGACCCGCTCTCGCATGATCTGTTGTAATATCGTATCGAACTCTTCGGTAAAACCTTTGCTTATGAGCCCGTCGCCATGTGCAATCGCTAATGCCGCGGCCTTTGCATGATCGCCGGCCTGGATAAAATGATGTTGGGTTTCGAGCGCGGATTGCGCAATGTAAAATAATTCATCACTATCTAAAATACTGCTCTCCTTTAGATTGGAATTATAAAATTTTGCAGCTTCGGTATGATACCGCTTTTTCTGCTGTGGGGTCAACCGCCTGTAAAAGAACGCCCTTATGAGCTCGTGAAGGTCATAACCCGCCATGGTCTCCTGCAGCAACGACCTGCCAATTAAGGTGTCAATGCATTCATGGTCGATCTCGTGCGAGATCAAGAACGCCTCTGAGGATACGGGATAACGAAAAACTGAGATCAGATCGAGTAATTGTTTCTCGGGGGTGGACAGCCCGCTGAAGATCTCTTCCCGAAGATATTTATTAAGATCATGATCTTCCTTGAATAATTCACTTATTTTTAACTCCGATAGTTTATGCGTGGGTTTTGAAGACATATGAATGCTTATTAATTCGATTGTTAAGGGGTGACCCTCGGAAATATTATAGATATTGGATAAATTAACTTCATCAATATCGTCGAGGTTGATCAATTTTTTACTCGCATTTAGATCTAACCCACTTAATTCCAGTTCTGCAACCAGTTTTTTTAGTGCAACCTCGCGCCTATCATAAAACCCTAAAGTATCTCTTGAAAGAACAATGATATTAACCTTCACAAATTTGTCGGACCCTAATAGTTCAATAAAAATAGAGAACAATTGTTGAATATCTAAATTCACATTCTGCAGATCGTCAAAAACGAAGAGTACAGATAGATCTTGTAATTCGGTCTCGAGAATTTTCATAACCTCGGCCATATCTATTGTTAGCTGGCGTTCAATATAGAATTTTAATTTCTTGCGCCCTAATTGTGATAGGAACTCACCGATCTCACGGAGCGTAGCCCTAAGTGTATCCCATTCATGAAAACGATACCAAAATAGATTGCGGGCCGATTCAATCACACTTTCTTCAATAACTTTTGCAGCCAATGTGGTCTTGCCGATGCCGGGAATGCCGGTGACGACTATTATTCTTGGTAATTCATTATCTATCCATTCTTTGATCTGTTTCAACTCCGTTTCACGGCCGACGAAGCGCGTGGGATGTGTCATATTATCAATAAAATTTACTGGTTTTGCTACGGGTGGCGCTGCCACTCCGATTTCTTCAAATTTCAAAACCGAATCCCGGTCAAGGCGACCTTCATTGGAAATAAGATTTAGTAACTGGAGTATTGGCACCTGAGTTGATAGATGCTTGTTGACCTCTGACAATTTCAGAGTTTTTGGCTTGCCCTTATCCTTAATTAGGGTAACTTTTTTATTCTCAACATTAACTTTTAGTTTTAAGGTATAATCCAGCCCGTTTTGGGTTAAAAAATATATCTTACGTTTGCGTGGTATATTTTTTACATGGCCGGTGCGTTCAGTTATATAATCGTCACCCTTCAAACCTTTGATCACATTCGAGACATGGCTGCGGCGGATGCCGATTATCTCCGCGATGCCCGGTTGGGTTATAGCGTAAGGTGCCTCAAATTCGTCTTTATATTTTGAAAATTGTAAAAGATGTAGCATAATTGCATCTTTGATCGTGAGGTTAAATTTTGAGTTGGTCATTATTAGCCACACATCCCAAATTAATTGATCTGGAACTAATTTTTAACTTGGCCCCTGATACCATTTATTTCTTTAAAAATACTACAATTTAAAAACTTATATATTTTTCTATGAATAAAATATTGAAATTCTAATAAGAAATAAAAAAAAGAAAAAAGAGAGGAAGTGTTGTGCTGTTTGAAACCTCTCATTTTTTTCATTGATCGCGTAAATTACGGTCCCTGTTTTCAAAGTAGCGTTTGTAAATACGCAATTAACGCATCGATCATCGCACACAAATCTGCTTGTGCTTCTGGGCAGGAAATCCAGTCGTTGTTCGGATTGCCACCAAGACTACCGTCCATTTTCGCTCTTATATCATTCTGTAATTTGTTGATGGCGGCTTGGTATTCGCCATTGTCTATGAGTGTTTGGACCTCTCCTAGCTTCAGATGGAAAGTGTTCTTACGATTACCTGGATTGTTCTTGAAGCACTCGGGCGGTAGGTTCTGGATATAATCATCGATATCCCCTGTTGTAACTGCCACGTCTAGATGAAAGTTGTCTATGCAACCTTGAACATAACCGTTTGCTTCGAATCGAATTTCTGTGTAGTATACATCTGCCATCGTGACTGCAAAAGGCTCACTCGGTTCGGCCGACGGATGAACATCTTCATCAGTCACCCAACCAGCAGCACGAGCATCCACATCCGTCCAGGTAGGATCGAATGCAACACTATAAGTGACCCATGCGTCATATACTGGGGTGTCAGTGAAAAGGTATCTCCAGCCGTTATAAGTAGCATCCTGGTATCGAAACCGAAGGTACACCCCATTGAAATTTACGGTGTTGCTCGAAACTTTCAAGTCCACAGAAACTTGTACTGATGGAGCGAAGCCAAAGTCGCCGCTTAATTCCGCCTTTTCAGAGCATGCGCCAGCATAATAATTATTCCAGCCGAAATATCCTGTACTTTCGGAGTACAAGTATCCGTCTGGATTGCCACCAGTATCTATCACCGCTATGTTAGTTTTAGCGGTATTTTGGCGCCATCCCGCAAAGTCACCGCTTACATCCCAACCGTCATGGTTTGGGGCCGCAGCTGATGCCGTACCACTAGCCATAACAAAGGCAGCGGCACATATCATCAAACACACAAATATGCTTATTTTTTTTGACCTCATCTTTTTCTTCCTCCCTGACTATTTCTTAAGGTACAACCAAAGGAATGGCTAAAAAATTTTGATAAGATAGGCTACACTATTTCATGATTTTTAAAAAATATTCGTATCTTGCCTCTTTCTTTTCATCCATCCTCTTGGCCCCCCCAAGTTAATTATCCATATCATATTATCCATATTAATATTTTTCGTAATGTCCTCATTAGTACCGCATAAATAATATAAATGAATTTAAAAAAAATACTTCACGTACAGTGCTCGAAGGATTAGAAAATCACATCTGGAGCTGGTCCGATTTCTCAATGTATCATTATGCGGTCTGAGTTAGGACAATACCTAAATTTACAATAATTTTAAAATTTTGATTCTTCTCCAAATTTAGAATGATACTGTCCTGTTTGAGATAACCTTTAGAGAGGCGAAAGACGAAAGGCGAAAGGCGAAAGATGAAAGACGCAATTTGCTCTCGCCTATCGCCTGTCGCCTCTTGCCTTTCATAAGATGATTCCTATTCTCAAATCTGTTCATACCATTATAACAACTATCTTTTCCTAAATTTGGAGGTGAACCAATATTTTTTATATGTTTCTAGAGCTTCAATGCATTTCCAAGCATTTCACAAAAATAGCACATGTTCCAATAATTCTTATATATAACATTCCCTGATAATCATAATTATACAATAGTTCAAAATTCGAGTCTGTTTATTGAAGTAATTAGGTAAAATCAATGTCAGGGGGTATTAAATGTTGAAAAAAGTTGTAGCAATAAGTTTTTCAGTTATTTTGATATTAGCGTCTGTAGCCTGTTTTGCGATCGCGACCGAAAATGAATTTGATAATGGATTTTCTAGAAATGGTAACCGTGGAGCCCGCCTGCAACCATCAGCTAACTTCACATATTTAATTGCCGATGGTACGAACTTTATCGGTTCTACTGCGTTTCGTGTGGATGACGGAAATCTTGACATATTTATCGAGGCCTTTCCTGCCACGGGTACCACTTGGGACCCAGCCTCGGTAACGAAAGCCGACATAATAATTCAGGAATACCACGGACATGTCACCCATTACGATGCCGATACCGTGGCGATGGTGGTGAACAATACCGGTGCGATTGTTGTTGGTAATACCCAGGTAAAAAACGATATGTTGGCACGTAATATAGCCTCCAATCAGGTGATAGAGCTCGCACCCGGCGTCGGCGGCAGTGTTTCCCAAACAGTTCTCGGGGTTAAGATCACATCATACGGGATGATGCACACTGGATTTAATGTGCAGGTCGATACATTCCTGGTCGAACTGCCGAACGGTATAAAGTTTTTCCACGGCACCTGTGCATCTGCGGCCTCAGCCACAAATTATATGGTTGGCCACCCCGAATTTTATGGGCTAAATGCAATGATACTTGATTATGAACATGATTTTACTTCAATTGATAATACGTTCAATCCTGAAGTTTTGGTCAAGGTCCATGATTTTAATAATAACGGACTGGGAACTTTGTGGGATGATTACCCCCAGGGCCAACAGACGCTTTTGCATAACACAACCTACAATTATGTTCTACCGGATTACCAACCCGAATTATCCGAAGAACTTTTAGATCCGACAACAGGCGACAACGAGACCGATTATGAGTTTTCGATCAAGTATAAATACCTTCCAAACGCACCACCTACCAAAAGCCAAATTGTGATCGATGACATAGGTTATGACATGAACACCCAGGCAAGTAGCGGCTGGGATGTCGGGGTGGATTACACGTATAATACCAAGCTTTCAGGTGGCTCGCATGAATATCATTTCGAGTTCGAGGTCGATTCTAAAAGTATTCGTTTACCGGAGACCGGCGAATTTACCGGCCCGGAAGTGAACTCTTTACCTATCCTTGCAGGAGAGGGCTTCACACCGAATAAAGGTGATACCAAAACGGATTTAACATTCTCAATAGTTTATACTGACGGAGATAATGATATTCCTTCCCAGAAAAAATTGATCTTAGATGGACATATCTATGCAATGAGTACCGTAGACACTACATTTAACGATGGAGCTGTTTATACGTATGAAACGACACTCGAGATCGGTGCTCATACCTATTATTATATTTTTAATGATGGCAGCGTAGAAGTCAGGTACCCCGCGATTGGTGACCTAACCGGCCCGGACATCGTCAGAGCAAATGACGCACCTCTATTAACATTATGGGAGGTCGCTCCAACCAGTGGCAATAGGGATGATGAATATACATTCTCGGTAAAATATACTGATGCTGATGATGACACTCCAACTTCAGCTAAGATCTTTGTGGATGACATAGAATATGCTATGACCGCAAGTTCTTCTAAATATAACGAAGGTGTAATATTCTTTTATTCGACCTATCTCGACCGTGGTTTACATTATTATCATTTCGAATTCAACGACAGTAGGGTTGAGGTGAGGGCACCATCAGACCTAAGCCAAGAGTACGAAGGACCAACGGTGATCAACCGCGCGCCTATAGTGGTGATTAATGAACCTTTGGAAGGCGATACTTTTAATACGGACCAGCTTGTAAAATTCGACGCGACTTCCAGTTCAGATCCGGATGGGGATCCAATTACCATCGAGTTCCGTTCAAACCTGGAGGGACTGCTCGGAACAGATACAATAACCGAGACAAGCCTTTCCGAAGGCGAACATACCATCACCCTGACAGTTATTGATAGTTTCAACGCCAGCACCTCAAAAACTGTGAATGTTACAGTGATACAATTAAGACCGAATTTGAGCAATATTGATATTACGCTCACCCCTGAAGCTCCGGAAGAAGGCCAAACGGTTACTGTCAAAGCAATAATTTCAAATACCGGTGATGCAACTGCAAATGACGTTGAAGTTACAGTTTTTATTGATGATAGTACTTTATCAGAGGATACCATTTCAAAGATCGAGGCGTCAAGCACCAAGACAATAGAAACCACATTAACTGCAACTGCGGGTAAGCATGTTTTAAAGGTGGAAATTTTGGATGGACTTGAAAAGGTGCTTGAATTTAATGTTGAAGAACGTATAAAGCCAACCGCAGTCGCGGGTGAAGATATCACAGTTAATGTACAGGAGAAGTTGAGTTTTGATGGTTCCGAGTCCAGCACCCCAGGCACTATCCTCACGTATTTCTGGGAGTTTGATGACGGCAGTAATAAAACCGGTAAAAAAGTCCAACACACTTATGACAAAACAGGCACATATTATGTAAAACTTACAGTCACAGATGAGCTAGGCAAGAAGGACATGGATACGGTTACAGTGACAGTATTGACGAGTGGCTCGACAGCCTCAAAAGATTCCGGGATGGATTTGGCATATATTGGCATTATTGTTGTTATAATAATTGTAATTGTTCTTATAGTATTGTTCATGATGCTAAAGCGTAAACGCTCGAGTAAAGATGGTGAAGTTACTGGCCAAGTGACACCACCATTCCCACCACCTACGGTCCCACAACAACAATTAAGTTATATACCACCTCCAGCGGGCTTTAATGCACAACCCCAATCAGATTACATCCCACCGCCCCAGGATATTGCAGCTCAACAGTCGCAATTAGGTTATATCCAACCACCGCCATTTGAAACCGCGCCACAACCACAAATGGACTATATCCAACCCCCACAGGATGTAATGACACAACAACCGCAAATGGATTATACACCGCCACCGCAGGTAGGGTATGCACCCCAGCAACCTCAAGAAAGTCCGGATATATATCTGCAACAAGAAGATTCTACCCTGCAACTTCAAGAAAGCCCAGATGTATATCTACCACCTCAGGAAAATATTGAAACTCAGCCATCACCAGAGAATGTTACTCAACCACCAGTTAAAGTTACCAATAAAAGCCCGAGGATCGTTCCTAAAATCAAGCAAAATGATCAACAAAATTGATCTTAAAAAGTTAGGATCGCCACTCAACGAATATCAACGATCTCGATCCCTACCGATATAAGATTGATAAAATTAGGGGTCTGCGGCAATGAACTTCGTTCATTACCTCGGGCTAAAAATTCCTAACAGAATTTTTACCCCTGCGGTAATTAGCTTCGCAAATTACCGCCAAAATCATTGTTATGGTTTTCGATTGAAAATTCCTTCGGAATTC
>CBDVCJ010000125.1:0-10593 GCA_965372445.1 uncultured Thermoplasmata archaeon | reverse complement strand
AATTAATTGGTTAAAAAAGATATTTGAATTAATATCTTCAATTCAAAATTCGATATCTTTATTGTCGCTTCTTCTGATAGCAGTCTCTACAATATACCGGCCTTGAACCATCAGGTTTAAAAGGTACCTGCGTTTCTTGGCCACATTCCGCACATGTTACATCGTGCATTTCTCGAGGGGGACGATTATAGCCACCCCTTCTTCTGTCGTCATACATATTATACTTCCTTATTACTATATTGAGATCTTCCAATTTTGGAGAAATCTTAACCCCTCAAAGAATGAACATCTATATAAGGGTATGTATTAACTGGTACTGTGTAAAATATCGTGGTAAATGTGTATTAATTAACAGATACTATGTAGTTAAGTAGGATAATAAGTTAATTTATTTGAAATCCTTAGAAATCTATTTGTAATAAATTGTTTATTCCTTATTGAGAGGAAATAGGGGCTAAGGTATGAAAGAAGAAGCAACTTCAATAGTAGATTTCTTAAGGTACTCGATTCCTGGATATATGGCATATTTATATTTTATTTTGTTAGCAATACCATATATCAATGAAACGATTTCCCTAAATGATTGGAAAGTAATAATTGGTCTAGTCTTTGGGGGAATCCCAATTGGGGCAAGTTTAGGTTATCTGGCATATTCTTTTCATGAATCGATATTTCAACCTTACAATAGAGATAGATGTTATGCACCTAATCTTTCGAGCAAAATTGGTGCTAAAAGTATGAGACATGAATTTATTAGGAACTTGGCCAAAGATAAATTAGAACCGTATATTTGTGAAGTAATAATGGATACTTCCCATATTCAAAAGCGCTGTAAAAAGGACAGTGATGCTATACTTTCTACCCTAAGACGGAGATGGTCAATATATTATAATTTAATGGTTGTGGGTCTTTTTTCACCTATTATTGGTATAGTTGTAGCAATAATCCTTAAATTATATGTTATATTAATTTTGCAAAATGGGGAACTATCCCTTAACGTTAGAACTGGAGAAATAATTTATTACTTAGCAGTCTTCTCTATCATTTTATTTACATCAATAATAATCCTATATAGAGCCCAACAAAAATATAGAGAAGCCGACCAAATCGAGTTAATGGCTCTCAAAGAGAACATGTATGAAATTAAAAGAATAATTTCTAAAATGAAAACAATAAAACCTGTCTATATTTCACCAAAAAATAAAAAGAAATCTTGTCGCAAATATAATTGATTTAATTATCACTATCATTTTTAGTTTTATAAACAGTCGCCCAGTATATCATATCGCCCCATCCATCCTCGAACGGTAAGTTAATCTTAGCCTTTTGTGCAGGGGTTTTACCACCTAATGAACTATGCTCTCTTATGAAATTGTAATGTACACAGAACCCGTCCGCAAGAGTTTTAGTTGTTTTAAGATATTCTAATCCTCGCATTACACGAGTTCTATCCTTGAGTGTTCCGTGAAACCTCTCAATTTTATTGTTATTCTTTCGAGCGGTTAACCCTTCATAAGTTAAATGTCTGCAATCCTGTTTGTTAGTGTAGAATACTTTATTAAATGAACTGTGGTAAGAGTTCATACTGTCGGTTACAACTAACCACGGATTCTTTTTAGCTACATTCTTACAGTTCTGAAAGAACTTGATTGTATCCTTTAGACCACGAAGATATGATAAATGGTTGTTGATCAAGAATCTAGTATCCTTATCTATAGCGTCATAGAACCAATGATTAACCCCTTTGCATTTGAGGACTGTTTCATCGCAATTCCAGATTGCGTTTTCTTTAAATTCTGGTTGTAGTTTATCAACAAATTTCTTTGTTAGTTTGGAATATTTCTGTACCCAATTATTAATGGTCTTAAAACATACATTGACGCCGTAAATCTTTCCGATCTGTTTCCTAACCTTCCTCGTCGATAGTCCTTCAAAATACAATTCAATCGCTGTTGCGATAACCTTACCTTTGGTATGTGCATAAGCAAAAGTTTCATTCATAAAAAATCTATGTCCACAATCCTTACATTTGTAAGTTTGTTTGTTATTCTTCTTCCCCCATTTAACTATATGATCCGATCCGCAGAATTTACATTTTTTACTTTCAATGACGTCTGTCGCAAAACCTTTTATATCCTTCAAGCCTATATCTTTAATCGGGTTCGATATCATGAGTATCGGACTCCCGAGATTGGGGCGCTCCAACGCCCCATTCTCAATTATACATATGTGTTTTGAGTATATATAGTCCGATAAGGGGGGTATGTAAAAGTGGGGTTGAGAAAGGCTGAGAGGTGGCTTTAGAGCCGAAATAACGGGATTTAACAGACTTTCAGTTTCGGGTGATTTTGCAGCTCTAAAACAGGTCGATTTCTGGGTGTTTCTACGCTTATTATAGTCCAATCTGGGGGGTAAAATCCCAAAATCGGATAATGTTAACTGCCAAATCTTGAGAAAAATATTTAAGGCTCGTTCTACATATCTCATATTGCAGGATTATGAGATTTTATATTGTTAGTAGGGCTACTGGCTGTATATTGTCTCATAGTCTTTCTGCATGGTGTAGGCGGAGGGATTCGAACCCTCGAACTCCTTCGAGACCGAATCCCAAATTCGGTGTCTTTGTCCACTCGACAACGCCTACACGGTATTGAGAGATAAGGCCGGGATTTCAACCAAGCCAGGTCAAAGGCTAAATTCTTATACCTTATCTCTCAATCTTCATAATATATTTATAGATATAAATAGTCTTTTGTAGCAATTACTCTGATGTTATTAACAATTTGATAACATTAATATTAAACTTATCTTATTCTTACATATGGGGATGACACATCAATATTGATGTTATACTAGAGATGGTAACATCAATATTAAGGTTATAGGGGAGGTGGTAACATCAATATTGGTGCTAAATTCTTTAATAACATCAATATTATGCCTATTCTATGGTTGGAGTCCCATTAAAAATCCCGGAAATTAAACCAGATGATAAGAATAGGATTGAAATATTAAGATATGTAGGGATCAAAGGAAAAGTTACAATATATAAAATTAAGAAAGATTTGAAATTTGGGGAATCCAAAATTCGTGATACTTTGGCTTTTTTTAAAGAGACGGGATTAATCGAATTCTTTCCAGATATGACTCTGACCAAATCTAAATTAGAAGTTGCCTTAACTTCGATGGGTGAAAAGGTTTTAGAGAATCTTGGCGAGGAGATTAAGAAGACTGAAAGTAAAGATGAAATAGGTAGAACGCCCCTAATTAACAAGAGAAAGGGATATAGAGATGAAGTGGATAATAAAGAATTTACTGTGACTGAATTTGATGAGTTATTTACAATTATTTATGAAGCTTATTACTTAGCAAAAGTAATTCCAGACTTTAATGACACAATAATGTCAAGTTTAAGAGAGTTAAAAGACAACTATGGACTAACAACAACTTCTACACTTCAAGTGACAATGTTAAAAACTTTATATAGCAAAATTGAGCAATTGCAACATATCCATGAATTAAGCGATTCTGAAGACTTTATGAAGTTATTTAATAAAATTAAATTTATCATTGGATTATAATTAGCACCCCTACACAATAACTTTAAATACCCCTATGTTCGCACTTCCACATCTGATTTTTATGCAAATTGTTTATTTTTAAAAGGACTTGGGCGCTCCCTTACCACGAAAGATTACACAGTACCGTATTAACTTAAGGGTAAATTCTCATTGAAAGAAGCTAGAATGATTGGTAGATCTTTTTTTGGATAGATGAAAGGTATGACCCTTTTATTAGTTTTACAATATATTTAGTTCTCGTGATATTCAAGATTTTTGTTTATTTATAACCCCCTCATCCCAAAAAATATATATTGCCATTATCATACGCGCTACAGATAATCTCAATTAAATTGGGGGGTATAATTTTGGATGAAAACACAAAGATCTTTGAAATGGATATCACCGACGAATTTTTCATGGTGCCCGAGACCGAACCTGTCAACATAATCGCACAAAATTTACAGAACCTGGGTGAAGGCGGTGTGGTGCTGGTAAGAAAAGAAGAAAATGAAGTTATTGGTTACATCACCGAAAAAGATATCGTAACTGCAGTTGCAACAGGTTATAATCCCAATGAACTTGCAGCAACTCAGATAATGAGCACCGATTTCATGGAGATCATGGGCGATGAAACGCTTGGGAATGTACTGCCAATAATCTCCGAACGCTACCCGAACGCAATTGTCGTGATCGACGCTGACCGTCAATGTGTAGGGTTCTTCTCGAAAAATGATTACCGCGATGCGTTAGCGGGTTTGGGCTGTTACGATCGATCGCACGAACCCGATACCCCCGAGGAATGGCGCACCCAAGGTATTGCAATGTCGGCAATGGGTAATACCGCTGAGGCCTTACTTTGTTATGAAAAGTCACTTGCATTATATCAAAATAAAGAACGAGGTTGGTTCGAGCTAGCCCGTAGTTTTGAGATGTCGAATAGATTGAAAGATGCGATCTTGTGTTATGATCGTGTTGTGTCTACGAATCCGAATAATGATGATGCATGGCTGAACCGTGGCAACGTTTATGCGATCATGAGAATTCCGAACCAGGCGATCCAAAGCTATGGTCGTGCACTCGATTTGAACCCTGATAATGCCAATGTCTTGATCAATATGGGACTTGCATTCTCGGATATGGGAAATATTGAGCGTGCAATATCGTGTTTTGACCAGGCCGAAGCGCTCAAAGGCGAATCTCCGGAATTGTGGTACCGAAAAGGTAATGCTTACGATAAGGTCGGCAATTTAAAAGAATCCCTAAAATGCTATGAAAGAGCAGTTCAGCTCAATCCAAATTTTGAGGATGCATGGTTCAATAAAGGTGCCACCCACCATACCCTAGGTAAAGATAAAAAAGCGATCCAGAGCTTTGAAGAGGTTTTAAAGATCAATCCCCATAATGAAAGTGCACGAGAAGCAATTGCAATTTGTACCGAGAAAAAAGGCTTTAAATTTCTGTGAATGGGAGTATCAAATATAATACCATTACACGGGAATGTGGAATCGAACAGGCCACCTCATATCTTTCAACCGCTGAGTACGCTGAGACCGCAGAAAATTGTTGGATTTTATTGTCCTTTTATTGATATGTTGTTAAACTAGAAAATATAATCATTATCACAATAGAACACGGATGACACTGATTTGACGGATATACACGGATTTTTAAATTCATGTTTTAAATATCTTCTTAATCCGTGTTAATCCGGCGAATCCGTTAAATCCGTGTTTATCGTTCATCAGTGGTTGTTAAACCAAGCCTTTTTATACCATTATTTCTATTACTAAGATTAGGTGAAAATATGAAACGGGAAAACATCTGGGAGTTGAAAGAATATGATACTGTTAAAAGATGGCTTACACAAGTTGGAAGTAAAACAGGATCAATGACTACCCAAAAAACGTATCTATCTAATCTGAATAAGTATTGTAAGGTAATCGGTAAAAATCCTGACGAGATCATTTCGGAAAGAAAAATTCATTTGAAAAAGGATGATGAAACTTTAAAGCGGCAGCACGAGGAAATGTTGATGGAATATTTTAATAACCAAACAGAATCTAGAAGTAGAAATTCTGCAATAAATCATTTTAAAACTGTCAAATCATTTTATAAACATAACTATGTTGACCTTAAATTAATCTCGCCAAAAACTTGGACCTCACACACTGACAAAATACCTTCCCTTGAAGATCTAAAGAAAATGATCGATGTCTGTGAAACGCCACTACAAAAAGCGTTGATTTTGTTTTCATCTCAATCAGGTCAACGGGCCGGTGTAATTACTGCAATAACCTACGGAATGGTAAAGAAACAGTTGGAGAATGGTGATAATCTGATAGGTATTCATGTATCTGGTGATTTAAAAGATAAAAATGGAAATAGGATAAATAAAAACCGGCAGGAATATATATTTTTCATTGGAAGTGATACTATAAATGCATTAAGAATCTACCTTGACTATATGAAAAACTTAGGCCATAAATTCAAAGATGATTCTCCTTTATTTGTTACAAATCAAAAATATAGACGGTTTGGTGGAACTAAAAAAGAACAAGCTACATTCAAACCGATAGATAGAGAAGCACTGAATATATTAGTTCGGCGTTCGGCCATAAAAGCCGGGTTGATGGATGATAATTGTTCAAAAGGTGCAGATGGTCGTAAGAGGTATCCTATTCACCATCATTGTTTACGGAAATTATTCCAAACCGCGATGGAGCAGGGTGGTATTGCAAAAACCTAGTACGAATATATGATGGGTCACAGTTTGGGTCAATTGGATAGAGCTTATTCTAAACCAACTGTTGAGCAGTTAAAAGAGGCATATAACCGAGCTGAACCTTACTTAAGTATATCACGAATCAATCTTCCGGATTTGGATAATATGAAAAGAGAGCTGTTGCTAAGTGTCGTTAAACAACAGTGTCAAATTCTTGGATTCGATCCTGATAGAATTAAAATTGAGAAAGAAAAAGAAATCAATGGCAATATTACTATAGATGATGAAATAGAAATATTACAAAAAGAGATATTAGGTGTAACTATTAAAAATAAAGTTAACAATTATAAATATGATCATAAAATTGTAACTGAAACAGAACTTACAGATTATCTAAACCAAGGTTGGGAAATAGTAAAAGATTTGCCTAACGGCAAGTTAGTCATTAAAAGCCCTCTCCCTCAAGGAATTGCATAACTGTTCCACAATGTCTTCCTTTTTTCTTAGTAATAGTTGCGTAATTATTTTGTTTTGGTAACTTATAATATAAAAACTGTCTTTCAATAATGGGGTTATAAGGTACTCTAAAAATTCGTGGTGAAGAGCGGCGGTGGCTTTTTCTTCTTTAGCCTCATAGATTAATATGATATCACTAACGATTTCGCCCGCTAACGGTTTGTTGTTTTCGGAATATCTAATTTCGTCAGGTAGATACTTTATTGTTAGTTCATGGCCGGCATTAAATTTATTTTGCAAAGATTTAAGTTCTTCTTTTAACTTTTCATCAACTCTATTCTTATTCATACGATCAACCACTACATTTCATTTCAGGTTTATCCTATCTCTTAGTACCTCATAATTTGGCGCATAAGTTGGTATACCGGGTGATATACCGCATAGAATGACAAATCCATAGTATTCCCTTTAGTTAGAGTGATATGCATTGCTAGGTACGGTATACACCCTCACCATTTGGATATGAAGGATTTAATTGCTAATCTCAATACTTCGGAACGATTCTTGAGATTCAGTTTATTTTTAATCTCATCCAATCTGTCTCTTATATCCAGTTCGACTTTAGCAGATATCGTGCAAATACCATTTCGACTTAGGCCATGCCTACACATAATTTCACTCCTTTACCAACCTTTATTGGATGATAATAAACATAATTTTATTCATTTCAATTATATCTCCTGTAAGATCTTAATTTGATGTCAGATTACACTAAAGACTCTGTTAATTCTCTTGGAAACTCCCATTCTTCTTCATCAGTGGATGATGGTTTCGAACAATTTCTCTATCTTCTTCAAAATTCCCTTTTTTGTAGTATTTTTCTTTCGTCCTAACTGTGTGACCGGCAATTCTAGCAGTTGCATCTCGATCTGCACCACCAACGTCGGTATGCCTTTCTCCTGCCTCACGAAGAGCTTTACAAGTGACAAGCCTAATCTCTCTACCATTTTTGGTTTTACCTATTATTTTCTGAATACCTACCATTCTCGCATAATTATCCACAATTCTCTCTGCTTCACGCGTTGAAAGCTTTTTACCTCTACTATTAATTATCAACGCCCCTTTTTTCCTGCCTTTTAAATATCGTATAATATAATCTCTGGTATAATCACTAAAAAATACCCATCGGGGTTGGCTTATAGTATCTATGTGTTTTCTTTTTCCGTTAATCACTTTGAAAACAGCTTTGCTTTTTGGATGTCTTATTTTAATCGCATGTTGCTCAAAATCTATATCAGAAACATCAACATTAAGCAACTCACTAATCCTGGTAAAAGTTTCGTAGATAAGTCTAATCAACAATTCATCTCTTTGGTGTTTCCAAATTTGAAATTTACTTGCATTGATTGGCAATTTTCGAGGTTCGTTGCATAATGCAATGCATTCATCGATAGTTAAGCCCCTACCCAATACGGTATTAATCATCTATTTTCACCCTTTAATTCTTTTTTAGCTCTTTGATGTAAATTCCATGCAGCGGTTGTCGCCATACCAAGTGCTGAGGCAATTTGACCCCAAGAGTTTCCATGTGGCCGAAGTATCAAGACGTCCCCCGCAAGATATGGGTCCTTATCAGTGTAGCTTAAAAAGTCCAGTGCAAGATCGTTATTAAAAAATAAATTTTTCATCAAAGAAGTATGACTTCTAATTAAGGGTATGAAGTTCATTATATTAAGTCGTTTTGGCCCTTCCTGCTTATTTGTTTGTTCCATACAGTTATCATGATAACTCCATGGATTTTTGTGCATTTAAATGTTATAAAGTTATTGAGTTATCATCATAACTTTATAGAATTTGGCCTGTCTTTTTTATAAATTATAATAATTATGATATTTTCAGGGGGATTGAGAGGGTAAAAAAGGTATTTTATGTAGATATGCATGATATATTTTGCATAATCCTAAGCAAAGTATTATTACTATTAATTATGCAACTACATTTATAAATTAAAATATAATTTTATGCACTTTACAAATAATATTATTGAATTTTAAAATTGCTTTTTTTACTTCTTTTTCCTTGATTCATCCTCGTAGCTGTACTACCTAATATAAACTCATCATAATAATTTTATAAATATATTTGTAAAAATATTTTCGAACAAGGGGAGGGGTGGAATAGCCATTTTATGCAAATATGCAATTATGCTTTATGCATAAGATGAGGGATATAATATTATTAATTATATTAGTAAATTTATATAACTATATGTATAAGTTTATAAGTAACTTTATGCAAACCAAATCCTCGATTTTGCATAAAGTTTCAATCACGGTACAGTATAGAATAATGAAAATATTTTCAGGTACCGATTTAATATGATAATATTTCGGTGAAAAGGGAAAGTCAAGAATTTTTCAGGAGAGCGTTTTTATTTTGTATCAGACTTTCCCCCTTGGTACTTAATATTTCCCTTTGTTTCAAAGAACACCCTCTCGCCTCAAATTAATCAAGGAGTTGATAAAAATGCAAACGGTTAGGGTTGTGGCAGAAGATCAAGATACTATTGGGTCTGACTAACGAGTCAAAAGCTAATTAGTCAAATGTATAAATCTTACGATTTAAAAGTCTTGGGGAGGTTGCGGAAAATCAAAATCAAGCCTAACCCATTTCTATAAATTCAATATAGAATCCGATCTTACAATCTATTTCGCCACTGTTCCCATCATCAGAGCCATTTTCTTCGTAATATTTCCCACGCGAGCCATCTATCTCAACATGATAGGAATAAGACCGCCAATAGCCATCTTCTTCTTCACAAAAATCAATTTTATCATCTGATGATAATGTGTCATCATCACGGATTTCTATTTTAAATATAAAGTTCCACTGGTCATCTGGCAAATCGTAAATTATACCAAATATCGGATACTCCATCATATAATCTGTATCATAAAATACCTCACTCGTTTTTGAATAATTCCAATAATCATCCCAATAAAGATTCCAATTATGTACATATAAAGCAACTTTAATTGTGAAGTATGGGTCAGGCACTTCCCACTCATCACCTGAACCATCATCCCTATAAAAAGTGATATTTATCGCTACACCAATATTACCATCGTCATAGATATCATCCCAATCTGTAACACCATCATTGTCATGGTCGTCTGGAAACTCATCGGAGTTATCACCAATCCCATCACCATCTTTATCATGCCATTCATCTGGGTCGTTTGGAAATGCATCGGCTTTCTTGCCACTTGAGTTATCTCCCCAACCATCGCCATCAACATCTGACCATTGTGTCGGGTCACTTGGGAATGCGTCTTTGGAATCAACTACACCATCGCCATCTGAGTCTACATTGTCTAAACCCTCTTCATCATTTTGCCACTGTGAATAAACAAAACCCAAACCAACAACTAAAATTACCACTACTACAATAGCTTTTACCACAACAGTTTTGGACATTTTCAACACCTATTCCCATTCAGTGGTTGACAACACCCAAGCTGTGGAGAGCGTGAACTCTCCAGGAATAGGCATTGAAAAACCATTCCTGGTACAACTTAGGCATCAACCACTGAATGAAAAGTAAATTGAGTTCGGGATATATAAAATTTCGCTTAGAAATACAATAGGACGATGTGATTTTTTGATATTGAATAATATTTTAAACTTAAAAAACTATAACTCATTGATCAAGAGGTAAAATATAAGGTAAAATATATTTATATCACCTTATAGGTTCAATAAAATTCCATGAGGGAAAGAAAATGTTACTCGACATGTTAATAGAATATTCTATCCAAGAATTGCGTGAGCTTGCGGAATCGAGAGGTATTG
>CBDVCJ010000124.1:0-10700 GCA_965372445.1 uncultured Thermoplasmata archaeon | reverse complement strand
ATTGGAGACTGGAAGAGGTGGGGCAATGAATGGATTCGAGTTTCGTGATTCGAGATTCCAGTTATTGTCTAAATGGAAGTCCGATGTCAGAAGACGGAAGCCAGAAATATAGCTCTGACTTCTGTCTTCCGACTTCTATCTTCCTATTTCACAGCCATCTGGAATCTCAAATCTCCAATCTAATATGGCAACCCTTAATCCTAACTCTTGCCAAGCCACAAACTTTTATTAATATTGAACTATATTCAAACCCTACCATGAAACCCATCCACGTTACCGTGCTCAAACAGCTCGGCCTGCGCGGCGCGCTCAACGAGTACATCCCGATCTCCTCCGGTGAATTAGCGCGCAACCTTCACCTCAGCCAGCAATCGGCCTCGAAAAAGATACTCGAATTGATCGATGAAGAGCTTATCGCTCGCCAACTAGGCGCGCGTAAACAATTAATAAAATTAACAGAGAAAGGCCTAAATGTACTGCGCAAAGAATATTCGGATTACCAGCGCGTGTTCGAGCTTGCGGATCACATCACGGTTCGAGGCTCGATATCCAGCGGCATGGGCGACGGTCAATATTATGTAACGCATAAAGGCTATAAAGATCAGTTCAAGAGCAAATTGTGGTTCGAGCCTTACAAGGGCACCTTAAATGTTAAGGTCACAGGCAGCGAACTCAGCAAATTCCAGATCCTGAGATCGCATGAAGGGATACCAATCGACAGTTTTACCGACGGCGGCAGGACCTTTGGTAAAGGCAAATGCTTTCTATGCACGGTGCAGGGCGAAGATTGTGCGGTAATGATACCGAACCGTTCACATTATGACGATGTGATCGAAGTGCTGGCTAAAGATTATCTCAGAGACAAGCTTGCGTTAAAGGATGGAGATGTGGTGGAACTTAGAATATCATTATGATAAATTTTTATTAATGACAAAATTCCAAGATCCAAGATACAAATTCCAAACAAATTCCAAGGTCCAAATACCAATGCGAAAATCAAGGTTTGGAATTTGGGTTTTGGCTTTTATTTGGTGCTTGAAATTTGGTTCTTGGAATTTAGCAATAATTAGAGTTGTTGCCAATGAATTCATCACTCGGCAAACAAAATCTCCAAGCGGTCTTCGAACCGCGATCCGTAGTGCTAATAGGTTCGTCCAAGATCGATGAAGAACTAGGTATGACCGCGCCCAAGCTTTTCAATGGTATCGAATACAATCTTAAGAAATATTTTCAGGGCGATTTTTTGGTGATCGATATTGAAACTCCCGAGGCTGCGATCCCGGAGGTCGAGATGGCGATAATCGTACTTCCGCCCAAAGAATCGATGGTATGGGCGAAGCGCGTTATGGAGGCTGGTATAAAAGCGATCGTGCAGATCACAGGCGGTTTCCCGCAGGAACTCAAGCTGGAATATTTAGATCTTGCAATGCAATACCATACCCGTATCCTGGGACCGAACACGATCATGGGTATCGTCAATACCGCTATCGGTCTGAACACTACCTTTGAACCGGACCTTATGCCGATCAAAGGCAAGATCAGTGTGATCTCGCAAAGCGGTGGGGTCGGTGCCGCGCTGCTCGATTGGGCGGCGCATTACCGGATCGGCATCAGCAAATTCGTTTTCACCGGCGATAAATTGGATGTTGACGATGCAAATATTTTGAAATTCTATCTCGAGGACGAAGATACAAAGGTCATTGCTATGTATATTGAAGGTTTGAAAAATGGCAGGCGTTTCGTTGAGATCACGAAAAATATCACACCTGTCAAACCAATAGTAGTATTAAAAGGCGGAATTACCGAAGAATCGGCGAAACGTGCGTTATCGCATACCGCCTCGATCGCCGGCTCGGATGAGATATTCAATGCCGCGTTCAAAGATGCGGGTATTATACGTGCACACGATATCGAGGAGCTGTTCAACACCTCGGTGGCGCTGGTCAATCAACCGGTAATGAAAGGCAAGAATGTTGTGATATTAAGTAATGTTGGCGGTCCGGCAATTTTGGCGGCAGATGCAATCGCGTATGTCGGGCTGGAGCTCGCGCATCTTTCAACCGCAACCAAGGCCAAGATCAACGCTAAATATCCGGGTATCGAAGCGCTGAATCCTATCGACCTGATTGCAGATGCACGCGCCGCTAGGTTTCGGGATGTGCTGGAGCTGATACTGCAAGATCCAGGGGTGGATGGCGTGATGGTGATCAATATGCTGAAATCGTGTTTCTTCGAGCCCGAGGATGCGAAGGTCATCCCCGAAGTTGCAGCGAGGTTCGATAAACCGGTGGTGGACGTGCCGTTGGGCGCAGAAGATTTCGAGCTGGTCAATAATGTATTGAAAGAGACCACAATACCGACCTATGACCTACCCGATAAGGCTGCGAAGGCGCTTAGGGCGTTGTATGATTATGGCAAAACTAAGGCATAAAACGTCATTAGAATGGATGGGGTATGTGGACGCCCTTTCAGGGCTTGTGGGATGTGGCAAGAAATGGGATGCTAGAGGCTAGAAGTTAGAAGATAGAGATATATTATTGATCCAAAGATTCTTAAGCTCTATCTTCCAGCCTCTATCTTCTAGCTTCAAATATCTTGGTATTCCCACACACCACCTCCCACATCCCGCATCCCGAAAAGACCTTTGACTTTGGACCTTCGACTTTGGACAGAATCATAACTGTAGAAAGATTTATTTTCAGCCTAATGTTATCCATTACTGTCAAAAGGTAGTCCAAATGAGCAACATCGAAGAGCAGATCCAGGAACTCGAGGACGAGATCAAGAACACGCCCTATAACAAAGCCACCCAACACCATATCGGCAAACTTAAAGCCAAAGTTGCAAAATTACGCGACGAGCAGGAGAAACGGCGGGTATTAAAGATCGGGGTCGGAGGCGCGGCGCTCAGGTATGCGGTCAAGAAATCCGGTAATGCGACGGTGGCGATCGTCGGGTTCCCGAGCACTGGCAAGTCCACGTTATTGAATAAGATCACAGATGCGCAGAGCGAGGTTGCAGATTATCAATTTACTACCTTGAATATCATACCTGGGGTACTGGAATATCGCGGCGCTAAGATCCAGGTGCTGGACATGCCGGGGCTGTTAAAAGGTGCTTCGAAAGGTAAAGGCCGTGGTCGCGAGGTTATCTCGGCGGCGCGTAGCTCGGATCTGGTTCTGTTGATGGCCGATGTGTTCTCTTATGATATCGACCTGCTTGTAAATGAGCTCTTTCAATCCGGGATACGCTTGAACCAGCGTCCTGCAGATATTGTTATCAGCAAACGCAATAGAGGTGGGTTGGATATAAACACGACCGTGAAATTAACGCATCTCGATGAGGATATGGTGGCGGCGATCCTGAGCGAGTATGGTTATGTTAATGCGGATCTGGTGGTGAGGACCGATATTACAGATGACCAGTTGATCGATTTCATACGCGGTAACAGGATCTATATACCGGCAATTGCGGTGCTGAACAAGATCGATCTGGTGTCAAAAAAAGATCTGACGCTAATAATGAAAAGCATAGATAAATGGAAGACCGTACCAATCTCGGCCGACCAGGATAAAGGGCTGGATAACCTAAAAAGTACTATGTATGATACCCTGAATTTTATACGGTTATACATGAAGCCCCAGAGCGGCAAAACGGATTATGAAGAGCCGCTGGTCATCAAGAACGGTTCAGACGTCGGGATGGTGTGCGATACCATCCATCGGGGCTTTCGGAAACGGTTTCGGTACGCGCAGGTCTGGGGCCAATCAGCCAAGTTTCCGGGACAGGTAGTCGGGTTGAGCCATAGATTGAAGGATCAAGATGTGATAACTGTAGTTGTTAGAAAATGATTTTCAGATTAAAATTTCTGCATTTTACAATAGGGACAAAATTGATAAATGACCGGACTGATTTTATCACAATTTTTACACGGTGTCCCGGTAAACCCAGGTGGTGATTGAGTTTGCGGTAAACCTTGTACATGCTGGTGGGGGGGTTGTTGATGTAATTGAAGAGGTAACGGTGGAAGTGTAGAGGGAGGTTGTTGGGGTTGTGTGGGATGCTCATACATTTGTGAAGCACCTGATGGTGTTTGAAGTTCGAATGTTTGCTCGGGTTTTTCTGGTTGATTTGCTTTTTTCTTTTTCATTAAAAACATTACTGAAATTATTACGATGATTATTATCACTATTATAATTGATATTGTTATTAACATCAACATAGATGATTCAGATGATTCATCTTCATTTTCTTCTACAGGTGGAATAGGTGGTTCATCCACTACAAAAACGGTAATATTTGTTATGAGCGAATTATCAAATCCGTCCATAGCCCTGACATAAATGGTATGTTTACCATTTGGAACTGTGTTAGTATCCCAAATATAATTCCAGGAAGTATTGCCTTCAACCGTTATCCAAATCCCATAATCAATTCTAATTTCAACTTTTTTTATTGCCCCATCAAAGTCTGAAGCGGATCCATTAATATTTATTACCCCTGACACATGTTCCCCTTCAGTTGGATTTATGATTTTAATTTTAGGAAATTTATTTAACGGCCCAACTGGTGTCGCACTAGCCGAATTTGACGGTATACCTTCGCCGATTAAATTAACCGCACTGATTTTGTAATAATATGTAATATTGTTGATAACTGTGGTGTCATTGAAATATGTGATATTGCCAATTTTTTTTAGGAAAGACTCATTGCCAGCAACTTCATCTCTATAAATAATGTAATTTGTAATAATAAACCCGCCATTATTTTCAGGGGCTGACCAATTTAAGGTCACGTAAGAATCCCCAGCATTGACTTTAATCATAAAGGGTGATGTAGGTACTTTACCGGGGATTACACTAACCATGTTGGATTTTGGGCTCTCGCCTACAGAATTTACTGCACTAACCCTGTAATAATATAAGGCACCATTTACCACATTTGTATCGTTATTGAATGTGACATTCCCGATCTTTATGGGTGAACCTTCACTGCCACTACTTGTATTTTTATAAATCAGATAATTCGTGATTGGTAAACCGCCATTTAGATTTGGAGGTTTCCAGGATAAATTGACATAAGAGAACCCGTACTTAGCATCCAGATTCTGTGGTGCGAATGGGACCTCAGGTAGTTGAACTGAGACTTTATTTGATTGTTTACCTACCCCGATATTGTTTACTGCACTCACATAATACCAATAGGCACTTCCTGAACTTACATTTGTATCTTTAAACGATAATTCAGTACCAATTTCTGTGAAGAAAGGTAAAGGTCCTGAGGTTGTCCCCTTATAAATTTTATAATTTGTAATCGGTGATCCGCCGTCATACACGGGTGTTGACCATTCTAGCGATACTTCCTCAATACCCGCTATCGCAACTAACCCCAGCGGTGCTCCAGGAGGCGTGGGGTCGGGTACCGGTGTGACATCAACTTCAAAAGATTTGCCACTTTCACCGATAGAATTCACTGCACTAATTTTATAATAATAGGTTACATTATAATAAACATCGGTATCTATGTAAAATAATTTGGTATCTAGCTCTTGATGAAAAGTTTCCTCGTCTGAAATTATACCTTTAAAAATTTTATAATTCGTTACTGGAGATCCCCCTTCAAATGCTGGCGGCTCCCATATTAAAGTGATTTGTTGTGCTTCAGCTGTTGCATATACATTTTTGGGAGATGATGGTGGTCTTGGGGCTTGAGGTGCCTTTGTCATTAATGGATACCGATCTTTTCTAGTATCTTCAATAACATAAGATGAATCTCCGATGCCATCACTCCCAGCATAATTTTGGTTGACACCACTTCTTTTATCCTCGCCGGTATAATCGCCCCAATAATTACCACCCGAAGGATAATCGTCGTACCAAGAGTTATCATCTTTTGTGTCTTCGGCTTGTACGGTATTACTAACGATATTATTATGAAATAACTTATTATTTGAAGTTGATATCGCAATCCCACAACCATTATCAGAAACATTGTTACCGATTATATTATTATTATCAGAACCCCAAGTTATACTAATGCCATCAGAATTGCTAGTGGAAATAATATTGAATTTAATAATATTATCTGGAGACTCGTGCACCAAAATACCATTTTCGTTATCTAAAATATCGTTTCCGATGATTTTGGTACTAGAAGAGGAAAATTCTAACTGGATTCCATCATATAAATTTGAGCTAATTATATTATTTGTTATTGTGCTTTTTGGCGATGTCCACAATGATATTCCATATTGATTGTTTAAGTAAATGTCGTTTTTATTAATAGTATTGTTATTAGAATTATCTTCTATTAGGATCCCATTTTCATCGTTTGAATTAAGGTCATTATTTTCTATAAAATTAAGATTTGAATCCCGGAGATGTATACCATTTTTAGTATTCGATAAAATTGTGTTTCCATTTACAATATTATTGGATGAAGAAATTCCAAAAATTCCATTATAATTAAATTTTATCTCATTTGATCTAATTTCATTATTGGAGGATGAGGTTAAATAAATACCACCTATTTCATTTGAATTTAGTTTGTTATTATCAATCTCGTTGTTTGAAGATGATAAAAACCAGAGACCATATCTGTTATTTAGAACATCACAACCAGAAATGTTTATATTTGATGAGTAAACGATCTGTATTCCCACATCTGTATTTTGGATAACAAGGTTCTTGACTTCAAAATCGTCACAATTTGCCAGTATTAATTGGCCCATTGGTATTGAATCGATATTAACGGTATTAGAATTTTTATAATAATACAACGGCTTGCTATTAATGAGATTATCATTTGAAATCGTGTGAGAATTGTAATCTGATAATTGATCTCCACGGAGAAATACTCCGTCGTTAACAAAACTATTGTTCGTAATTTCAATATTTGAACATGCCCATATCCATACGCCATGATCATTATTTGAAATATTATTACTTAATATTTGGTTATTATTAGATGCAGATTCCAGGCTTACACCGTGCCAATTATCAGCAATATCATTTGATTGAATTAGCATGTTAGTAGATGAATAAAGACCTATACCTTCATTATTGTTCGATATGATATCATTGTTTTTAATAACTGTATTTGAGGATGTATATACCCAAATACCACAATCGCCATTAGTAATAGTAAAACCACTAATTTCTACTGAGTTTACTAAATTAATAATGATTACATCACCACTTCCGCCGCCGTTAATTACAGTTGTAGCTTTGTTCTCGCCGACTAGGTAGATCTGTTTATTGATAACGATATTTTCAATATATGGTGAGCCTTCATCATAGACATAGATCGTATCGCCTGCACTTGCTGCACTTATCGCAGATTGGATAGTGCTAAAATTACCAGGGCCTACACCCCCGACATAAAATATATTACTAGCACTCACAGGTTCTAATCCAAAATAACTAAAACTAAAAACTCCTCCAATGACCATTAAAATTGCAATCCCAAATGTAATAATCTTTTTTTTCAGTATTTATCCCCCTTCTTAGCTGGTTAGTTTGTAATACCATTAAAATAATAAAAGAATTTCGTTATAATTCTATGTTTTTTTCAATGTTTTACCTTTAGATTTTTGTGACCTATGAAGCTTTAATTTTTGTGGCGGCGCTTTTACGGGTCTCAACTTTTTGGGTGGCATCTTAGATGTTTTGGTAACTTTGGGCGTTGCGGCTTCCGGCTCTTGCTCTTCCGACTCCTTATTTTTGGATTGTTGCAGGTATAGAAGTATTATTAGAATAATAATGATGATCGCGATAATAATTGCGATGGTTGATACCAATTTACTTTCGCCGCCGTTCATGACCGTAATATTTATTGTTTGGTGATCGGTGAGGTTGCCATCTGTGACCGTAATTGTAACTGTATATTCACCCTCGTCATTTTCAGAGGGTGTGAACGCGATCCGGCCGGATTGCGAGTCGATCTCAAATAGTTTGGTGTTATCAGAAAAGGTCAGCAGATCGCCGTCGGGGTCTTCGGCCCGTGCGAAAGCTACGAATTTGTCGCCGGCTTTGAGCTTATGGTCGGGCATATTATTCAGGATCGGCGGGTCGGGGCTCGGCACAACCTTGACCTCGAAGCTCCTGCGCGAGCTCGCAAGACCGTCGGTGACCTCGACCGTCGCCACCGCGAGCCCGAACCAGTTCGAGGCAACTCTAAGCTCTAACAGCGAATTCTGGGTTAAGGTCACATAACAGTTTGGGTTGGTGATCGAAACTATTGAAAATTGTAACGCTGTGATATTATCATCTTCATCATTTGTATATAAGGCCAGCTCCAACGACTCCACGCCGCCGAAATCTTCCTTAAGTTCAAAATGGGGCAGTTTCGAGAGCTTGGGCCGTGCATTTACATAGAAGGTAACCGAGGCTTTATTATTGGTTTCATCAGATTCCAAAACTGTGTCGGCTGGGTCCACAACTACAAATAAGGTATGGTTGCCCCAGGTGGCATTCCACACAAATTCGATAAGTTCGGAATTGAGTTTCGCAATAAAATCAATATATTTGGGTTCATCGACCATAATCCCATTCTGATCAGGCTCGCCGTCATAACATTCGACATAGAAAAACTGGGCTTCTTTGTTGCCTTCGTTATGTATCATGACCTTAACCGTTAATTTGTCGCCCTCGGACGGCGTTGAATTGCCCAAGGTCAGATCTTGAGCGGTGATCGACAGGTCTGAAGGTTCTATGTTTATATTACGGGTGGTCTCAAAAGGCAGATAATTATGGGCGGTGGCTGTAATATTAACCGTGCCGGTGGTTTGGGACGATAAGCTAAGCATTACTTTACCCTCGTCATCGGTCACCCCGAATTCATAATTATCAGAGTTGCTCAGACAAATTCGGGCGCCTTCCACTGGTAAACCGGATTGGGTGGTGACTTTGAAGTGGAGGTTTTGGTCGCCGGTATACAAATTCGGTACTTCGACCGTCAATTCCCCGGGAATATCAGTCCAGATCGGCACCTCGGGGTCGCCAAGTAGGTTATACCCGAGGATATTTGCATAGACCATAATCGGATATTGCGGATCCTGTGTCAAGACCTCGTCATGGTATTGGTATTTGAGCACATACAACGCCTCGCCAGGTCGATAATAACTGTCATTGAAGAACAGTTTCCAGAACCGTTCGTTGAGCCACCAATTGCCGTAAGAATTGTTATCTGCACTTTCGCCGCGATACGATTTGCCGGTGTTGGCGATCACACCGATCGCACCGCCTTCAGCTGCGTATAGAAATTGTTCCATATTGGAATCGTCGGGCTCGGTAAAGTTCACCGAGCATGTAGACAGATAGACCAACGGCAACATTCCGTGGTTCAACGAAAATTTTGCGTTATTATAAGAATAGAGCGTGCCCCAGGCCGCCTTGTCGATCATAGTGCCGGTCTCATTTCGGTAATGAGCGAGCTCGTCGCCGGTATAATAGGCCTGCCCTGCAAAACTTATTAATGCGTTACCGTCGTCGAAGACGGTTTTGGCCGCAGTTCTGTTAAGCCTATCCATTTCAGGTGTATAATTACCGCCGGCTAATTCAGGGTAGTCATAATATTCTTTAATTTCCATATTCGCCGGTATATGATCTAAGATCTTCCGGCTGATCTTGTAGCCGTTATCTTTATAATCATTATAACCTTCGTCGTCGGCAACGGTCTCCGGGTCGTCGAAGACATTAGGCGCGTCCATCAACCCGCCCCAGCTCGTGAAATTACGGAACCATGAACCTGAAGGCGGCGAACGCTCATAAGCTAGGAGCTTGGCAACGACATTTTTTATTTCGGTGCGGTTGTTTACCGGAAGCCTTCCAATATAGACATTCGCTTCCGGGTCCAGATCTTTGGATTGCTCGCCGTAGACCCCATCGTTATCGCTATCCCAATCCGAATCCAGACCCGCGTAATAATAATCCGAGGCATATAAGTCATCTAAGCCATACTGAAGACTGGCATTGAGATAAAATTCTCTAATCGGAATTATTTCGGTATCACCCACCAATAACGCCCATGTAAGATTTTTACTGGTTCGATCTAGATCGGCCAAAAAATTATGAAGCTGCTCTTGCGCGTCGGAGCCATTATAATTGTCATAGATCCAGCCCAACTCATAAACTTTAGCAGGCACACCTTTTTGTGTTTTCCAATCAACTAACGGTGCCAGATCTTTTGTAAAGTTCGCGTGGGTGATCATTGCATAGACCACCTCAGCATCTTCAGAGGTTAAATTGGCTGCGGGTGCGCTTCGGGTTACATTCCAAATGGCTGTTGGGGATGGGGGTTGTGCCGGCGAATTACTTAGGGGGGTTAACAGAATTATTAGTATAATAACTATCGAAAGTTTACCGCAAGTAATTTCAATTGGTTTGAGCGTGTGATGCATAATTTCACCATTAATAAATTGAAAGTCATTACGATCTTGAAGTTTGGGCTTCATATATGATTATATATTGAAAGTAATAATTATATTTAATATTATAGATTGCTGGCGGGCTTTATAATTTTTGGTACAACGCTCGAATGGCGTGTGGCGAGAGGCGAAAGGCGAGAGGCGGAAGAAATATCATTGCCTCCTGTGGCAACTTGCTTCGCCAAGTTACCTCGCCCTAAAAAACCCTTCGGTTTTGTTACGATTGCGGTAACTTGCTTCGCCAAGTTACCTCGCCCTAAAAAACCCGTCGGTT
>CBDVCJ010000123.1:0-10750 GCA_965372445.1 uncultured Thermoplasmata archaeon | reverse complement strand
GAATCCTTCGGTTTCTGAAAAGCGAGGGTTATTTTCGAAGAAAATGACCCATGTCATCAATCCCCAATCCTCAATCCCTTAAACGACAAAACTAACGTTAAATTGATACCATATAAAATCCATCCCCTCACAATATGACCAAAACAATTAAAACTCAACGGGCCGGCAAGCCGAAACAAAATATGTCTAGTTTCGATATCGCAGCCCTAGTGCCTGAGTTCAGGGCAAAGCTTATAGGTGGGTTTATTTACAAGATCTATCAGCCCAAACACGATGAATTGCTATTGCGTATAAATGTACAAAGATCAAACCTTAAAAGTTCAAAGGGGGAACTGGTGCTTTGTGGTGGCAGTAAGTATATACACCGACAAATTTTCATCAAAGTTGGCAAATATATTTACATCGGCGATCCGGATAATTCATCAGGTTCAAAAGGCATCGCCAAACCGGCCCCAGCCAGATCCTTTGCTATGTTATTGAGAAAATATTTAAGAAATGGTAAGATTATTGATATTACCCAATATGAATTCGATAGATTGATCGAAATTGTGATCCAGAAAGAGCAGACGTTTAAATTGATTATTGAAATGTTTGGCAACGGTAATGTAATTCTTACGGAATTGTTACCAGAGAAAGATAATTATGAGATCATACAGCCGTTGTTCCCAAAAACATGGCGTGCTCGTGAACTTCGGGCCGGTGAAAATTATGAATATCCACCTAAAAGAGTGAATATTTTAAAATTGACCTTTGATGAGTTTCAAAAGTTGCTTATGGGATCAAATAGTGATCTAGTTAGGACTTTAGCGATCAACATCAATCTCGGCGGTCTATATGCAGAAGAAACATGCAAACTCGTCGATATTGACAAATCAATAGCGATCGAAGATCTTAGCTCTGAAGATATCTCAAATTTATATCAACAAATTGTCAATTTAAAAACGGCACTATCTACGTCTATTGAACCTTTGATCGTTTCTACAGGAACGGATAAGGATACACTTGAGATCATTGATGTGACACCGATCGACTTGAAAATTTATGAAGATTATAATAAGCAAAAATTTGAAAGTTTCAATCGTGCAGTATGTGAATTTTTTCACAAAATTAGGTTGGAATCGGGAGATGGCGCATTACAAGATCGACAAACGTCACGCCAGAAGACCGAACTCGATAGATTGACACGCCAGCTAACCCAGCAGCGCGAGGCGATAACACGCTTTGAACGGGAGACTGTGCAATTTAAGATCTTTGCAGATTCTCTCTATGCAAATTATAATAAATGCCAGGAGTTACTGGAAAAGCTAGGTGAATGGCAAGAGCTTGATTGGGAAGTAATAGTAGAAAAGTCACAAGAAATTGAAGCCATCAAGGAGATCAACCCATATGAAGGATATATGATAATTTTATTGCCCGACCCTCAGAATGAAAATGCCAAATTGTCAGTAAAATTAGACTACCGAAAAGACCTAAATGCTAACGCTGCAGAATATTATGAAAAATCGAAGAGATCCAAAGCGAAATTGGCAAGTGTACATGATGCGGTAACGAGCACCGAGAAATTGACCAGAGATTCCCAAACGAAATTAACCAAGTCACTCGAGGAGGCGCCGGTACGCGCGAAGCTAAGCCGCCGTAAGACTTTCTGGTTTGAAAAGTATCGGTGGTTCATCTCGACGGATGGTAATCTCGTTATTGCTGGCAAGGATGCAACAACGAATGATAAGGTGGTAAAAAAACATTTGAAAGATCATGACCGGTACGCGCATGCTGATTTTGTCGGTGCACCAAGTGTGATAATTAAACGAGGGGAAGGTGAGAACGAAATTCTGGAACGGACCTTAGAAGAGGCGTGTAGGTTCGCGGTGATCTATTCCAAGGCCTGGAATTCGAAGCTGGGAAGTGCTGGTGCATATTGGGTCAAACCCGACCAGGTGAGCAAGACTCCACCACCGGGTGAGTTCCTGCCGCGGGGGGCGTTCATGATTCGCGGTAAGCACAACTTTTATCACAAACTGGAACTAGAGATCGCGGTCGGTGAAGTTGAATATGAAGGTGAGACTAGATTGATGGGTGGCCCTGTAAGTGCAATCACTGCAAGAGCCAAAAAATATCTCGTGCTCATACCTGGTGAGCTGAAGAAAAGTACCTTGGCAAATAAATTGAGTAAGATCTATAAGTTGCCAACCGATGAGATCCTGAAGGTTTTGCCACCGGGGAATGTAAAAATTGTTAAAACTGTTGGATTTGAGTTGAAAATTAAATAATTAAATATCTAATGTTTCCCGAAATCGTTTTATCACAAACTCTTTTTCCAACGAGCTTAAAAAATGTGTAAGAAAAGTGATAGGACTTTATTTACCGCAGAAGCACAGAATCGCAGAAATATTCTATTCTGCGTTTCTGCGTCTCTGCGGTATAAAATAATATGTGGTGATTTAAAAGGGACTTAGGACGCCGGACTAAGGACTCAGGACAGCCATAACTGTCGCGCTCCCAACTGTTAATATTTAATCACTAAGAGCATCCCGAAATCGTTTGATCACAAACTCTTTATCGAGTGAGCTCAGGAAATATCCAAGTCTTGGGCCGCGCTCCCGATTGATAATTACAAGATATATTGCTTGAAAGGCTGATTTGGCTTCTAAGCCTAATTCTTTGGCGGTTATATGGATGGCGTTATGTATACCTTCACCCTGCCATTCATCAAGTGCATTTAAGCGCTCTGCCAACAAGTTCAATAGCTTTTGTTGGGAGTCGCTCAACCGTTTTTTTGTTTCCGGTGATAATTCGGGTTGGACCGCAAATTTTACGGCGTCGGGTGCAAAATTATCCAGCCAAAATCTAGCACATTGTAAGCGGTGGCGGAGGTGTTTCTCGGTTATTTCATCGAGCTCTGTTATTTTATTTGTGCGTTTGAGGGTAGCAATGATCCAATCCCAAGCATCATTGATCTGGATCAATACTACTAAATGTTTGTAAGGTATTTGTAGAAAAGGTAGCTCTTGTTCTGCTGAAGATGCGGTTTTGAATTTATTTAAGTCTTCGATCGAAACTTGGGAAAGTTCGTAGGTGCGTTTACGATCCGCGATATCTTCCGGCACCTCACCCTCGGCAGTCTCAAAATATTGGCGTTCATAACTATCATATTCATCAACAAGATTTAACAGTCCGAACCCGGGGTCAAAATCAATATGTTTATTCGGATTTAAACGTACCATCAGAAACCGCAAGACCTCGGGTGGTGTCATTTCCAGCATTTCAACGGCTGTGACAACGACACCGCTCGACGACGACATCGCGCCTTTACCTTTCAATTGTATCCATTCATAGATCACGCCTTGCGGTGCAGAACGTTCAAATACTTGCTCAATGAGCGCCCTGCCGGTCTCATAAGACCCACCAGCGGCCGCATGGTCCTTGCCATAGGGCTCGCAGCTAACATTTAAAAAATGCCAGCGTGCAGGCCAATCTACCCGCCAGGGTAGCTTGCCATCATCAGTTCTAATATCAGCTTGGCCCTCGTTGCCACACTCACAAGTATAATTCACATACGGCTCTTCAAAACTTATTGGGGTTGTGGTGGTGAGCCTATTACATTTACTACATTTCGGGTTATAGGGATACCAATCTTTTGGCAGCTCGCGTTTGGAAATTGATTCTAAAATAGTCCGGATCACATCGGCATTCTGAAGCACGGTTTTTATGCTCTCGGCATATTCTCCATTTTTATATAGCTCATGGGTGAAGACGGTTTCATGTTCTACCCCCAATGTATCCAAAGCATTTAAAAAAGGTTCAAGAAAATGTTGGGCATAACTTTCATGGTCACCACACGGGCAGGGAATTTCGCTTAGGGGTTGACCGACATATTTTTCATAACTTGCATCTAAAAAAGGGTAGACTTTGCGCAACGGATCGATGGTGTCGCCGATATAGATCAGTTTGCATTTAACGTTAAGATCTTTCAAAGCGCGATAGACTGCATCTGCAGTTAGAATTTCGCGCATGTTGCCGACGTGGATCTGGCCGGACGGTGTAATACCAGTTGCAATTATATGCTCTTCGACTGGAATTGCTTGTAGTTCTTTAGCTACAACATCTGCCCAATGCATAGGATCACACGAGCGTGCTTGCGGTGATCAAGGCCCGTAACGGCACACCCGCAATATTATCAATATTAAGTTTACTAATCAATACAACGATAAGGGCAGGTTCTGCATCAACTTCTTTTAAAGCTTTGATCGCGCCTTTGAGGGTATCACCAGTATCAATAACGTCGTCAATTATAACAACTTTGCGACCTTCGACAGCACTGAAATTCGAGCTAAAAGTACCCGTCTTACCTTTTTCGACCGGGGGGCGGTATACAATTAGATCTCGGGTCATTTCTTTACCGACATAAGTAGCAAATGGTATGCCATTCAATGCGACCCCAACAATACCATCGGGGCCATCCTCTTCACCTTGAAGTAACATTTCCTCTTGGATTACATCGGATAATATTTTTGAGATATGCTCGATGCGACTGGAGTTCTCACCTATTAACGTCCAACTGATCAAAATATCTGATGGCGGTTTCTCGGTCTTAACTTTACGCGCCAACAACCAATTAACCGTATCTCTTGAAAGTGATAATTCATCAGAGATATCTTTATCTGTAAGACCTTTTGATTTCAATTCTATTGCCATTTCTACAAGTTCATCTATACCTTTTACCTTGGTCTTCATTCTTAACACCCACTATAAGTTTATATCTGTAAGATTCTAATTTTTAAAAACTTAAAATCAAGCCCTTTAATGAATTTTTAGCTTATTTAATTTGCGCCTTTTAGTCGATGGAAGGGGTGGTTAGACTGGGTAAAAAAAATGGGAGGTTTGTAGCGTTAGATTCTTAACTGAAAAATTGGAATTAGTACCAATTATACTGTTGGATTAATAACTCTCACATAAAGTAATAAAAAATTTACCGCAGAAGCGCTTGAGTTGTTGGATTTGGATGCTAAATTCTTGATATGTTGTACATTTCTGCTCACAGATTAGTATGTTCTATCTTATACCCTATTATTGGTATGTTCTATTCGATTTTTAGCCGATCATGAATCCAGAACCACGAATACACACGAATCTTCACGAATACTGGATTCGAGTTAATTCGTGTTGATTCGTGGTTTCAAGTACCAAATATAAATACAACAATAAAAGCGTCTCTGCGGTAAAAATAATATGTGATGATTTAAAAAAAATCGTGTTTATGAATATGAATTTCAGATAAATAAGTATTTAAAGAGAATAATGACTGGACTATTCAAAATTCCACAATGATGAAAAAAAGCCATTACAATTCTATTTCAATTTCAACAAATACATAGATAGTATTCAACGAGTTAAGTATAAATGAGTGCTTAGCTCGCTTCTTTGGTCGTTCTCAAGATTATTTTCGAGCACTGTCTTTGCTTTAAGACCTCAAGCAACATCGTTCGGTCTCGTTCCGCATGCTCATTTCCAGGTGCAATTTCTAAAACTTTATCAAAACACTCAATTGCGTCTCTGATCTTACCTACACACCCCAATAGAACACCTTTGTTGATCCATGAATTGGGATAAGTTGGCTCGATTTGTATTGCACGATCATAACACATAATTGCTTCATCTTGCATGTTCAATTTTTTAAATATTAATCCTTTGTTCATCCATGCGACATAATTCAATGGATTTAGTTCTATAGCTTTGTTAAAATAGTCGAGTGCTTTCATTGCATCTGATTGGTTGCCATTCGATTTCAACCAAAGTGTCTCACCTTTACGTACCCAATATATAGAATTATTTTTATCTTCAATCATAATTTCATTTTCAAGTTCTAATCCTGAATTATTATCTCCTGGTCCTCTCCCTGAATTGTGCGGCTGCATATTATTTCCTCCATGTTTTGAGTTGGGTTTCTTCAATACCCCATACAATAACAACCCTCCTAGTTGTTTTTCAATTACGTTTTTATTCACCGCCAGAATATATCAATATCATTTTAGTTCTGACTATTGCCAAGGATTAATTATCCTATGACATATTATATCACGGTCAGGATATAAAATTATTCTTTGTCAAATATAAAAAAATTAGCATCAATGAAAAAATTTAAGTATTCAAGCACCTAAAGTGTTCACCAATCTAGTTTCATATAAATATTCACTATAAGTCCAACTTAAAGGTTGGATAAATATGGTTCTGTTTACAATATTAGGTGTTTTGGGCTAGTTTTATAGCTTTTTCGCAGCATAATCCACTGCATTTGTAAATATCTGCAAGCCATCACCTTCTTCGGATAATTTTGGTAAGCGTGTCCAGTAAGGATGCATATATTTATGTAAATATCGTTCTGGGTGTGGCATCAAACCCAAAATCAAGCCTGTATAGTCACAGATCCCGGCAATGTTCTCTAAAGAGCCATTTGGATTCCAAGGATAACCTGCATAATTGCCCTCTGGATCTACATATTTAAATACTATCTGATCTTGATCGTTCAAACGCGCCAGTTGCTTAGAGGAGGCAATAAATTTACCTTCGGCATGTGCCACCGGTAAAAATAGCGGGCTCTTGTGATTGACAGTAAAAATACATTTACCGCGGTTCTCGTGTTTCAGACGTACCCAACGATCCACAAATAGCCCTACATCATTTACTGCTAATGTTGACTCCTGGTGTAAGGCATTGTGGCTTTCATTATCGAAACCTGGCAATAACCCAAGCCTAACTAGAACCTGGAAGCCATTGCAAATACCTATCACCAACTTATCATCATTAATGAATCTCTTGATCGTGTCGCCGATCTCATGCTTTAATTGGTTGGCTAAAATAATACCGGCCGACACATCATCCCCGTACGAAAATCCGCCGGGAATGGCCAAGATCCGGTAATTCTCCAGATCCTTGAGGCCTCTCTTAAGTTCATTTACATGTACCAGATCGGTTTCAGCACCGACACGCACGAACGCCTCGACCGTCTCGCGGTCACAGTTCGTACCTTCGACTCGAAGAACTACTGCCTTTACCTTGGTCGACATTGCTTAACTCCCTTTCGGCTAAGTAGTATGTGGTAAGATTGTTATATGATTGACATAGTGGATTAGAGATTCTAGATTATCTACGGAAAGGCGATAGGCGACAGACGATAGGCGAAACGAGTCTAAATAGTTGGGTGTTGTGTCTTGTGTGTTTGACGATAACTATTGTGTCCTAAGTCCTTGGTCATATAATGCCATTTAGTCCTGAGTCCTTAACGATTTAATGCCGTATCGTCCGAGGTCCGTGATACAATATTGCCATTCGGTCCTAAGTCCTTAGTCATATAGTGCTATATCGTCCTAGGTCATATTCGTTAACCGGACACAGGACTCCAAACTCAGGGCTACGGACGCAGGACCCAGGACGCGAGGACAGCAGACCCTATCACCTATAACCTAAATAACCACAACTCACAACTTATCGGACTCCAAGATTCCATGACTCCAAGACTAAATTCGTCGCCTCTCGTCTTTTCCCTTCCGCTTTAAAAATCCTAGTGGGATTTTTAATGCGAGGTAACTTGGCGAAGCAAGTTACCGCAGGAGGCAATAATATTTCATCCGTCTTTTGCCTTTCTCACTGAAACTCCAATCTAGTCTTACCACTTAAACGTACTTTTCCAAACCTCCTTTAACTCGGTTAAATCAACGCCTATTATTGGATCTCCACTCAAACCTTTAATCATTAATTTGTTATGCTTGCTTGTGGTGGAGCCGATCGATCCAAATTTTACACCATTCATGACTTTTTCAAATTCGGATTGATGTTCACGTGATACTTCGACTAGGAATCGTGTATTGGATTCCGAGAACAAAATAACGTCATTTCTGGAGGTTGTGGCAACCTCTTCCGAAACCGGAACCTTGCCAAGTTCGAGCTCGGCACCGATCTCACCTGCAAATGCCATTTCTGCAATGGCGACTGCTAACCCCCCTTCGGAACAATCATGACAGGCTTTTATCAATCCACTATCTATCGCCTGGATGATTGAAGCGACTGTTGATTTTACAGTTTTGGGGTTGATGCTCGGGACATTATTACCCACATATCCATATTGATCCCAATAATGTGAGCCCCCAAGCTCGTTTTTTGTCTCGCCGATCACATAGATCAAACTCCCCGGAGACTTGAAATCCATGGTAATGGCTTTTCTTACATCGGGTATTATCCCAACTGCAGATATCAATAACGTTGGGGGTATGGCAACACTTTCACCATTTTCATGGATATATTCATTATACAGACTATCTTTACCCGAAATAAAAGGTGTCCCATAAGCCATTGCACCTTCATAACAGGCTTGGGCAGCCGCCAGTAACTGGCCAAGTACATCCTCTTTCTCTGGGTTGCCCCACGAGAAATTATCTAAGATCGCAATTCGACGGCCACCACTGCATACATTATTCCGGATCGCTTCATCTATTGCGGATAATGCCATGTTATACGGATCATTGGAATATTTCGGATTGACACCATTGGATACAACCACACCTTGCCAGCTCATTTCGAGCGGTTTTAAGACAATGCTGTCGCCGGGACCGTCACAATTGAAGCCTTGAAGGGGTTTGGTTATGCTTTGGCCCTGAACTTCATGGTCATATTGACGAATTACCCATTCCTTACTCGCAATATTAGGGGCTTTTAATATATTTTTCAGCTCCTCGGTATAATCATCTTGTTCGGGGAGGTCGGGTTCCGGTTGGCTGGGCTTTACCCAAAGCGCCTGTCGTGAGACCCGCGGTACTCCTTTATGCACAAAAGCCATATCTAATTCTGCAACTTGTTCACCATTGGATCTTAATATCAATTTTTTATCATCTCGAAATTTGCCTATTACCGTTGCCGGGCAATTTTCAAGTTCAAATATCTCTAATATTTGTGATAGTGCTGATGGTGGCACCGCAAGCAACATACGCTCTTGAGATTCAGAGATCCAAATCTCCCAAGATCTTAAACCTTTATATTTCAACGGGATTTTTTCCAATTCCACTTCGATCCCGAGATCCTTGCCCATTTCACCCGCTGCAGACGATAAACCGCCCCCACCACAATCTGTGATGGCGGTGTATAACGGTTTATCATTTTTATCGCGGGCGCGTAATACTGCATCGACGATCTTCTTCTCCTCGATTGGATTACCAATTTGGACCGCGCCTGAGGAGGTCTGTTCGGATTGGGTGTCAAGCTCGATCGATGCAAAAGTCACACCATGGACCCCATCACGACCGGTCTTACCGCCTACTAGCAGTATCGCATCGCCGGTCTGGGGTTTATGTACATATTTGCCATGCGGCATAATACCGACCACCCCCGCATAGATCAAAGGGTTGCCGATATAGCCAACGTCAAAACCGACACCGCCATTCCCAGTCGGTATTCCCATCCGGTTACCATAATCCCTAATGCCAGCAACAGAACCCTTCATCAACCTTTTTGGATGCATCACACCTTTTGGCAATAGGTCGTAATCATAATCCGGCGGTCCGAAAAACAATACATCGGTAGAGAGTATCGGTTTGGCACCCACGCCCAGCACATCTCGGAATACCCCACCGGAGCCCGTACCGGCACCACCGTAGGGATCGAGCGCGGTCGGGTGGTTGTGGGTCTCGACCTTCATCGCAATATCATACTTATCGTCAAACCTAACGATCCCGGCATTATCCTCAAACACCGACACGCACCAATCAAGGTTCAGGTCTTGGGTCACCTTCATAATTGTGGATTTTAAAAGATTATCGACCTTACCCTTAGCTGTCAATATGTGACCTCTAAAAGTTTTGTGGACACAATGCTCAGACCAGCTTTGAGCCAACGTTTCCAGCTCGATATCAGTCGGGTTGCGACCGATATCCTTAAAGTAGGTTTGGATCTTGCGCATCTCTTCAAGGTTCAAGGCCAACAAACCGTCTTTGCTAAGCTGTAGTAATTTATCGCCATCTGCGTTGAGAATATCAATTTCTATTGTTGCCGCCATAGCTTTACCGCCAATATCAATAAATGTCTACTTAATCTTCTTATAATTGTAATGTTGTATTATCACATTCGCTAAACATCTTTTACAAATTAGCTCTAATTCAGGTTCGGAGAGGTTGCCCCCGATAATATAAGAAAAACCGGTCTTGACCGCATTGACCCCGCTAATTCCGAGCATTTGCATACCTTTTTTAGCAGATTCACCAACTGCATCAGTTACGCCTGGATTATTACGCACTTCAACAAGCCATGCACCAGAGAATTCGGGATTAGTTGCCAGCTCGGCATTGTATTCTACATTGTCTGCTACTTTTACAAAACTATAATGTTGGATCTGGGTATCTGCCAGCAATTCCCGACAGGCGCGCTCAAGCTCTGAGACGGTTACATTTGAAGCTGTTTCGATAATATAGTTTCTCAAGGTTTTTACATATTCTATATTGTTGATGCCCAGGTCCCCGATATCGCCTTGTACATTCGCGCCCAACGGGTCTATAGCATCTTCATTATATACGATTTCAACGAGCCAACGCATCTCAAGCCACCCAATATGAGAAAGGGTATAATGGGTAAGATAATATATAAGGATTTATAATGGTGGATAGAAGATTATTGAAGGTAGAAGACTATACTCGGGATTCGGGATGCGGGATTCGACCGCCCCCTATTTCAAACCGCAGAAACGCAGAAACGCAGAATTAGGTTGGATTTG
>CBDVCJ010000122.1:0-10941 GCA_965372445.1 uncultured Thermoplasmata archaeon | reverse complement strand
AAGATAGAGATTAATTGGCTCTAGCTTCCATCTTCTTGCTTCTAATTTCTTCCCATTTACCACAAGCGAAGCGTCCACACACCACACCCCAAACTTACCACTGATTACTCACCATTACTACATAATTACTAATTATGCAACAGTACCAAATAGTTTATATAATTGTAAAAAAAGCGCACCAATTTTTTTATTTATGCTCTAGGCAATGTAATATTATCGATCTAAGAGGTGAGATAAGATGAAAAACAATAAAAGTAGGACCTTAAAAAAGCCGGTATTGATTTTTGGAGTAATATTAAGCATAATATTGTCAGTGATCTTGGTTGTACCATTACAAACTATTGGTACAAGCACATCTAATAGTGCAATGTATGGCACTCTTACAGGCATTGTAACGGATGCCGAAACCGACGAGCCGCTCGCTTCCGCGCTAATGACACTTAAGTATCATGATTTGATAAGAACAGATTTAACGGATTCTGATGGTGAATATACATTCGATAATGTACCTATTTGTTTCTGTTTGAAAAATATCTCTGCGGCTAAGCTCGGTTATGAGAGCGAATATCAATTAGTTGGCGTTTCAGAAATAACCTATGTAAATTTCTCGTTGACACCAACCTCGGACACGCCGCCGGACGATGAGGAGCCCGAAGAACCCCCGGAAGACGACGACCCTGAGGAGCCGCCGGAGGAGCCTCCGGATGATGAAGAACCGCCGGAAGATGATGATGATTTATGGGGAATAATTACCGGGATCGTGTTAGACGCCAAGACAAACTTACCTATTTCAGGAGCTTTGGTCACCTTAAAATGCCATGACGAGCTCCGCACGCAGTACACGAACTCGGACGGTGAATATACATTTGATAATGTGCCCATCTGTTTCTGTTTGAAAAATGTGTCGGTTGACAAGAATGGTTATGGGAGTGAATATCAGTTGGTAGGCGTACATGAAATAACTTATGTGAACTTCACGCTCGAGCCGGCATCAAGCACCGAAATTAATCCGCCGGTCTCAAATCCTAATGCCAACCCCCAAGACATCACCAGCAGATCAAATGATCGAGACGATTTATTTGAACCTACATTCAATAATTTCCTGATCCTTATCCTAATCGGGATTTTAATATTTGTATTGATAATTGGCCTGATACATTATGTAATAAAAAAAGAGCTCAGAAAAAATTGAGATGAAAAATTTTCTATAGTATCAAAATAATGTCAAATTCGAATATGCTAAGGGGAGTAAATTAAGTGAACAGTCCGCACAGATACCAATCCAGCACCACGGTCTTAATAACTATTTGCTTAGCACTATTAATCTTAACATCACTAACCTCGGTTCAAGGCTCAGACCTACCAGAGAACGATTTTGCAGCTGAAGTGCTATTGTTTAAATCAGAATTCGAATACGATCTGGCCAGGTTTGAACCTCATATTGAAGCAGGTACAGTTAATTTGACTGGTTTTTATTACATCTACCGCAGCCATTTCGATGAGGACCTGGGTGTAATACTTCACGAGGTCGACGAGCCCCATCTGGGGATAGTTGGTTTGTCCGTAAGTTTAGTTATACCCACAGAATGGCAGGAAGCTACCCCAGGTAACACTAGTCATAATGGTATGATTCTAGTCCCCACAGTGGATCTTGACCCCGAGACCTTGGATTGGGACCAGGCAATGTATACCGAACTTAAATGGCTGCTGAGCCAATCCATAATCCAGGGTTTAACGGAAGCAACACTTCAAGATATTGGTAATGAAGCCGGGGCAGGATACGCAGGCTGGAACGCCAGGATCGTTTATGAAAATGGCGCGTGGATGCCCTATAACGAGACTAAGGACCCTATACTGATTCTTGGCGGCTCGGGCTTTCAACTAAACGCTCAGTACCTGCCTGACACTGTACCTATTGATGGGCTGGGTGATCTACCCACACCGAAACAAAAAGAAGAGCAAGACTATGGGCCGTTGATGCTAGCAGGGGCCCTTATTGCTATAGTACTTCTCGGCGCGTTTTCGTATTCGAGGCTCAAGCGCAGATCGGTGCTGGACAACCTCAACCGTAAAAATATCTTTGAACACGTCAAGGCCAACCCAGGCGTGCATTTCAACAAGTTGCTGCGGGATCTAGAGATGCAGCCCGGCGCGCTATCATATCACCTTAATGTGCTGGAGAAAAAGGAATATGTAAAATCCATCCAGGACGGTAATTATCGCAGGTTTTTCCTGTACGGCGCAAGCACCGATTTCAAAATCGCGCTGACATCGATCCAATTACGAATTCTAAGCATAGTCAATGAACGCCCTGGTATCTCGCAATCCAAAATTTCAGAAAGTATAGGTAAGAACAGAATGTTGATCAATTATCATGTGAAGATCCTGCGTGATGCCGATATAATATCAGTTGAGAAGAGCGGTCGAGAAAGCTTGTGTTTTACGACGAGCAGTGCGATGATTTATTTACCGGGTTAGTATTTTTTAGGGGCAAGGGGTTAGAGACTAGGGTCTAGGTTGGGACAAGGGAGTTAGGGCAAAGGGTTCCCTAATCCCTAGACCTTGACCCCCGACCCCTAAATATGGCTAACAAGGACTAAAAAACTTCAATGAAATTATTTGCCATAGTACGCTTTTAGCGTTTTGAGTGCATTTAAGGTAACCCATTTACTAGGTTTGCCTTTGCGCTCAAGGTTGACCTGAAAGTGGTTAGAAACTGTATTCTCTAATATCCATCGACCGTCTTCACGCTGTTTTGATAGAACAATGTCAACTGCATCTTGCATGCGGTTATCTTTGTAACCGAGCTTTGTTAAAATATTTAAAAGTTCCAGAATGTCAGTTTGCCACATCAATGGAAACCCCAACCTTTTCCAACCAGGTTTAGATACTTTGCTCAGGTCATGGCTTTGTTTATAGATATGATGTTTGAGAAAATAATCAACACCTTGCACTATAGTGGCTTTGATAGCTTTAGTTCGTCCCTGAGCAGGTATCTCCGCCAATGCTTTCAACGCTTTTGCAATACCCATATGGCAGCTATGTTTGCCCCAACAATTTTTATAATTATCATACGGCCAGCCCTTGGGGCGCGGTTTATCCCCATCATCATATCTTTGATAGGTCGTAATCCAATCTATGCCCGATTGAACTCTCAGGTCTTTGAGGTAACCAAATCTGATCATACACCAAACCATATTACCAGTCAAACAAGGTATAACACCGCTGTGGTTTCCGCCGTTTTGAGATGTACCTCTATGTGCAAATCCACCGCTTTGGCGATCCTGTGACCATTCAAGAATAAATTCACATGCGCTCTTGATTCGTTTATCGCCCTTATCAGCCCCAAGCTCTGCTAGAATTATTAACGACCATACCGTACTTTTATATTTGCCGGTGTAAAATCTCTTCGCTTCTTCCCAATATCCCCCTTTTTTCTGTTTTATCAGCATCTTTGGTACTACACTTTCGTCCATAATAGAATTTTTAGCCTCAATTACTTCGGAATTCCTACTAGATTTACCCAATATATCGATAAGCGTGAAATATTTTACCGACGGGTTAGCATCTTCTATTAACCAATTCGTAGGGTCCGAATTCAGGTATGATCTCCAAGTTGACATAATGAAACAAGTATCAAATAATTATATTTAATAATTTTCAATGGGGGGTGGTTAAATGTAATAATTTATTTGCTAAATTTTATAACCGCTGAGAACGCTAAAGACGCTGAAGTTAATTCAGCGAATTCTGCTACTCAGCGGTTAAAATAATGTCAATGGTCATATTTTCTTACCTGAAAGCCAGCCAAATTTGGCATCCCCCTTTTGATCTCTTGCTAAATAGGGCTTAATATCTAAAATTGGAGTCCCCTCAAACATATCTATTCCTTTTACCTTTAGAACATTACCATTTCGCTCTAATAACTCAACAATTGTAATACCAATAGGATTTGGCCTATCGGGATGGCGGGTAGCAAACAACCCACGTGGTTTCTCAGGAAAGTAGATAGGTCGAACTTTAAGAGATTTGAACGATGCTTTATGCAGCCAAAAGATAACAATGATGTGTGAGAAACCCTCTAGGTCTGTTAAACCCTCCTCGTACTCTTGAAATATATCGAGCTCGCCAAGATTTTCAGCTGTTTTTGAATTCAAGACTTCCTCACGGGTAGTGAAGTCAGAATGAACGATGCCTATTGGCTTGAGATTATAATGTTTTTTCATTGTTATATCACATCTATTTAGTTGGAAGCCATGTTAGCTTATAATAAAATATATATTTAAACATATTATTTAATAATTAAGGAATAGTATTTTAAAATAATTATAAATATGTCTAAGTTAGGTTTTAAAATAATAATATTATAAAAATAATGTTTTATTACATATTTGATAATTATCGTATTATTCTGCTGATTTTTTTTCTCTTTTAATTCTCCGTTCTTCCCTATTCAATTTTATCAAATAATGTAGTGCAAGCAACCATGAAAGTGTTGATTCAGCACCTTGATTTTGATTTACACCTGATGAGGTTAAACCATCCTTACAACCGCCGGTAGAAAAATCATACAATGCTTCATTATTATCGTTTTTTCCTAGATACCAATCGTAGCTTTTCTCAACACCATTTAGCCATTTTTTATCGCCAGTAACAATGAAAGCATTATAACATGCTTTAAGGAGTGTTGCGGCGTCAATTGGCTGCTGGTCAAAGTTTGATCTTTCACCGCCGCGCTTGTACCATTCTTTATTACCTATCAGAGATAAATGTCCTTTTTCTGAGGTCTGGATATTTAATAACCATTCTAAGGAGCGTAGGCCTTGATTGAGCATTTCTTCATTGTTTAACCAGTTCCCAGCTATGATAAGTGACTCCGGTATACATGCATTATCGTAAGAAACAATATCCTCACACCAACCCCAATCCTCCGAGCTATTCTCGGAATAAAGCCTCATTAATTGATTTGTTAGATTTTCACACATTTTGCGTACTTCACTTGCACCACTAAATATTTTATTATACATACTGCACCCAACAATAACGCGTGCCAATGCTCGAGGTGATGTAAAACTCTGACATGCTGGTAGCGCAGCATCGAACATTCTAGTAGCTAAGACCAATATATTCTCATTTGGCGGGTACACAATTGTATGGCCTAAAGCAATTAGAGCTCTACCGTGACAATCTTCGCTACCCTTTTCATCAAACCATTCTCGATTATATGACATATGATTTCGAAAACGGCCCGAATTTTTATCAAAAGCATAATTTAAAAATGATAGATATTTTTGTAATAGAGCCAATATACTTTCATCTTTATATAAGCCCCAATTCATCACACAGGCTTGTAAAGCACGTGCATTATCATCTGTTGTATACCCATGACTTCGTCCTGGAATTGTAAAGGTTGCATGTTGTAATACACCAGTATCATCAGTTAGAAGTTCAAGATGATTAAAATTAACCTTAGGTGGAGAGAACCGTGGAACTGTTACCCTCTTAGTCTCCTTTACCTGTGGATACTCTTGAATCGCACGATAAAAAGTTTCTAAATATCGTTTACCCACCTCATTCCAAATCATTTCTCTGCCGAACTGATATGCATTTTTACGAAACGTATTTCGTTTCTCTTCATCATCTAAAAGTGCGATTAACTGTTTACTGAATTCTTCAGTGTCCCCAAAAGGTATCAGCACACCTCTGCCTTCATCTAATAACTCCTCAGCATACCAGTAGGGTGTAGATACAACAACCTTACCGCATGCGACCGCATATGCTAACGTACCGGAACACATTTGTTCCTTTCTTAAATAAGGTGTGACAAATAAATCTGACATTATCAAATATTTTTTTAGTTCCTCCAAAGATACATAAATATTGTGAAAGAATACATTATTTTCCAAGCCATGCTCACGTACCAAACTTTGAAGAAATATTCTATATTTTTCTCCATCCCTACGTTTTACACCTGAATGGGTTACACCTAAAATGATATAAGCTGTTTCAGGATGGCTTTTCACAATCGGTGGAAGTGCATTGATCATGTTTTCCAAACCCTTGTTTGGACCTAATAACCCAAATGTAAGAATTACACGTCTTCCTCCCATATGAAATTGGTCTTTGTAAAAAGCAGGATCAAGAAAAGGAACATCAGGTGTACCATGATGTATAAATACAAGTTTCTCTGGTGGTATTTCATACACATTCTTAAGGAATTCTAAACCTTTTTTGGCAGGAATCACTATATAACTGGAGTATTTACATATATCTTTTACCACTTCCATTTGAATAGGACTTGGTTTCTTCAATACGGTATGGAAAGTTGTGATTACAGGTTTCTTAAGATTTTCCAATAATCCCAGAATATGAGAGCTTGCATCGCCGCCGAAAATACCGAACTCATGTTCAAGACATATAACATCCACAGGGGCCACATTGAGAAAATTAGCTGCCTCTTGATAATCTACTACATATTGATCCCGAATTTCAAATGCGACTTCTTCAGGGTATTCATATTTATTATTATCATTCATTGCAATAATTTTAACTCTACCATCCACTCCAAGTGTGGTGTTCATATGTTTAGCAACGGCATTGGCAAGATCGTTAGTGAAAGTCGCAATACCGCATTGACGAGGTATATAGGTTGAAATAAAAGCTACCTGTAATGAGCTAGAGATATCTTCCAAAACCATACTATCCCTCCGGGCATGATAAAATATAATCTATAACTTCATCTAACTTAGCGACTGCTAAGCAAATACAAGTATCAGCGGCGCCATAATACATTAATAATTCTTTTTTATCTTTATCCAAAATAGCGCCGCATGGGAAAGTCACACCTGATGTCTCACCCATTAATTCATACATCATCCTAGGCCCAAAAATCCATTCATCACTACGATGTATAACTATTTCAGGATGTTCTAGATCTAATAAAGCTAACCCCAATCTATAAAGACTTCCTGAGGGGGTTCTTTTTACACCGTGATAGATAATCAGCCAGCCCTCATCAGTTTCTATCGGTGGCGGGCCTAAACCTACCTTTTCAGAATCCCACCACCCACCATCTCTTGCTCTTAATATTATTTTATGGTCACCCCAATGTTTGAGATCAGGAGAGTAAGAAAACCATATATGGCCTTTGGGACCGGTAAAAATAGGCACAGGACGATGAATTAATATCCAACGGTCATTAAATTTATACGGAAATAAAGACGCATCTTTATCTTCCGGCGGCATAATATCTCCCTTCTTATTAAAATTTTGAAAATCGTTTGTCATAGCTAAAGATATAAGTGGACCACCAGAGGAGTAAGCTGTATAAGTTATAGCATATTCTTTTCTTTCCGCTAAATATATGATTCGTGGGTCCTCGATACCCCAGACTTCTTCAGGGTAAGTGTCAGGTTCTGGTTCTAGTGTTGGGCATTCGTTAATTTTCCAATTAGTTTTACCATCTTTGCTACGAGCGATAGTTAAATGAGAAAAGCCGGACATATCCTCAACACGTACTAACAGAATAACTTCATCTTTAAATTTCGTTGCTCCTGCATTAAAAACAACGTTAGCACGATAAGGCCATTCAGTAGCAGTTAGAATTGGGTTTTTTTCATATCTATCGAAAAGCTCAGAAGTAAGTAAATATTTTGTTGGGTCTTTTATCATGTTCTTCTCCCTATACCCTTTTGGATAAAGATTTTGTAGCTAATTACTTCATTATATTAAAAATGTATCTATACTACATTTTTTAGATATATATTGGAAGTAACCAAAAGAATTTGAATTTAAAATTTATAATTTTTGTATGCGTTTAGCTCAAATATATTAATTTTAAATAATCAAAATAAAGCTAAATTTAGAATGAATGGCCAGTATGTGTATAAAGGAGGTTTATACTTCACCAATAAAGTATAAAGTTAGGTTGAAAGCATTTATTTAAATATTCTTCTGAAACCATTACTAAATGTTCAATTTCAATCTCAACATTTCTAAATCAATGATAATGTTTATAATATATAATTATGATAATGTTGACAATATTAAGAAGGGGGCAAAATATTTGTCAATAAAACTCAAATCTATTATTATAGTAAATATGCTAATTTTAAGTGTATTAATTATGGGCAGCAATTGCGGGCTCGTTGCTACAAATCCTGAGAACGACTCGAGCCGCACATCGGATCAAGGCTCTGAATCTCGCAGTAACGGAGGTATCGATTGGAGCCAAATCGAAGTGCTTTCCGAACCCGTAATAGGTCAAGATTTTAATAACGCTCAGGAACAACAGATATTACAAAATATCAATAGACTTGACGGTTTCTTTACTGAAAATCAAGGTCAGGTTGGGAATGATTCGGTTCACTATTATATCCAGGGGAAAGGGGTTTGGTTCTTAGAGGATGGTGTAGTATTTGAAATTATTGAGGAGCAAAAAGTCGCAAATCCAGAGTCCATATATCCATCTCATTTTAAGCGTCACGGAATCGAAAATTTCGAGCCTAGAAAACGCGTTGTATTAAAACTGAATTTTGAGGGATGCAACAAAGTCGAACCAGAAGGAATTGGGCAATTACCACACAGAAGTAATTTCTTTTATGGCAATGATCCTAATAAATGGTGTACTAAAGTTCCTAATTATCATGAAATAATTTATGAGAATATATATGATAATATAGATTTAAAATATTATTCTAATGAGAATGGATTGAAGTATGATTTTATTGTCCGTCCTGGTGGAGAGCCGAACGATATTAGATTAAAATATCAAGGTGCGCAAGATCTATTTATTGAATCTTCTGGTACACTCAATATCTGTACAGAGGTTGGTTTAATAGTAGATACTGAGCTTTTTATATACCAAAATACTAAGAATGGTAACACCAAGATTAACGGTAAATTTAAGATCTTAAATCATATGACATATGGATTCGAGATTGAAGGTAAATACAATCGTGATCAAGACCTCGTTATTGATCCCTTAACATATTCCACATTCATTGGTGGAGGTAATGGTGAGGGTATTGCAATCGATTCCAGCGGCAATGCGTATGTGACAGGGTATACAAGCTCATCCAATTTTCCGAATACCACTGGTGTATACGATATGACACATAATGGTGGGAATGATGTATTTGTACTGAAGTTGAACCCTACAGGCTCAGCACTTTTATATTCAACATTCATTGGTGGGAGTTCAGCCGATTATGGTGACGATATTCAAATCGATTCCAGCGGCAATGCGTATGTAACTGGATATACAGAATCATCAGATTTCCCAAGTACCGCCGGTGCATACGACATGACACATAATGGTGGGGTTTGTGATGTATTTGTACTGAAGTTAAACCCTACAGGCTCAGCACTTTTATATTCTACATTCATTGGTGGAAATTCATGGGATATTGGTCGCGGGATTCAAATCGATTCCAGCGGCAATGCGTATGTGACAGGGTATACAAGATCATCAGATTTCCCAAATACAACTGGCGCATACGACATGACCTACAATGGTGGGAATTATGATGTTTTTGTACTGAAGTTGAACCCTACAGGCTCAGCACTTTTATATTCTACATTCGTTGGTGGGAGTTCATCCGATTATGGTAACGATATTCAAATCGATTCCAGCGGCAATGCGTATGTGACAGGGTGGACAGAATCATCAGATTTCCCAAATACCACTGGCGCATACGACATGACCTACAATGGTGGGAATGATGATGCATTTGTATTGAAGTTGAACCCTACAGGTTCAGCACTTTTATATTCAACATTCATTGGCGGGAGTTTAGGATATGAAAGAGGTGAAGGGATTCAAATCGACCCCAGCGGCAATGCGTATGTGACAGGGTGGACAGTATCAACCGATTTCCCGAATACCACTGGCGCATACGACATGACACATAATGGAGCGGGGGAAGTATTTGTACTGAAGTTAAACCCTACAGGCTCAGCACTTTTATATTCAACGTTTATTGGAGGGGGATCTTGGGACACTGGTTCCGGGATCCAAATCGATCCCGGCGGCAATGCGTATGTAACTGGAAAAACAGCATCATTTGATTTCCCAAACACCACTGGTGCATACGATATGACACATAATGGTGATATGGATGTATTTGTACTGAAGTTAAACCCTACAGGCTCAGCACTTTTATATTCAACATTCATTGGTGGAAATGATTGGGATGATGGTTTGGGTATTGCAATCGATTCCAGCGACAATGCGTATGTGACAGGGTATACAAGCTCATCAGATTTCCCAAATACCACTGGTGCATACGACATGACATTTAATGGTGGTGATGTATTTGTGCTTAAATTACAAATAAAAATAAATTATTTACCCAATGTTTTGGATCTTATGATTTCTGAACCAAAGGTATTAAGAACCAACTCTGTTTATTTATATTCAAATGGCACTGACATAGAAGATCTAGAGCAAAACCTAACCCCACATTTTGAGTTTCGAGACCCAAACGAACAAGTGTGGAATAATATTTATTTTTCAAATCCACAATACCAAAACTCTCGATGGGAAGTAAGTTTCACACCGCCTAAAAATGCAGCTTTAGGATTATATGATTTTAGGGTAAGATATAATGATACTGATGGATCTTTTAGTGGCTGGTTTAATTTAATTCACTCCCTATTGGTATTAAATAACCTACCTGAAATCGATGATATTTCAATATCGAATAATTCAGCCTTATTGGGGGATTCAATATCGATCTGGATAAATGCAACAGATATTGAAGATATCGAAAAAAATCTTACAATAGAATTAGAATATCGAGACCCATTTGAAATATCGTGGGATAAAGCCTATCTAAATAATCCAACTTATACTAATGAGAGATGGGAATGTTCTTTTAACATACCATTTGATGCGTTATTTGGTAACTATGATTTTCGTGCAAGAGTTAATGATAGTGA